>DATDBL010000170.1:0-6983 GCA_036524855.1 Aldersonia sp. | reverse complement strand
CCTCGCTCCCGGCCGCCATGTCGTCCTCGCCGCCCGCCGCAGCGACGACCTCGCCGTAGAGGTCACCCGGATCGAGCAGGCGGGCGCGGCGTCCGTCACCACCCGTGAGTTCGACGCCGACGACCTCTCGGGCCACGCCGCCTTCGTCGACGGACTGGGTTCGCTCGGCACCGTCGTCCTCGCATTCGGCATTCTCGGCGACCAGGCCCGCGCGGAAACCGATGCCGCGCACGCCGTCTCGATCGTACGGACGGACTACGTCGCGCAGGTCTCGCTGCTCACGGTGCTCGCGGACCGCATGCGCGCCCAGGGGTCGGGTGAACTTGTGGTGTTCTCCTCGGTCGCCGGTATCCGCGTCCGGCGCGCCAACTACGTCTACGGATCCGCGAAGGCCGGCCTCGACGGCTTTGCCAGCGGCCTCGGCGACGCCCTGCACGGCACGGGGGTCGGTCTGCTGCTCGTGCGGCCCGGGTTCGTCATCGGCCGGATGACCGCGGGGATGAAACCCGCACCGTTCTCGAGTACGCCACAGCAGGTCGCCGACGCGGTCGCGAAGGCGCTGCGCCGGGGGTCGAGCCGGGTCTGGGTGCCGCCGGTGCTGCGGCCGGTCTTCTTCGGGATGCGACTGCTGCCGCAACCCATCTGGCGGCGACTGCCGCGATGAGCGCACCGATCGCCGTGGTCGGGATCGGCGCCGACGGTTGGGCGGGACTCGGCGAGGCCGCGAAGCGGGCGATCACCGACGCCGAGGTGCTGATGGGATCTGCGCGTCAACTCGGATTGGTCCCTGCCTCGCCCGCGACCCGGCTCCCGTGGCCGACCCCGCTGCTGCCCGCGCTGCCGAAACTGCTGGACGCACATCACGATCGCCGCGTCGCGGTCCTCGCCAGCGGCGATCCGATGTTCCACGGCATCGGTGTCACGCTGGCGAACCTGCTGGGTGCCGACCGCCTCCGGGTGACCCCGCAGCCGTCGTCGGCGTCGCTGGCCTGTGCGCGCCTCGGCTGGGCGGTGCATCGCACGACTGTCGTCAGCCTGGTTGCGCGCCCGGTCGAGACCGTGCTTCCCGACGTGCACGACGGCGCGCGCCTGCTGGTGTTGAGCAACGACGGCGAAACCCCCGCGCAGCTTGCGAAATTACTGCACAACAACGGGTTCGGAGCGACCACGCTCACCGTCCTCGAGCAGCTGGGCGGCCCGGCCGAACGCCGTCGGACCGGCACGGCGGCGACGTGGACGCTCCCGGGCGCCGATCCGCTCAACGTCGTCGCACTCGAGTGTCGTGCCGATCCGACGACGCCGTGGCTCACCCGGCAGCCGGGACTCCCCGATGCCGCGTACGGCGGGGACGGTCAGCTCACCAAGCAGGAGGTCCGCGCGCTCAGCCTCGCCGCACTCGCACCCGCGCCGGGTGAGCTGCTGTGGGACGTCGGCGGCGGGTCGGGCAGCATCGCCATCGAATGGTCGCGCACCCACCCGGACTGCCGCGCGATCACCTTCGAACACCACCAGACCCGTGCCGCACAGATCGCCGTCAACGCCCGCACCCTCGGCGTCCCGACCGTCGCGGTGCGCGGCCGGGCGCCCGATGCGTTCGCGGGCACACCCGACCCGGACGCGGTCTTTGTCGGCGGTGGCGTGACCACACCGGGTTTGGTCGACGCGTGCTGGAAGCGGTTGGGTCCGGGCGGGCGGCTGGTTGCCAACGCGGTCACGCTCGAATCCGAGGCCGTCCTGGTCACCTGGGCCGCTCGCCACGGCGGCAGCCTGCGACGGATCGAGATCCAGCGCGCCGAACCGCTCGGCGGATTCACCGCATGGCGCCCTCATCGGACGGTCGTCCAACTCTGCGCGGTACAGTCGGCCCGGGCACGATGATGCTCGCGATCCGGTTGCGGGGGGCCGGTTACTTGTAACCGACGAGGAGGAACCGTGAAGTTCACCAAGCTCAGCATCGCCGCCACGTTCGTAGCCGGTGGTCAACCGCTGATCGACTCCGGAGTCGCATACTTCAGCGGGCGGCCCTGACGCGACGAATCCTGGTCCTCGGCGGCACCGCCGAGGCCCGGGCGCTCGCCGCGGCGCTCGACGCCGACCCGGCCTTCGCGGTGGTGTCCTCGCTCGCCGGGCGGGTCCGTGACCCCGTGTTGCCGGCGGGCGACGTCCGCGTCGGGGGGTTCGGCGGCGTCGACGGTTTGGCTGCGTGGCTCGAAGAGCACCGGATCGACGCCGTCGTCGACGCCACCCACCCGTTTGCGGCGGGGATCTCCGCCAACGCTGTCGCCGCGGCACATCGTCGCGCGGTACCGCTGATCATCCTGCGGCGCACCGCCTTCGAACCACGCCCCGGCGATCGGTGGGTGCGGGTCGAGTCGCTCGCCAACGCGGCGGACGCGTTGCACGACCTGGGCGAGCGCGCGTTCCTCACCATCGGCCGACAGGGCGTGTCCGCGTTCGCCGACAACCCGCAGTGGTTCCTGATCCGGGCCATCGACCCGCCCGACCCGCCACTCCCGCGCCGTCACGAGTTGCTGCTGCGCCGCGGCCCGTTCGACCTGCCCACCGAGCGTCGACTACTCGCCGAACACCGCATCGACGTGCTGGTGAGCAAGAACAGCGGCGGTGCGGCGACGGTCGCGAAACTCGACGCCGCACGGGAGGCGGAGCTACCGGTCGTCATGGTCGAGCGTCCCGCGCCGCCGGCTGAGGTGCCGACCGTCGCGACCGTCGCGGCGGTACTGGAGTGGTTGCGCCTCAGCCCGGGTAGCACCGTGAGGTGAACACCCGACCGTCGACGACCTGCGTCGTGGACGCGCCGACGATGAGCAGGGTGCGCATGTCGACGCGGGCGGGGTCGAGGTCGGCCAGCGCGACCACGTCAACGCTTTCGTGGGGTCCGCCCACGTCGCGGCCGACGATCACCGGCGTCGCCGGGTCGCGGTGCTCGAGCAGCAGGTCGCGCATCGCGGCGACCTGCCAGGTCCGTGCCCGCGACGCCGGGTTGTACACCGCGATCGCCATGTCCGCCGCTGCGACCGCCGAAATCCGTTGCGCCACAACATCCCACGGTTTGAGCCGGTCCGAGAGCGAGATCACGGCGTGGTCGTGTCCGAGCGGCGCGCCGACCCTGCTCGCGACCGCGTTCGCCGCGGTCACGCCCGGCAGCACCCGCACCGGCACGCCGCGCCACTCGTCCTGCGCGGCGACCTCGAGCACCGCCGCGGCCATCGCGAACACCCCCGGATCACCCGAGGACACCACCGCCACCCGCGCCCCGCGCTTGGCCAGGTCGAGCGCCATGGTCGCGCGTTCGGCCTCGACCCGGTTGTCGCTGGCGTGCCGACGCTGCCCGGGCCGCATCGGGACGCGATTCAGGTAGGTGACGTAGCCGACCAGATCGCTCGCCTCGGCCAACGCGTGACGCACCTCGGGGGTCGTCCAGTCCGGCGCACCCGGCCCCAGGCCGACCACCACCACCTCGCCGGTGGTCGTCGGTGTCGTCTTGGCCGGGCCGGGCACGACCGCGATCGCGAAGTAGGGGACCTCGTCGTCGGCGACCGCCTCCGCGGCGAGCACGCGTTGGCGATCGGTGCTGGCCCGCTCGACGTAATACGCCTCGTCGAGGCGACCCGAGTCCCGCAGCGCCTGTCGCACCGCCGGGTAGGTCCGCCCCAGCTTGAGGATCGCGGCGGCGTCGGTGTCCCGCAACAGGCGGGTCAACTCGCCGGCCGGCAGGGTGCCGGGCAGCACGGTCAGCACCTGCTCGCCCTCGACGAGCGGGGTGCCCAGCGCCGCGCTCGCCGCGCTCACCGACGTCACACCGGGCACGATTTCGGCCTCGAAGCGCTCCGCCAGCCGTTTGTGCATGTGCATGTACGAGCTGTAGAACAACGGGTCCCCGGCCGCGAGCAGCGCCACCGACCGCCCCGCCTCCAGATGTGCCGCAAGGCGATTCGCCGATTCGACGTAGAACTCGTCAATCGCGCCCTGGTACCCGCCGGGATGGTCCGTGGTCTCGGTCGTGACCGGATAGGTCAGGTGCTCCTCGAGCTGACCCGCGCGCATGTAGGGCGCGGCGATGCCGCGGGAGATGCTGTGCCCGTGCCGGGCGCTGTGGAAGGCGATGACGTCGGCGGCGGCGATGACCCGCGCGGCCTTCACCGTCACCAGTTCCGGATCACCGGGGCCCAACCCCACCCCCCACAGCTTGCCGCTCACTCCTGTTCGCTCGCAATCGCATTCAACGCGGCCGCGGTGATGGCGCTGCCTCCGCGGCGGCCACGGACGGTGAGGTACTCGACCCCGTGGCCGAACGCGGCCAAAGCGTCTTTCGACTCCGCGGCCCCGACGAAACCGACCGGGCCACCGACGACCGCGGCCGGCCTCGGCGCCCCGTCGGCGAGCATGTCGAGCAGGTGGAACAGCGCGGTGGGGGCGTTGCCGATCGCGACCACCGCGCCGTCGATGCGGTCGCGCCACAGTTCCACGGCGGCGGCGGTACGGGTGTTACCGATCCGGTCCGCCAGGGCCGGGACCCGCGGGTCGCCGAGCAGGCACACCACCTCGTTGTCCGCTGGCAACCGCCGGCGGGTGACGCCCGAGGCGACCATGTTCGTGTCGCACAGAATCGGGGCCCCCGCCCGCAGCGCCGCCCGCGCCTTCGTTACCACATCCGGTGTGTAGGCGATGTCGTCGACGAGGTCAACCTGCCCGCAGGCGTGGATCATCCGCACCACCACCTGCGCGACGTCGGCCGGGAGCGCGCTCAGGTCCGCTTCGGCGCGGATGATCGCGAACGAGCGCCGGTAGATCTCAGCGCCGTCCCGTACGTAGTCGACCATGCGCCCCACATTAGAGTTCAGCCCGACCCGACCCGGTACCCGGTCGGCGTCGCCACCACCGCGGTGACCGGGCCGTGCGGCAGCCCGCAGCGGCGCTCGCACCCGCACCAGTGCTCGCGCCCGGTGACCGGGCGTTCGTGGATGCGCAGTTCGAGGTCGCCGCGGACGTCCGCGTTAGAGCGCGCACAGCCCGGCGATCCCGTGCACGAGCTGACCCGCGCCCACGGCGACGCCTCGTCGAAGATCAAGCCCAGCGGTGCGAGCACCCGCAGCACGGTGTCGGCGACGTCCTCGGACAGGTCGCAGACGAGAATCTCGCGGTTCGGGGTCACGCAGACGTCGGTGCCGATCGCGGCGAGGAACTCGGCCGTGCGCGCGGGCAGTCGGGCGTGCGCGACCACCGCGCCGAGGGTGACCAGCCCGTCGTCCTGGGGCAACCAGCCGACGAGCGGCTCAGAGGGCTGAGCGGGCGGCGGGTAGGAAACGGCGGCGAGATCGCCGAGCAGCGCGTCGAGGGTTGGACGGTCGGCGAGGTCGGCGACCCGCCAGTCGTCGGTACGGTCGTCCAGGAACGCCCGCGCCGCGGCCAGCACGATGACGGCGCCGTCGGGCACCGGCACGGACCGGCCGGTCGGCACACCGCCGATCACCAATTCGGCATCGTCGGGGGAGTGCGCCAGCAACCCCGCGTCCGGAAGCTGTGCCAGGATGTCGCCGCGGCCGTCGTCGAGACCGAACAGGAACCGGGCCGGCAGATCCGCGAGCACGGGATCCGCCCGCAGCCGTGCGTCCAGGTCGCCGAGGACGGGACGCAGGTCGGCGTTGCCGCCGCGGCGACCGCTCAGCGCCGAGAGTTGCAGGTTGCGTACCCGCTCGTGCGACGGCGTGGGGATCAGCCCCGCCGCGACGACGATCTCCGCGACCGCGTCGAGGTCGGTGATGCCGCGGACCTGCAGGTTGCCGCGCGAGGTGAGTTCGAGGTGGGCGTCCCCGAACCTCGCCGCGACGCCGGCGAGCGCCTCGAGTTGCGCCGGTTCGATCCGCCCGCCCGGCAACCGGATCCGGGCCAGGTAGCCATCCGCCGCGGGGTGCGCCGAGAACACGCCGGGGCAGCGGTCGGCGGGTCGGCTCATGCAGCCACGTTACGCGCCCGGGATGGCGGCACCGTGCGGCATCCCGGCGGCGACGTAGGCGTCGTAGATCGGCTGCCACGGCGCCTCGTCTTCGCCGTGCGGCCCACTCCCGGATGCGTCGGCGAGCATCCGGTCGAGTTCGAGCAGGCAGACCGTCCAGCCGGCGGCGTTGCGGGCCGCGGTGTCGGTCGCCTCGAGCAGGTTGGTGAGTCGCAGCAGACAGCCGTCCCCGTCGTCGGTCAGCGCGAAGTGGATTTCGTCGCCGCCCCAGGTGAATTCGAGCCGGTGCGGGGGATCGTAGGCGAGCACACGACCGCTGCCGTCGGGCTGATTCGGGTCGTCGGCGAACCGGACGAGGCCGCCGATACGTTCCTCGATTACCAGCGAGGACGGGAACCAGTGCCGCGACTCGTCCGGGTCGACGATCGCCCGCCACACCCGCCGCGCGGAGTGCGGATAGCGGCGCTCGAACCGCACCGCGGGGCGGCCGTCGAGTTCCAGGTAGGTGCCGTCTTCGGTCATGTCTCCTCCTCGGGATAGGCATCCAGATGGTCGGCCAGCGCGTCGAGGCTCGTCGCCCACATCCGGCGATACGGGGCGAGCCACGCGTCGAGCTCGACCAGCGCCGTGGGTTCGGCGCGATAGATCCGGCGTTGCGCGTCGGCGTGCACGCTCACCAACCCGGCCGAGCGCAGCACCCGCAGGTGCTTGGACGTCTGCGGCTGCGCCAGCCCCAGCCGGACCGACAACTCGCCGACGGCGCAGGGTTGGCGACGCAGCACATCGAGCATCCGCCGCCGGTGCGGTTCGGCGAGGGCGAGCCAGATCGCGTTGCTCACCTGACTATATTCCCTCATGGGAATATTCCTGTCAAGGCATATAAGGCGGCCGATAGGGTGGCGGGTGTGATCGTGCTGCTGTCCACGTCGGACACCGACCTGCTCTCGGCCCGCGCCTCGGGCGCCGACTACCGCTGGGCGAACCCGGCCCGACTGCTACCGGAGGACTT
>DATDBL010000169.1:0-5136 GCA_036524855.1 Aldersonia sp. | reverse complement strand
CTAAGTGGTCCCGCCCGTAAGTTCGTCGGGGGTCAGGTCCAGGCCGTCGGATCGCCGAGGTAGACGCCGCAGGCGGTGTCGAGGGCGTCCTCGGGGGCGCCGGCCGAGTAGCCGTTCGGCAGGAGCGAGTCCTCGTAGCCGTCCTTGCTGGCGAGGTAGATCGCGAAGCCCCAACGGGCTGCGGACCCGCCGTAACGCAGCCGCATCAGCGGCACGCGTTCGTCGTCGGCGCGCACTGCGCTGACGTAGGCGAACTGGCCGCGGAATCGGACCGCGACTCCGGCCAGCTGCGGCCATCGCTGCCGGGCACGGTGCGACAACGTCTGTTGCAGCGAGGTCTTGGTGGACGGCGGTGGTGTGGCCATGCTCGCCGATCTTGCCGGATCGGCGTGTCGCAGACCAGGGTCGACCCTGTGACGCTCGAGACTGAAGTGACTATTGGGAACTTCAGTGGGAGCAGCGGATGTCACCGATCAGCGCCGAACGGATCACCCTGACCGGCTCGATGCGCCGAACGCTGGGGCGGCTGGTGCGGGCCGGGCGCACCGAGCAACGCCTCGCGGCCCGCGCCGCGATCGTGCTCGCCGCCGCGCGGGGGGAATCGAACGCGCAGATCGCGGCGACGCTGCGGATGTGTGTCGACACCGCGCGCAAGTGGCGCGGGCGCTGGCTCGCCGCACCGGGGGTGGCGGCGCTGGGTGATGGGAAACGATCGGGTCGCCCACCCCGGTTCACCCCGGTGCAGGTCGCCCGCGTCAAGGCGCTGGCCTGCACACCGCCACGCGAGCACGGGCTGCCGCTGGCGCGGTGGTCGTGCCCGGAGCTGGCCCGCCACGCCGTGGCCGAGGGCATCTGCGCGTCGATCTCGCCGGCGACGGTGCGCCGCCTTTTGTCCGAGGACGCACTCAAACCCTGGCAGTACCAGTCGTGGATCTTCATCACCGACCCCGACTTCACCGTCAAGGCCGCACGCGTGCTGGACCTCTACGCCCGCACCTGGGAGGGGAAACCGTTGGGTCCGAACGACTTCGTGATCTCCGCCGACGAGAAGACCTCGATCCAGGCCCGCTGCCGCTGCCACCCGACCCTGCCGCCCGGCACGGCGCGCACGATGCGCGTCAACCACGACTACCACCGCCGCGGCGCGCTGGCCTACCTCGCCGCCTACGACGTGCACCACGCCCGGGTGTTCGGGCGCTGCGAGGACACCACCGGCATCGACCCGTTCGCACGCCTGGTCAACCAGGTGATGACCACCGAACCCTACGCGTCGGCCGAGCGGGTGTTCTGGATCGTGGACAACGGCTCCTCGCACCGCGGGCAGACAGCGGTCGACCGACTCGCCGCCCAGTTCTCCAACGCGATCATGGTGCACACCCCCGTGCACGCGTCCTGGCTCAATCAGATCGAGATATACTTCTCCATCGTCCAACGAAAGGTGGTTTCCCCCAACGACTTCACCGAGCTCGCCACCGTGGAGACCCGGCTCGCCGAGTTCGAAACCCGCTACAACCAGACCGCCCAGCCGTTCAAATGGAAATTCACCACCACCGACCTGAACGAACTCATGACCAAACTCGATGACCACCAGTCGGCCGAACCCCGAGCAGCCTGACCCCCGACGAACTTACGAGCGAGACCACTAAGTTGCGGCGATCTCGATCAGCTTCAGCTCGTTGGCGTGAATGCTCTCCTGATCGACCTTGAAGTGTGGCGGGTAAAGCGGCGCCCAGTCGACGACATCGGCGTGTGCGTGGCGGCGCAGTTGGTGGGCGACGTATTCGAACGTGCCGACCCGGCACGTTCGTCGATCATCGCGTCGCCGGCGCAAATGAGGCCGGCCACGTCGCCGCGGCGAGGCCACGCGAGCGGCGGCGCGTTCGGCGGTGAACTGGCCACCCGGGAAGAGTGCGTCGTAGCCCTCGGGGTGGGGTAGAAACCGACCTGGGCGGAGACAAGCTCCCCGGCGTCGACCGAGGCCCAACGTGAAGCCTCACAAGATCGGATGGCCGGCACAACGAGCGACCACCAACAACCGCGTCACGCTCAGCCCCACCGGCTTGCCGTCATCCCGTCATCTCCGTCGTCGCGGACCCCGCTCGCAACAACGCGGTCCCGATGACGACCTCCCGCTCATCGCCGGAACCTCACACCCTCCGAGCACTCGATTCACAAACTGCCCCACCTGCACAGATGAAACCTCGCGCGACGTTCGAGACGGTCGCGAACACCTCCGCGGGGCGGTTCCGTGGGGCACCCATGGGGCCAAACAAGCCGATGCCTGCCCCAACTCCGCCGAGTAGGCCGACTCCGAACGTCGACCCGACGGCGGGAGCGGCGCGGCTGAGCTTCCGCTCGGCGGGCCGCACCTTCATCGCACTCAAGGATGCACCGAGAGTCCCCCTGACCTGCGCGAACGCCCAGCACGCTGCGCCGAATCCGCAGCCGGACCATCCCCGCACGCGGTTCATGGGGCCATCCTGGCCCCATAGTGGCCCATGAACGGCGCAAATCGAGCCACATTGTGCACAAAAAAAGAAAGGCCACCGCTGTGACCTGGGGAAACGCTGGTGGCCAGGGCCGGGATCGAACCGGCGACCTTCCGCTTTTCAGATGGAACCACCTACGTCACAACGGTATCCGTGCTGGTTACAGTGGTGCTACCACCTCCGGTCGGACGCCTCGGAGCACCTGGTCCAGCCCGTTGGCCCCATCCTGGCCCCATGAGCCGGTCCCGATCCGCTGTACGAGAACACCACCCGTGAGGCACCCCAGCGCCGACGCACCGCCCCCCGAACCACTCGCCGGCGCGGACCTCGACGGCCCGCCCTCGTGCGGCGCGGCGACGTGTCTCGGGTCCATTTCGCAAGGATAGAGCTCGCGACTGCCCGAGCGGGCATCGTCCGTGGGCGAGTCGCACAGCGCAGCGAACTCCGCCGTCGTTCAAACCGGCCAACCAGCCGCCGGACCGTTCGCGCAACCGGCGGGCCACGGGCCGCCGCGGGCCCGCTGTAGCCCGCTGGCCGCAGACTCGGTGTCGACGACATCGCGCCGGCGAGTCCGCACAGGACCTGCCGCCAACGGCTCCACCAGCTACGCGGGCGCCGGTCTCGACCCGGCAACCACCACATCGAGCAGATCTTGCGCATCTGGGCTACGACCGACAGCCACGGCTCGATGACCACCTCCTGGAGACGACTGCTCAGCCCGAACTCGGCGGCCCGCAGTCCGCGCCGGGCACCGATCGCGTGCGACGTGCCCGCGATGTCGACCTCGCCCGACAGCCAACCGCCTCGCCCGCCTCGCCGAGTGAGCAACCCGCTCATCCTCACCGCCCGCTCGACACTCCTTCGCGACGACTCGGACGGCGTGCGTGTCCCCCGCCGATCCACGCAGAGTATGTCGCGGTCGGCGTAGTAGAACGTGACGACGATGCGGAGGGCGTCGTCGGTAAAGCAGCCCTCCGCCACATACCGCTGACGACCGACCTCGGACGTTACGTCAGGCGAGATCCGAGGTCGCCTGTGGCCGAGCGTGTTCGCAGGAGTGTGAATCTCATTCTCGTTTATCGAGTACCTCGCGCAACGACCGAGCCTCCGCACCATGTGCGGGGACCGCAAGACCGACCGACGTCGGAGGCGCTGCGTGAGTGCGACCACCGGGCCGCGGCGCTTGCCGTTCTCGAGCGCGGTGAGCGGCCCGCGACGTGTGCCGGTGATCGGGTCGATCGTGCTGATCGTGTCGCCGCCGGACTTGGGTTCCGAGGCCGTCTCGGGCGCGTCGTCGGCGGTTGCCGGTGAGGTACTTGTTCGGCAACGCCAGCTTGTAGACCGTGCGCCACGACTTGAGGTACTGCACCGGCAGCGACCCACTGGTGTAGGGCAGGTCGTACTTGTCGGCCAACGCCTCGACCCGCACCGAGATCTGGGCGAGCCGGTTGCTCGGCAGTTCCGGGACAGGTGGTTTCGATCTGATCTGATAGGACAGGTTGCCGGTCATGAACCCCATCGCCGGGCCGGCGTCGATGTTCGCGCTGCCCAGCATCTGCCGCAGGTACCACTGGCCCAGCGTCTCGTTGTCCAGGACTTTCTTGGTGAACTTTTCGGCGCCGTCGGGGAAGTGCCCGCCCGATACGCGCGCGACGTCGCGGCGAGGGCGGAGATGAACACCACCGATCGGCGAACGGCCTGCGAAGACTCTTGTGACAGACGAGCATCGTCACGCACACGGCGCCGCGCGATTCTGCTACGGCCAAACGGGGTCTCGGGCTGGGGCGCGTTCCGTCTCACCTAGAACCGGACGTAGTGCTGTCCGGTCGCGTGTTCACCAGCGCAGATACACTTCCGGTCGAGGTGTTGCCCTGAGGTCGCCGCGCAGAACCGAATTCCGATCGGATCGTGCGAAGCCCGGCTGTGTGGACATGCCGCGCACGACTGAGTGGATTCGAGTGCCTGCGCGCGGCGAAGTGATCCTGAAACTCGCTGTGTTTTCGAACCAAAGGTCCGATCCGACGTCATTATCGGCGCTCCAGTCCCCGGCCCCTAACTCGGACCGACTTGGGCGCCGAGGACGACATGGCTGACCGCGCACATCGAGTGGCCCTCGACACTCATGATGCTACTCGCCTTTTCTGGCTCTACTGCTCTTCAACGCGGAAGCTACTGAGAAAACCTCAGTGACAACGACGGCCTCGAACCGATTGATCCGCCTCGACGCCGCTGCGGCCGTGATGGCCGACCTCGACATCCCGTTCCACAAAGTCGAGAAGGGCACCGAGATCCTCGTCGCACCGGTTCAGCGACGCCGCTGCGGATTGAGAACGCCGCCGCAGCTGCGGAATCCGCTGCGGCAGAGCCGAGATGGCCGACATCTTCTTCGAAGACGGCATCCGCACGTCAGCGGGATGACGCGGGCGATGGAACGCACACCTACCGCGGCGCCGCGGCGAAGCTGTAGGAGGAGGGGTTGCGCAACCTCATCCTCACTGCGCTCAACGCGAACTTCGAAGGCCGTGCACGAGACGAAGTATTCAACGGCGCCGTCATGACCGACATCCGGATCTCCTGACGTTGTAGTGGGTCAGTTCGGTCGCTGTTCAAATGGGTTTGATCTTGTCCCGGGTTGAGGCCGCGGGTC
>DATDBL010000168.1:0-2780 GCA_036524855.1 Aldersonia sp. | reverse complement strand
CCGCGGATCACATGGTTCGCCACCGGGTCCTCGCGGGAGCGCCACCAGTACCGGTAGCCGCCCTTGTCCAACCGCAGACGCTCGACGAGCCAGGCGGTGCCACGCGGCTGCGATTCCCACGGCACATCCCGAGACGGGAGGTTCAGCACCATGGCGACCTCTACGCACTCGACGGGTCGGCGCCGGTGAGCACCTCGCCGAACACGTAGGCCTCGCGCAGGAAGGGCTCCTCCAACGGGAGCCTGGTCGACGATGTACACGCCTCGCCCAGGACCCGCAGCTTCTCGACCGCTCTGCGGTATCGCATGCCGTCGATGATCGCACCGGGACCGGGTGCGGCCCATGGTGCATCGGATGAGGTGGTCGTGGCGAGCGGGCGCCCTCGCGTGCCGCGTCCGATGTTGATGACGGCGAAAAGTATCGACTCATCGGCGTGTCGCGAACCGTCGCCCCGTGATCGACTGCGAATCGGCGCCATGGCGATTCACCACCCGAACTTGCGGGCCTGTCACACCGCGGCCGAGACTCTCGCAGCCCCGTGCGCACCGGCATCATCTACTGTGTGACGGTGCATGATGGGGCGGCGGAGGACAAGTCGGCGCCGGTATATGGACCTGAGCCGTGGCGGACCGTCGCCGGTGCCGAATGGTCCTACTGGGACCTGTGGTTTTGCACGGTGTGCATTGCGTACCACGACGGAGACTGGGATGCGCTGGACGCGGCGATCCAGGGCGCCGACACGTCCGACGGTGAAGCGAAGTGGAGCCATCTCCTGTCGCTCACCGAGCGCCTGCGGCACGCCGGCCTGAGCGCGGGAGACCTGGCGGCGACCGCTGGCGACCGGAAAGTGCGTGCGAAGGCCCGCGCGAAGGTGATGAAGTCGACGCTGTACGAGCGCGACCGCACGCCGGCGATGTGCGACCCGCCCTCGGCGCAGCTGCGTCGGCGTGCCCTGTTCGGCTCCTGGCCGGAGTTCCCGCGCTCGCCCCAGCCGCCTTACGACTCGGTGTCGGCCCGGTTCGATCTCGACCGTCTCCCGACCTGGGACGGATGGGCGACGACCGACATGGCGTACGAGGTCGACCGGGTCGAGCGGGAGATGATCGCACACGCCGGCGACGACGCGGCGACGTCCCTCGCGATCCGTCGCGCCTTCCTGACGTGGTACTACGAGGCGGCCGAGGTGTGCGACGACTCCTACGGCGGGCTCGGCGCCGTCGCGGGCGAGGCGGTCGCCGCATACGCGGGCACCGATCGGCGGGCTGCCGGGATCGGCGCCGAGGTCTTCTGGCGCGACCTGCTGCAGTGGTGCGTCTTCGCCGCCAACTACGGTCTCCTGCACGCCACGAAGGTCACCGTGCTGCGTCGCGGCGGGGTCGGGCGCGATCTCGACCTCGCCGAGGCGATCCTGGTCGACCTCGCCGAGGTCTACGCGAACGCCCGCATGCTTTATCACGCCGAGGAGGCGCTGTGCCTGCGCGCGTGCGCGATGGTGGCGGCCGGCAAGTTGACGCGGTTCGAGCCCGCCGCCGCGGCGATCGGATCGGACAGCTGGGGCGCGCTCCAGGTCATGGTCGACGCCGCCGTGAGACGTCGCCGAACCGACATCGCCATCGCAGTGCTCGACGCGGCCGACGTCCCCGGCAGGCATCGGGAGCGGGCACGCGCGCGGCGGGCCGAACTCGCTGCGTCGTCGCGCGATGTGCCCCAGGCATGACTCCCGGGTGATTCGGCCCGGGCGGGCATCGCTTTGACGAGGTCGCTGCCCGGTAGGTCGACACACGCTTTCCACCACACCCGATCCGCGCTCGACGGTGTAGTCCGGCGTGCACCCCGCCGATCGGCGCAATTTGCAGCGCGTGTAGCCACAGGCCTACTCGATCGACTTCGGGTCGGTCTCGCCGTATCGGCGTATCCGCACCTCCAAGAACCAACGCAACTTCTGCGGCCACTGGTGGATGGCGACCACGAAACGTCACGTGACGTTTGAGTCATGTTGTGAGCGTGATCATCTCGTCGCGTTCGACTTTGACCCGAGCGTTGTGGTGGTGACTGCGCAGCCGTTCAGCGTTCGGTTCGTCACCGGTGCCGGGACCGAGCGTGAGCACGTGCCCGACCTGTTGCTGCGTACGGTCGCCGGCGGCACTGTTGTGGTCGACGTTCGCCCTGATGGTCTGATCAAGCCGGACGACCAGGAGAAGTTCGACGAGTCGACGGCTCTGCCTACCACGGCCCGGTCGGGTTGTCCGGCGTCCTCGGCAACGACGCCGACGGAGCATTCGCGGCCGGTGTCGTCCACAACGACGCGCCTGCATCCACGCCAACATTCTGGAACTCCCCAGAATCGCAGGGGCCACCGTCGATGCCCATCCACTGACGGTCGGGCCCTGACGGTCGCCGACGGCGCTCTGCATGGTGTCGTATCGGCGCGTTCCCGGTCCTCATGCCGCGGTGCGGTGCTTGGCGCGCCATTGTCTTGGGCTGCAGCCGAATTCGTTGCTGAACCAGCGGGAGAAGTTGCTGGCGGAGGAGAAGCCGAGCAGGTCGGCGACCTCGGTGAGGGAGTAACGCCGGCCGGCGACGAGGTGTTCGGCCAGGTCCACACGGGTGGCGTTGAGCACCGAGGAGTAGGTCTGCCCGGCCTCGGCGAGGTGGCGATGCACCGTGCGCCGATCGACCCCGAGGCTGCGGGCGACCTGTTCGACCGAGCACCGCCCGGTGGGCAGCAGCAGCTCGATCAGCTCGCGGACCCGGCTGACCGGCGTCGCCTCGGGCCGGGT
>DATDBL010000167.1:0-30629 GCA_036524855.1 Aldersonia sp. | reverse complement strand
CGTCACCCACGACCAGGTCGAGGCCATGACCATGGGCGACCGCGTCGCGGTGCTGCGATTCGGCACACTGCAGCAGTTCGCGACCCCCACCGACCTCTACGACCGCCCCGCCAACGCCTTCGTCGCCGGCTTCATCGGCTCCCCCGCGATGAACCTGTTCACCACCCACGTCACCGCCGACGGCGTCGACGTCGCCGGCACCACCCTGCCACTGCCCCGTTCGGCGATGTCCGCCCTCGCAGCGGAGGGGTTGCGCGAGGTGACCGTCGGGATCCGGCCCGAGGAACTCGAACTCGGCACCGGCGGCGGTGCCGGATTCACCGCCACCGTGGAACTGGTCGAGGAACTCGGCAGCGAGTCCTACGTCTACACCCGCAACACCGGCGCACCCCTGCTCGGCCTCGACGGCGACCCCCTCCACCTCGTCGCCCGCGCACCCGGCCGCACCCCCGCCAAACTCGCCGAATCGGTACACCTCACCGTCAAACCCCACGGCCGCATCCACCTCTTCCACCCCGAAACCGGGCTGCGGATCGGGGATTAGGCGGCTTCGCCGCCGTGAGTGGTTATGGAGTCCAGAGAATCCATAACCACTCACGAGGGGGTACAGCGAGGAGGCGAGTCGCTCCGATGGCCCGCTGCACCATCTTCCAGGTCGGGCGCGAGGTGGCAATCGGAGCCGGTCCACAGTGGCGCGACCTCCCGCTCGCGCACGCGGTCAACGTCGACGCTCCATCGATCCTGTCGGATGAACGGTAACGCTGACACGGCATCGCCCTCGTCGCCCCGAACCCGTTCATCGCGGCCGCAGTGTCGGGGCTCGTCGTCACCGTGCCGGCCTTTACGCTGATGGGTGGAACTTCCGCTGCAGCTGCAGTTTTCGGTCAGATCCTGCTGAGCGTTCCGGTCTCCCTGTCGATCGGGCCCGCGTTTGCAGCTTTCGCCGAGATGATGAAGGCACGCGTACGCTACAGCGGCATCTCGCTCGGGATGAACGTCGCGCAGTTGTTCCTGGGTGGTACCGCCC
Organism: Aldersonia sp.; assembly: GCA_036524855.1. Lineage (GTDB taxonomy): Bacteria > Actinomycetota > Actinomycetes > Mycobacteriales > Mycobacteriaceae > Aldersonia. The sequence goes on along the minus strand of DATDBL010000167.1, from coordinate 29,602 downwards.
CTTTCCTGTGCGCGTGGCTCGTCGACGTCACGCAGATCGACCTCGCGCCTGCCGGCTTCTTCGCGCTGTGCGCGGCCCTCGTCTTCGTGGGCGCAGTGCGGATGAAGGAAACGGCACGAACCACGCTGATGGTCGACTGACGAAAGAACGAGGCAGGTAGTCGACTACTCGCGGACACCGACCCGCGTGGGCCGAGACTGTAGCGACGTCGCCGTGTGGACGGGCGAGGAGAACATGAATCGAGTTCCGTAACCTTCGCGCGCGCGCCCGGCGTCCTCCCTGCCTGCGTGGTCGCCGATTCGTCAGCCGCACCGGAGCATCGGGCGCCCGGTCGGGGACGTGACGCGATCGATGAGTGTGTTCAACGCCGAGGCGACCGGCCCGGGCGCCTGGTTGACCACCAGGTGTCCGGCGCTGGGAACCTTGACGAGCCGGGCCGTGGCGATCGCCGCCGTGATCGCGGTCGAATGGGCGAGTGGGGTCAGCTTGTCTTCGGTGCCGCAGATGACGGTGACCGGTATTCTTCCGAGCACCGCGAGCGCGGCGTATTCGTCGAGGCCACTCAGCACCGGGAGGAATCCGGTCATGGTCTCGAACGGTGTGGCGTTCAGTACCGTGTGTGAGACGTCGTCGACCCAGGGGCTGACGTGTACGGGCGTGCGGCCGGCAACACTCAGGACCGGCGGGAGCAGCTGGTTCAGGGCGTCCCGGAGTCGCTGCAACGCCGGCGGGTGGATCGTCGCAGCCGCGGTGAACCAGGAGAGGGCGGGGATGCGCAGGGCCTTGCCGATGCCGTGCGAGGAGAGGTCGCCGGCGGCCGTGGCGATCAGAGCGGCACCGACGACGCGCTCCCCGACTTCCTGGGGGTGTTCGCGCGCGTAGCGCAGCAGGGTCATGCCGCCCATCGAATGGCCGACCAACAGAACCGGGCCGACGGGTGCGACGGCACGGAGGATTGCGGCAAGGTCGAGAGCGAGCTGCTCCAGCGTGTAGGTGGTTGTGTCCGCGACGCCGGACTTTCCGTGGCCTCGGTGATCGTAGGTGACGGTCCGGATCGAGGATCCCCAGCGGCGCGTGATTCTGTCTCGAACCATCCGAAACGACGTCTGGTCGAGGCAATGTCCGTGCAGGAACACGACGGTCAGTGGGGCGGTCGCCGGCCCACATTCGGTGGCGGCCAACGGCGTTGCGTCGTCGGCCAGCACGGTGAGGGTCCGCGCGCGCGGCAGGTGCCCTGCGGTGGAATTCGCGCAGCGCGATGTGGCACCCCGTGCGCACGCTGGATTGGCCTTACCGCGCCCGAGATTGCGAGCGTGAACCAGATTCTCGGTCGTCATGGTCCCCCCTTTGCGGTCCGCCCCGACCAGCGACTCCGGTAGGAGCCTGAATTCAGTGTTGCTGGTCGAGTTCTTCGAGACTGGAGTAGGCGACTACCTCATTTGGCGATTCCCGGTTTGAGTCTGAGCCGGATTGGCGTTGTGGTGGTCCAACTCGTGTCTTCCCGCCGCCCCCGTGTGGTGCTGCGATCCGATATTCAGGTAGTCGGGTACTCGGGACGCGGCGCGGGATCGCTCGTAGATTCGCATGCGTCGCAGGGTTTGGCCTCCGGCGCAGCGAGTTGGAAGGGGTGGGCAGACGTGGTGACTTTCGACGGGTTCGGCATCCTCAGCGCGAAGCACTCGGGGAAGGTGCTCGACGTCAGGGCTGCTTCGGCTGCGGCCGGGGCGCCGCTGCAGCAGTGGGGATTTCTCAGCAATCAGGCGAACCAACGGTTTCGCTTGGACCGATTGAACGACGGCTTCTACCGGATCACCGCCCTGCATTCCGGCAAAGTGCTCGACGTCACCAGTGGTTCGGTCGACAACGGGGCGGCGGTGATTCAGTGGGACTGGCACGGTGGGGACAATCAGAGATTCGCGGTGGAGAACCTCGGCGACCACTTCATCCTGCGCGCCAAGCACTCCGGGAAGGTGCTCGACGTTGCCGGCGCATCGCGCGACCAAGGAGCGGCAATCATTCAGTGGGACCGACACGGCGGGCCGAACCAACAATGGCGGTACGGCAAGCCGATCGACTGAGAGATCATGCGAGACCACGGCCGCCGGACTGGAATCGGCGGGCGACCTGAGGAGTGACGCGCGATGCCGCTGAGCGGCGGCGGGTGCGGCACCCTGATGTCGACTCAGGTCAGGCCCCGGCCGATCCCGTCTGGCGGAATCGCTTCCGCCGGCACCGAATCCGGGTTGATCAGGGCGTCGGTGCCCCGGGCTGCAGTAGCTCCTCGCGGGTGGCGGGCATGCCGGCGTGACCGCGTTCGGTGCACTTGACTGCCAGGATCTGGTTGATCCCGAGCCGGTTACCCGTGAAGGCCAGCGCGGCGCCGGCCATGTACAGCCGCCACACCCGTGCGCGGCCGGCGCTGCTGTGCGCCACCGCCTGGTCCCAGTTCGCCTCCAGGTTCCCCACCCACGCCCGCAGGGTCAGCGCGTAGTGCTCGCGCAGCGATTCGACGTCGCGTACCTCGAAACCAGCTCCCTCGATCGCCTCGATCATCGTCGCCATCGGTTCGATCTCACCGTCCGGGAACACATAGCGGTCGATGAACGACGTCTTGGAGAACGTGGCGGGTTTGCCTTGTCGCCGCGAGATCGCATGGTTGAGCAACCGCCCCCGCGGCCGCAGCAGCGCGAACAGGTCCGCGGCATAGCGCTCCAGCATCGCGGCACCGACATGCTCGGCCATGCCGATGCTCGAGATCGCGTCGTAGGGCCCGTCGGCGACGTCGCGGTAGTCCTGAACCCGGATCTCTACCGAATCACCAACACCCGCCTCGACCATCCGGCGGCGGGCGTAGTCCGCCTGCTCGCGGGACAGGGTGACACCGACGACCTGCACGCCGTAGTTGCGTGCCGCGTGCAACGCGAAGGTGCCCCACCCGCAGCCGACGTCGAGGACACGCATCCCCGGGGCAAGGCCGAGCTTGCGGGCGACCAGATCGCACTTGGCGTACTGAGCCGCGCCCAGATCCTCGTTCTGGTGCGCCCAGAAGCCGCACGAGTAGGTTATCGACTCACCGAGCCCGAGTTGGTAGAAGTCGTTGCCGACGTCGTAGTGTGGCTGATCGCGGCGGCGTCGCGAACCTTCTCGTGCCGGTGCCCGCGCGCCGGTTTGGCGCCCTCGGCCGGCGGCTTCGGCGGCAGGCCGACGATCCCCAGCCGCAGCGCCGCTTTCACCAGTGCCTTCTTGGTCCGCGCGTCGATGCGTACCCAGGCCCCGGCTCGGGTCCGACACCTGCTCCAGGGTATCCAGGGCCGCGAGCAGGTCCCCCTCGATGTCGATGTCGCCGGACACGTACGCGCGCGCGAAACCGAGGTCGTTGGGCGCCCACAGCAACCGCCGCAAACCACGCCGATTGACCAGCCTCAACCCGCCACGGCGCCCGACGGCCCACACTCACTCCCGTCCCAGCCGCTGATCCGGACCGGAACCTCCTCACCGAGCGCCGCACGAACCAGCGGCGCCACCGTGTCAGCGACCGTCATCCACTCCCGTCGACGTTGTGTCCGACCAGCGCGGGCCGCAATGCACACCGCTCCCGAGACGAGATCCGCGCATCGACCCGCACCGATACCAGACCAAAGCCTACGGCCGACCCCGACCACCCAGGTTCTCAACACGCCCGGCGGGTGCCGGCGTAGGGCTACCGACTATCCGGGTGGGTTCGACTTTCATGTCGGGGTATCGTCGGTCGGCCGCTCGGTCCCGGGCTAGTCCACGCCGGCATTCAATCGCCGAACTCGCTGTCGACATCCGGCGGCTTGAGTGCGGCGATGTAGTGGTGCGGTGCGTGGTCGCCCAGCGACAAGGGCAGCGAGAACGGCAGCGAGAACGGCAGCGAAATACGGGGCACACCCGCGAAGACGCCGCCGACCAACCCCGCGAGCGCGACAACGATCCCCGGCCCGACGGTCTGGCCGGCCGGCTTCTCGGGTTGGCGCAGGTCCCTGGTACGGCGGTCGCACCGGTATTCGAGGCCGAAGTGCACAAACGCTCCGGACTCGCGCGGCGGCAGATGCGGCACCAGGTCGTCGCCGTGCACGTAGCGGAACAGCCGGTGCTGAAACGGCCTGCGAGCGCACGCGCCGGCGAGCGCGCGGTTGCCGACCATCGGCTGTCCGTAGGTGTAGGTGGCACGCACCACGGGTTTGATGTCGACGTAGTTCGGGTTCTCGTGCAGCATGATCGTCAGCAGCGCCGCCATCGCGCCGCCGAGGCTGTGCCCGGTGAGATAGATCGCTCGCGCCTTCGTCAGCCCCTGGGTGTCGTCCCCGGGCAGGATCGACTTGCCGGCGAGGGCGCGGCGCAGCAGGTCGATCATCGCGAAGCGCGTCGCGCGCACGTTGCGGTAGAACCCGGCGTGTACCCCGTATTCCTCGTCTCCCGGCAGGTGGTCGAGATCCAAGCGCACCGTCTCGGCGGCGACGTCGGCGTCGGTCAGCCAGCTGGCAATACTCACCGGCTCGGTGCCACGGTAGCTGACGATGACGACCTCTCCGTCCGCGCTCTGGATGACGTAGCCGGTCGAACGGATGTACATCGCGTCGACCGTCATCGGCACCGCGACGCAGCGGGCCCCGACGAGGCCGAGGCGGTTCACCATCGCCTGCACCGTGGACACGTCGCTGTAGGAATAGCCGGCGCAGACCGCGAGTACGAACGCGACCGCCGGATCCGGCTGTTCCGCGTCCACCAGCTTTCGCGCCAGCTTCGGGTATATCTCCGCGTTGGTCGACCGTGCGGTACGGACCGTTCGACCTTCCACCTGCGGCCCGCTGAAGTGCTGGACGCTGTCGATTGCGACGGACATTGGGCCTCCTCGAAGGTAGGCCTCCAGCCTGCGGCGGGAAACCCGAACCGGCGCGAGTAGCGCACTACCCGATTCGGCAATGCGCGATGCCGGGACCGACGCGCGAAAATCCGTTCGTGCCGGAGCCCGCGCTCCCCCGGACGCTCGCCGTTTGCACGGCCGATTCGGCCCGTTACGGCAGCAGTCGCTCGACGAGGATTTGCGCGTGCGCACGATCGGCACCGTCGCGCTCGAACAACACCGCGTAGTACAGCGGCGCCACGACCTGATCCATCACCTGCTCGACCTCTGGCGTCGCATCGCCACGAGCCCGCGCGTGGCCCAGGATCTGCGCGATCTGCACCTCGCGATTCGCGGTGCACTTGCCCTTGCCGTCCTCGTCTCGCAACGATCCGACCAGTGCCCGCAGAAACGCGACGCGTTCGGGTCGTGAGATGTCGGTGGCCAGGAACTGCGCCCAGATGGTGAGGTCGGCGCGCAGCGAGCCGGTGTCGGGGATCGGTGCGTCCTCGGTGAGCACCGCGACGGCGACCTCCTCGACCAGCGCGTCGACGTCGCCCCAGCGCCGGTAGACGCTGGTCGGATTGACACCGGCGCGCGCGGCGATCGCCGGGATCGTCGGCTCCTCGGCTTGCGACAGCAGCGTGGCCACCGCGGCGTAAACCGCCTCGCGAACCCGGGCGGAGCGCCCACCGGGCCGCTTGGCGGGGGTAACCGTTCCGGACGTCATGTTCCCCATTATTGCAAATGTGTTGGCTTTTGACACGCACCGCTGTAGTCTCTACTAAAGCAAATCAAGTCGCATTAACTGGCTGAGCGGAGCCTCATCGTGAACAACACCATGCGGACCCGGCAGATTCCGCGCCCCGCGGCCTCCTGGGTCGTGGCCGCCGCGTTTCTGGTCATGATGTGCGGTGCCGCCGCGCCGTCCCCGCTGTACTCCGTGTACCAGCAGCAGTGGGGATTCTCCGCGATCACGCTTACCACGGTCTTCGCGGTGTACGTGCTCGCACTGCTGTCCTCGCTGCTCACCGTCGGCGCCCTCTCCGATCACATCGGGCGCCGCCCCGTACTCTTCGCGGCATTGATCGTGTTGGCGGCCTCGATGCTGGTGTTCATCGCCGCGCAGTCAGTCGCGTGGCTCGTCGCGGCGCGTGTGCTACAGGGACTCGCAACCGGGGCCGCGACCGGCGCGTTCACCGCGACCATCGTCGACCTGCAGCGCCACGAGCAACGCGGGCCGCTGATCAACAGCCTCGCGCCGACGATCGGCCTCGCCGTGGGTGCGCTGGGATCCGGGCTGCTCGTCCAGTTCGCCCCGGCACCGACGACGCTGGTCTACGTCGTGCTCGCAGTCGGCTACCTGCTCTCGGCGGCGATGGTCGTCGCGATCCCCGAAACCTCCCCCGCATCCGGCTTCGCCACCCGCGCACAGTTGCTCGCCGCGCTGCGGCCCAGCGTGGCGGTGCCGAGCACCGTTCGGACCCGGGTCGCGACGATCGTGCCGTGCCTGATCGCCAGCTGGTCGCTGGGTGGGCTGTACCTTTCGCTGAGCCCCTCGATCACCGCGACGGTGTTCGGCCTGCACAATCACGTGGTCGGCGGCGCCGAGATCGCCACGCTGTTCGGCTTCGGGGCGCTGGGTGCCGCACTGACCCGCAACCAGAAGCCCGCCTCGGTGATGTCGCGGGGTGCCTGGCGCTCGCCGGCGGCGGCGGCGTGACGGTCGCGTCGCTGTGGACCGAATCGGTGGTGGTCTTCTTCCTCGGCTCGGCACTGTCCGGCTTCGGATTCGGAACCTCCTTCCAGGCCGCCATGAAGACACTGGGCGCCTCCACACTGCCGCACCAGCGCGGGCGCGTGTTCGCGAGCGTGTTCGTCGTCAGCTACACCGCATTCAGCGTTCCCGCCCTCGCCGCCGGATTCGCCGTCGGCCCGGTCGGACTGCTGCGCACCGCCGAGGTGTACGCCGGCACCGTCGCCGTGTTCGCGATGCTCGCGGCCGCGGCGGCGTTCGCGCTCAACCTCTCGCGACGCAGCCCCGCCGTCGTCGAACCCGCCTGCGCCATCCCGGCATGACCCGAACCCAGCAGGTCCAGCGCGCAACCCCTGCTGGGTTCGGCGATGTGGACGACGGTGCGGCCGAACCGGGCGGGCGGCGCATTTGCTCGCGCCCAAAGCGACACGACTGATCGCGCGCCCTTGTACGCTCGGCTCGCACTCGTTTCCGCACTTGCCTTTCGAACGAAGGAGCCATCGGTGAGAAAGTACCTCTCCGCGTTCGTGCTCGCCGGTGCGATCGCGCTGGCGAGTCCGGCGACCGGTCACGCCACCGTCGTCGGTTCCGCGCCCGCGGTAGTTGTGGGGAACTCGGTCCACGTGCAGGTCGTGATCACCGAGTCGCGCGGTGATGTGGCCTGCGGTGTCATCGTGCAGACGACCACGCAGCCGCCGGTCGCGGTGGCCAGCGCCGTTATACCCCTGATCCCGGCAGGCCCCAACGGCGCGATGATCGGCTCCTGGACCTCGGCGCCCCTGCCCGCCGGTCGCGACCAGGTCGCGGTGACGTGCGCCGATGCGGACGGCCCCGCCGGGATCGGCCAAACGATCGTCACGATCCCCGAGCAGGCGCTCCCGCCGTCCGGGAGTGCGGGCAGCTCGTAGGCGGCCGCCCGCGCGGTGCACACACGAGCCTGGTTGGTCGATCAGCTCGTCGCCTGCGCCGTCTGCTTCCGCGGATGAACGCGAGTCGTATTGAGGTAATTGCCGACGTCCGCACGCAACCGTTCCTCACGCCAGTACTCGCTGTGCGCGACCGTCTCTTCGTCCTTCAACTCGGTTACATTCACATTGTCGCGTGCTGGGAGCGCGGGCAGCGCGGTGCCGATGGGATCCGTTTTGCGCCAGTAGTTGCGCCACCGGGATCGGCAGGCCATGTGTCGCGTCGTCTGGAAGAAGTCGTCGTCGAAGTACCGCGGGAAGAAGGTGGCGTACAACGAGTGCAACGGAGACCCGCAGGTGAACAACGCGATCCGTGTCGACGGGGCCTGGTTCACCTCGTACATCCTCTTTTTCAGCGCTTCGCGGTCGGTCATCCCTTCGGCGCGACGCTCCGTCCAATGTCCGCCCCGAACGAACCAGGCGCACACCACGGAGCCCTGGCTGTGGCCGACCAACGCGATCGGCTCGTCCGGATAGTCCAGCACCAGGTCGTTGATTGCCTGGCGGATTCCGGACAGGAGTCCGCGCCGGTAGGAAGCACCCGCCAACGGATGCAGGTCGGGTGCCCAGAAACCCGCGATATCGGCCACCGCCCCGAACGTCCGGCGAAGCCGTTCCGCGACGTTCTGTGGCCGACGCAGGATGACCATCGCTATCGCGACGGCGCCGAGGATCTGCAAACCGACCATGAGGTCGTCGACAAACCGAGTGCTGGCCACACGAAACCCGACGATCATCAGACCCCAGACACCTGCCGTGGCGAGAATGGCGACGACCACCGCGTACGCCAATCGCGCCGGAAGCCTCTCCACGAGGAAATGGATCTTGCTGACGGGCTGCGTCTCCTTCTTCGGCCGGCCGGAGCGCGACTGTTGATCGGTCACCTCCGACGCAGCGGCATTGCGGTCCCACCGCCTCCACCACAATCTGATCCACAACAGCCCGCCGAAGACGACGATCATGACGATGAAGAAGATGGGGATCAGGTCGATGCGGAGAGCCTTGCCGAGGCTGACGACGAACTGGTGCCCTGCACTGTTCAGCTGGTCGGCTTTGGGCAGCAGCACGTTGCCGATCGAGCCCTCGCCTCCCTGCGTCGACGGTGCACTGTGCACCACTCGGTCGGCACTCGACGACACGAGGCCGAAAAGGCTTGCGGTGAAGAGGCGCAAGGTCGATCCTGCCGCATGCAGAAGCGAGACCGCGAGTACGAGGAGTACCGCAGCTCCGGCGAGGCCGGCCCCCGCCCGCCTCCTCCGGATCGCGATCACGCAGAGGAACAGCGCGACACACCACACGATCACGGTTGTGTAGCCGACGATCGTCGTCATCGGGTCGATCGTGTTCTGCCCGCTACCCGTGTCCACGAGGTACCAACCGAGTGGGCCGCCAGTCCGCGACGCGGGCTTCGAGTGCAGGTACTGGATCATGCCGACCAGCGCGAGAATGTTGAAAACGGAGATCAGCGTTCCACCCTTGTCGACCAACACGCGTCCGACAATCATCCGGTACACGATGAACACGATCAGAAGGCAAGGGCCAACGGCTTGTAGGACGACACCCGTCAGGCGATCGTCGGTGTCGGTCAATGCCCGCCACACGGTCTCCAGAATGACGGTGATCCACGCCGCCATCGCGATGGTCAGGCACAGGCTGGCAACGCCGATTCCCAGGCGCATCACATAGCGCGCCACCTTGTCTTTGGGCTCCATGTATCCGGCGACGTTGAGCAGTGTGAACGGGAACGCCAGATACCAACTCAGATGACGGGTGAGCTTGCGGTTGGCCCGGCTCCAATTGACGAGTCGTAGCTTGTGCGGCGGTACGGGCGGCACGCGGCCGATCCAGACCCGGCTGTCGACGAGTTCCTTGTAGTTCGGGGTGCCCAGCGCACTGAAGGTCGCATGGTCGCCGATGCCGTGAACCCGGATCTCCACACCTGCGGCACCCTCGTCGTCCGTATGCGAGGAATCGGTCGACCTCGGAGTGTGCTTCCCGGCCGACGGAGTGTCCTGCCCCGGTGTGCGGGGGCCGCCACTGGACGGTCCTGCCCGGTACCCGGCGTGCCCGTTGGTGCGATTCCCGGTAAGCGCTGTGGGAGCCGTGCAACCGTCGGCCGACAGGACCGATGGTTGGTCCCCGTCCCCGGTACCGTCGCTACGTTGCGTGGTAGTAGTAGTCATGATCTGCGTCCTCAACGAAAGACTTCTCTCTGAACACATCATGTGGCGCTCGCCCGAAGCGCAATAGCGTAGCGCGCTACTCAACACAGATTCGAGTACCGCACTACCCATGCCCCGCCCGGAGCGCGCGGTCAAGATTGGTACATCAAGACCACCGTAGGAGGATCGCCGTGAGGCGCGAAAAGCTGATCACCTTTCTCGCCGCCGGACTGTGCGCTGGCGTCATATCGGTTGGGGCCGCCGGCGTCGCCGCGGCGAGCGAGCAGGATTACCTCTACGACCTGCAGAACAACGGCAACATCACCGGCCCCACATCGGTCCTGCTGGATCTTGGACACCGGGCGTGTACCGAGCACCAGCAGGGTGTGCCGGCGCAGCAGTCCATCGACAACATCTACGGCGCCACCAAGCTCGGCAGCCGTAGTGATGCGCAGTTCATGTACGAGTCGGCGCTGATCTACTTGTGTTAGTCCTTGTTCACGTTGACAACTCGGCGAGTCGCGTCGATGACACCCGAGACTCGACGCGGCAGCCGCGGCTACGTCGCAGGGATCGACGAAGCGGTCGCCGTTCAACCATCGTCCGCCTCGGCGACGGACATCGCGGTCGCGCCGGAGTGCTGAGTGCGCGTGATATGGATGGGGAGAACGCGATTCCGCAGGCGCTCACGCTGCTGCACGAGGACGTGCGGCGGCTCGAGCATCTGCTCGGGGACCGTGGCAGGGGTGAGGGTGACCGCCGGTGGATCCGATGCGATCAGACCACCGGAGCCGCCGCCTTCAGCCGCAGGATGAAGTTCCGCGGGCCGGCCAGCGAGTTGACCGGATTCGAGTACCAGCCGGCGTGCCCACCGTCGGGCTTCACGACGATGATCGGCTTGCCGTCGGTCATGGCGCGAATGCCGTCCGGCCGGGGAATGTCGCGGGTGGTGAAGTCCTCGAGGCCGCCGTGCAGCAGGTACAGAACCGGATACCGGTAGCCGCTGGTGTGATAGTCCGTCGGGAGCAGGACGTTCACGCTGGGATTCCAACCGATCGCACCGGTCGCGAATCGGTAGTACCGCATACGCGGATCGGACTCGCCCCGGTCCACGATGCGCAACCCGAAACCATCGTGAACGGTCATCGCACCCGCCGGACCCGGCCTTGCCCGCCGGTCGAGTCGATTTGCACCATGCGTCGATCATATGAAGCCGACGAGTTACCGACCTGAGTAGCGGACTACTCGAAATCGACCGCCACGGCGCGACCTACGGAGGTGCCGGCAGCATGTCGAGGACGGCGCGGTCCGCGCCGATGGCAGTCAACGCTGATCTGGTCGCGGTGAGCCACGCATCAGCCCAGGCCGGATCGATGCCTCTCAGCAGTCGGTACTGGGCGCCCCAGGACGCGCGCCGGAAATCGGGGTGCCCCGGTGGATGCAGGCGCAGGGAGATCCGCTCGGACACCAACTCGGCGACCCAGAACACGAACTCCTCGGGATCGGTCGTGCGGCGGTCCGACACGAGCCGGTCGCGCTCCCGGATGGTCAGATGCCACCCGCCCTCGGGTGCACTCCAACAGAACGGAAGCGCGTCCTCGTGTGCCTGACCGAGCGCAGGCAGGTCTTCCGGCCGCGCACCCAACCGCTGTGTCACCTCCAGGATTTTGCGACGCATGTCGTGATCCAGCAGATCGTCGTTCAACGGATCAACCAACGTGCACCCCGGCCTCCCTGCCCGACCCGACTGGTCGACGCGACCGGTGATGGGGTGTCATTGCAACGGATACACGATGCGCACGTAGTCGGCGCACCGCAACCAGCTGACATCGATCTTGGTCCCGCATTGGTCGACTCGAGGCAACAGCTCACCGACCACCTCGAACTGAGTGCCCAGACCTGCTTGTTCGAACCAGGGAGCGATCGGTCCGGCGTAGACGGGAAGCGGCTTGGTGACCAGGTAGACATGGTAATTGCAGTAGTCGGCGGGATCACTCACCAGGTTCACCGGCGGAAGTGCGCGGGCGGTGTAACTGGTACCGGCCGGGGCCAGGAAGTTGCCCCCCTCGCTTCCGTACCGATCGATCAGCGTACCGATGTCCACCTGCCCCTGGGTCCGCCGGGGTTTACCGCTGCCGTCGAGGACGTAGCCCTGCTCGGGCGGGTACTTGTAGGAACCCGCCGGAACCACGGTCGGGTCCCAGTACTTGGTCAGGAACTCGTCCGGTGAGAGATCGCCGGTGCGTCGGTAGCCGTCGAGCTGATCGGCGACCGGGAACTGGTCCGACAGCGTCTGCGGTCCGAGCCGCCGGTCGCCGTTGAAGTACTCCTTCGAACAGCCCTGCCCGCCGAGAAGATCACTGGAACCGGCCGACGGACCCGGTGCCGCGGTGGCGACCGCACTCTCCGCGAACACCATGGACAACACGTAGGCGAGGACGAGTAACAGATGGCGACGACGCATGACGAACCTTCCCCCCGGAGAGACGATGACCGATGCGGTCCCATCTGATCAGGCGTCGACCCGCGCCAAGATCGTTTCCGCAAAATCGTGACAAATCCGCCCGACACCGTCACTCACACAGCGGCCGCGTCGCAGCAGGGCGTTCACGCTGGCGCCGAGGTTTCAATCAAACTCCGAGATCGAAGGTGGCTCGGCTGAATTCCGACCTGTCGTTGTTGTTTGCTGCTGCGGCTCGGCTTGGAGATGGTTTCCGATCACGAGACCGGACCCGACCATCGCACCGGTGCCCGTGCCCACCAATCCGCCGACCGGGCCGCCCACGGTGCCACCCAAGCCTGCACCAGCGCCTGCACCGGCCAGACCACCCGTGATGCACGCCGACGGACTGAACTCCAGTTCGTCCTCGGCCGGTTCCTCGGCCGGTTGCTCGACCGGTATGGTGACGCCGGAGAGCAGTCCGGCGGCGACACAGCCGCCAGCCCCGCCGACTCCTGCGCCGACGATTACCCCGGTTGCCGATCCCATGCCTGAGCCCAACGTCGATCCGAGCGCGCTCGCCGAATCGATAACCTGAATATCTTGTTGCTGCTGCACGTCGACGGGAACCTCCGTCCCACCGGGTTGCGCAGTGGCGGCACCGCTGCCCGTGAACTCCACGACTGCGACGGCAAGCACGGTGAACAATCCCGGCACAACGATCCGGCGACAACGCTGCCCGTGTTCATCCACGATCCTGCACCTTCCTGCCGTGACGCACACACTCGAGGCGGCACCGTCTCCGTGCGCCACTCAGCAAGTGGAGTCGCCCTCCACAACTTCGCATCCTGAGGAGCCAAGCAGGTCTTTGTTACGAATGTGACGATCGATTGAGACGATCCGGCAGCGATTGGGCGTTGGCGTGGCGACCCGCTCTGGCGGAAAATGAATCCAGCGCCGTCAACATCTCGTCGCTTCGCCAGCATCGATTGCGCTTCATTCCACTGAATTCGGTCACGATGCCCGCCGCTTCGAGTTCGGCAAACGCGGTCTTGCTGCTGATTGGCTGATCTTCAGTTCGCGCTGGGCAAATGCCGTGTCCATGACCGCGCAGCCCGACACCTCCACCGCGCCCGCCGCGAGCCCCGACAGCACTCCCGGTCACCGCTGAACAACACGAGTCGCCGCGATAGGGTCGGGCGATGCGCGCTGTCGTTCAGGACCGGTACGGTCCACCAGCCGAGGTACTCGCGGTGCGCGACGTCGAGCGTCCGATGCCCGCCGCGGACGAGGTGCTGGTGCGCGTGCAGGCGGCGTCTGTGCATCCGGATGTGTGGCACGTGGTGACGGGTCGGCCCTACGTGCTGCGAGTGATGGGGTCCGGGCTGCGCCGCCCTACCCGCCAGATCCCCGGTACCGACGTGGCCGGGCAGGTGGTGCAGGTCGGCGACGCCGTCACCGGTTTCGCGCCCGGCGACGCGGTGTTCGGTGAGACCGTGCGCGGCTATCAGTGGCGAAACGGCGGTGCATACGCCGAATACGTCGCCGTGCCGGCCGAGGTGCTGGCATCCCGACCCGCACGCCTGACCGTCTCGGCGGCCGCGGCGATCCCGACCTCGGGTCTGATTGCGCTCTACAACCTTCCGGACGCGAATGCGCTCGCCGGTTGCAGTGTCCTGGTGAACGGCGCGGCGGGCGGGGTCGGCGGGTGCGCGGTGCAGATCGCCCGGGCACGCGGCGCCACGGTAACCGGGGTGGACGCGGCCGCCAGACTCGACCTCGTGCGCGCGCTGGGTGCCGACCGGGTGCTCGACTACGAGCGCACCGACTTCACCCGCACCGGAGACCGGTACGACCTGATCTTCGATGTGCCGGGCAATCACGGGTTCTCCGACTGCCGGCGCGCCCTCACCTCCGCGGGACACTACGTCCTGATCGGGCACGACCAGTTCGGCGCGGCGGCGGGCCGATGGCTCGGCAGCGTACCCCGTGTGCTGGGCCTGGCCGCACGGTCGCCGTTCACCAAGCACCTTCCCAGCACGGGCTTTTCAATGCCGGACAAGGGCAAATCAATGGCGGTGCTCGCCGACCTCGCCGCGGCGGGGAACCTCCGCCCGGTCGTGGATCGCAGCTACCCGCTCGACGAGGCCGCCGCGGCACTACGACATCTGCAGTCCGGCACCGCCCAGGGCAGGATCGTGCTCACTCCCTGACATCGGGACCGGCGCGGGACGAGTATTCCAACCGGACCCGGCCTTGTCGGCCCGTTCGACGACGTGGGCACTGGTCAGCATGAGGCCGAACTCGGCGAGTGGCGGTTCAGCCCTCGACCGCGCCGAGTTGGCGCAGCAGACCGAGTTGATCGACGACGTTCCAGTGTTCGACGATCCTGCCGTCGGCGATGCGGACGATGTCGATGAGGTCGATGGTGACCTCGCGGCCGGTGGGAGCGATGCCCATGAATTCGTCGACGTGCGTGCCGTGGAACGATTTTCGGGTGACGAGTTTGTCGCCTTCCTCGATCTGGTCGTGAATGACGGCCCGAAATCCGGCGAACGCGTTGTGGAAGGCGTCGAACAGCATCATCACACCGTTCCGGCCCGGCGGGATACCGGGAAGCGCGTTGTGGTCGACCACATCCTCGGCCAGCAGTTCCTCGCAGACTGCGCGGTCGTGGTTGGTCTGGAACTCGGTGACGAATCGCTTCATCAGTGCCTTGTTGTCGCTCATCATGTCCTCCTCGCGGGGTGGTCATGCCAGCGTCGCCCTGTCAGCCGAGGAAAACATCGGCGAACCTACCCACGTAGCGGCGTCCGGTCGAGCAGGCCGTGCTGCATCGCATACAGCGCCGCGGCGGCGCGACTCGAGACGCCGATACGCGTGTAGACATCTTGGACGTGGTGTTCGGCGGTGCGGGTGGAAATCCCGAGCCGCCGGGCGATGGCGGGGTTGCTCAGTCCGACCGCGACCAGGCGCAAGACCTCGATCTGACGCGCGGTCAACGCGGTGCTGCGACGCGGCCGTTTCGGTGCCCGAAGCCCGGCTGCGTCCACGACGGCGTGGACACAGTCCGCATCGAGTTCACCTCTGCCGACCATGGCTGCGAGCTCGGCGGCGGAGCGCGACGGCGACAGCGCGAGACGGTAGGGACGATCGGAGGTCATCGCGACCCACACGTCGGCGACCGCCAGCAACCGCGCGGTCGTCGGTAACTGGCCCGCCAGAGCGGAACGGTGGTAGCCGGAGCCGTCCAGTCGTTCGTGATGCAGCCCCGCGATCGATCCGATACCCGCGAGCGGCGGTGATCGACGCAGAATCTGCTCCGACTGATAGGCATGCAGCCGCACCTGCGACCAGGCCGCGGCCCCCAGCGGCCCACCCGCCTCCCAGATCGCACTCGGTACCGCAGCGCGGCCGATGTCGTACACGTAGCCGGCGAGTTCGACGTCGCGGATCTCGGCGGCGCCCAGCCGCAATCGCGTCGCAGCGGTGGCGGCCACCCGTGCGACCTCGGTCGAATGGCCGTGCAGGAATGGCGCTTTGAGGTCGACGGCCTCGCCGAAGGTGCGCAACACCGTACCCAGGGCGGCGTCATCGACCCAGATCGGCACAGGCTCGACCGTCACCGGCGGATCGGCGGCCGCGGCATCGGTCAACGCGGCGAAGACACTCCTCGCGTGCCGGCACAGCGCATCGACCACCGCCGGATCGAACGCTCGTGCCGACCGCTGCCGCACCGCGCGCACCGCCGCATCCGGGCCGCCCAAGCGGTGAAACAGCGCCGCACACGCGGCGACCGTGACGACCCGGGCGACGAGGGAGATCGCGTCACCGGACAGTGCCCGCGGATGCCCGGACCCGTTCCATGCCTCGAACGTGTCGAGCAGACCGTCGCCGACCGCGGCGGGCAGCCCGAGCCGGCGCGCGACCGCCGCAGCCACCTCGCAGTTCGCTCGCGTATACCCCTCGACGAGGCTGCCCGACCTCAGCAACACATTGCGAGCGGTCTTCACCCGCTCACCACTGGGTGCCTCGCGCACGACCCGCGGCAGGTAGCCCAGCAACACCTCCCGCGGCCGATCGAAATCCGTCACCACCGACGCCCGCTTGATCGAGATCTCGTCACCGAAGAGCAGCGATGCCTCGTGCGAATAGGCCGTGCAACCCACGTGCTGCAACAACGACGCATAGAACACCGCCGACACCGCCGCGTCGTCGAGACCCAACGCCCGCGCCAGCCCCACCCCCGCGAGACAGGTCTGCGAGGCAGCACCGACCGGCTGCCCCATCCCGACATCGGCAACCCCGGACAGCCCGATCAGCAACTCCGAAAGCCGCACCGCCGACACCACACCGATCCTGCCACCCGGTCCGACCCCGACAGCCGTCGCCTCTGCCCTTCCACACGATATTTCGCGGCTCTCTGCTCGGGTAGCCTGAGCAGAGACGACTCCTGTCCGAGCCAGTCACGCACACCGAAGCCGGGGGACCACACAATCCTTCTGTAAGGGGGACACGCCGATGCAATTCCAGAACGGCAACCTTGTGCTCGACCGACACCGCGACCTGATCTTCCTGCCTGCGCTGGCCGGCGATCTGGTGACCGAGATGAAGGAAATCCGCCAGTCGACCGGGTTCGATTGGGACCAGATCATCGACGGCGCGAATGAGAAGGACAAGTTCCCGCAGGCCTCGCTGAACCAAAACACGACGATCTACGTCTGGGCGCACGGCAATCGCAGCAAATCGGCGATTGCCGTCGGAAAAGTGCAGATGTCTCCAAGGGCCGTGTTGAGGGGCCTCGCAGCGGCCGGCATGACGCCGGCCTACGACGGCAATGTCTTCTTCTGGTCCTGCTTCGCTGGCGTATTCGACGGGTTCGCGGAGAGTTTCGCGATGCACTGCAAGACCCAGGGATTCGTCCACCTCACAGTCCATGCGACGCCCTTCGTCACCGGAGAGGTCAAGAGTTCGCACTTCTTCGTCCAGGACCTGGCCAGCCTCAAAGCCCAATTGGTGGCGACCGCCGACTCCAGCAAGGACGTCGAGACGCAAGCGCTGAGGGCACGCGACGAGGCGATAAAGGAAATGCGGGGGAACATGCAACAGGACGGAGACTGGGCTTGGCGGAATACGAGACTTGTCAACTACGCGCTGATGGGGGGGTTCAAGAGGGTCCGGGTGCAGGACATCGTGTCTTTCGATCCGGCGACCATCGTCGTGCGCTCGGCCGAGGCGCCGGGCCGGATGGCTCGAGAAGGTAACCAGGGCTAACCATGTCACAGGAGCTGTGGTGCAGCTGATCCAGTCCCAGATCATCATCTGGTCGGTGGAGTCCATCAGCCGCGGCGCGGTCGGGATGGCGATGACCTTGTCGCCGCTCATCGCGACCACGGCCTGTTGCCGCGACTCTTGCTGCGTAGGTATTCGCGCAGCAGCACCTGCTCGCTCGTCGCGGACTGTGCGAAGAGCCGTTGCTCAACGTCGCGGACCGCGGAGACGATGAGCGGCCCCACGAGGTCGCTGACGTCGTCGACGCCGCAGGTGATGTCGAGGATGCCGACCACCGTGCGGGAGACTGGATCCACGATCGGCGAGCCCCGCGCACGCCAACGACTGCAGGGGCACGGGCAAGTGCTCGCCGCCGGCGACCCGGAATGCCTTGCGCTCCTCGAGCGCCCGTGCCGATGCCGGGCTACCACTGAGGTACGCGATTTGGTGCGAGCTGATCGTCCTCGTCCAGGTGCGGGCGGCCGCAGTACCTGGTCAGCGCCACGATCGCCGCAGCATCACAATCCGCCGCAAGGGTGGGCAGCCGGAACGGCATACTCTGCACCCTCTCACCCCGCGACGTTGACCGCCGCGACGCGGACGGGTTCGCTATGCGTGGCCAAATCGCGGCCAGGGCGCCCAGCGGTAGCAGGCAGCCGGCGGCCATGATTGTGCCCACGAGCGCCGGTCCGGTCAGCCCGAGCGAGGATCCTGGGCTGCGACTTCCGCTGATCCATTGCGAGCGACCAGAACTATCCTGGACGCGATCGCCACACAGCGAGGAAAGGGGACGGGACATGACCACTCGTCCGTCGTCACCGGACAGCGCCCGGCTGCGTGGCGTCCTGGCCGCACACCGACCCGAACTGTCGAAGGTATTCGCTAGGTACGGCGCATACGACGTCAAGCTATTCGGGTCCGTCGCCCGCGGCGAAGCCGGACCCGCCAGCGACATCGACCTGATGGTCAGCATCGACGCACCCGACTACGAGCAGGTCGTGTCGATGCTCGGCCTCGCCGACGAGCTGACCGAGCTGCTGGGAACCACCGTCGACGTCGTCGCGCGCGGCGTCGCCCGAGACCACATTTCGGCGACGGCGCGAACCGACATGGTCGACGTCTGAACCCACCGGACCGCGACCGATGCCACCACATCCTCGATGCCATCTCCGCGGTAGCACTGTTTGCACCGAAGCCCTCCGGAGACGACGGTGACATGGCGTACGACGCCATCGTTCGGCACACTCGAGATCATCGGCGAAGCCGCGAACCGTCTCGCCCCGGAGACGAGAACACATGCCCCTGAGATTGAATGGCACAGGATCGAACGTTTTGGTCGACGCTTCGAACTCCCTGCGCCGGCACTCATTCCCACGAGCGATACCGGGCCACGACAGCGTCGGGGACTGCGCGTCACGCTGGCCTCGACCACCGCGATGATGGCTGGGCGAGCGCCCCCTGCTCCTCTCTGCGCTCTCGGCGACGGTGGTCGACCTCGAACCACGTATCCGGCCGGGGTCGGCCGCGGCCTGGAATTCGATGACAGCGATGACCGGCTGGCGGTCGGGGCACTGGTCGCCGGGTCCGTCCTCGACCGCGTCGGCGACGATGCCCACGCAGCGATCTTCAGTGCCTTCACTGTGTTGTACCTGGTGCTGGCAGGGGTCATCTGGTACGTACCGGAAACGGCACCGCGACACGCCGGGCTACGGGCGTCCCTGTTGCCGCGCGCGTCGATGCCCGGTGACCTACGGGCGGCGTTCCTGCGCGGTGCGCCCGCCGTCTTCGCCGGGCGGAGTCGACGGCGCGGACGCGGACGGGACGTGGTCCGCGTTGCGGGCCGCGGGGTTCGTGCTGTTGGTGTCCTGCATCTCGTGGATCTCGCTCTTGAGGATGCGCAGCGACCGGCCGAGTCCGCGTGCGGTGTCGGGTAGTTTCTTCGCGCCGAACAGCAGGATGAGTACGAGCAGAACGATGGCCCAGTGCCACGGGCTCAGTGCGCCCATTTTGACCTCCGTGGGGATTGGTGGAGTTGGTCGTGCAGAGAGTGATTCGTTGTGCGCCCGCTGTCGGCTTGGGATGAGTTTGCGGGCAGCCAGCTCTCCGAAGAGTTCGACGAACATCTGCTCGCTGTCGATGCAGTCGTGGAAGCCGGCTTGGCGCAGCTTGATCGTGGAGGACACGTGGCCCCGGTGCTGTGGAATGAAGTCGGCGAAGCCCCAGACGGCCAGTTCGCTGAATGGGGTGGGTTCCAGCGCGTGCGCAGCGGCGAGGTCGTTCCAGTTCGTGTCGTCGCTGGGCATGTGCTCTGTCAGGCGCAGTTGCGGGGAAGGCGCCCATCCGATTCCGAAGCAATCGGCGATGCGGGGGAACATGTGCGGCCACCGGAAGGTGTCACCGTTGGTGATGTTGAAGACTTCGTTGCGGGCGGCGTCGGCGGTTCCCGCCCAGGTCAGGCGGTCGCGCGGGCAAGCAGGCGGGCGTCGGTGACCTGATAGAGCACGTCGGCGGCGGCGTCCGGCCCGGTGAATCGCAGGGGAATGTTCTCGTACTTGCACAGGCTCGCGTAGACGGCGGTCGCCGTGAGCAGGTTCATCGGGTTGCCGGTGGGGACCCCGCACACGCCTTCGGGCCGAAGGATGGTGAACGCGCAACCGTCGCGTTCGGCCCGGCGGCGCAGCAGATCTTCCTGGTCGCAATAGAAGCTGGTGTAGAACATCGCGAGCGAGTCGACACGGTGGGCGTCGGCCGGGGAGTCTCGGGCGGCGTTGCGGTACAGCATCTGTCGCGCGAGGGCCTCGCGACCTTACTCCGCGAGATGGAGCGCCGCGAGGGCCGCTACGGCCTCGAAACCATGTGCATCGGAGGCGGTCAAGGACTGGCCGCCGTCTTCGAACTAGTCTGATGTCTCTGACCCCCGCCGCTGCTGAGAGAAGGACCACGACGTGATCGACACAATCCGCATCATCGGCGCGGGGGCAATGGGTCGCGGAATCGCCCAGACCGCCATCGCCGCAGGCATCACCGTCGAGCTCACCGACACCTCCGAGCAGGCCGTGACCGATGCCGTCGACTTCGTCACCGCGATGATGCGCCGGTCCGTCGCCAAGGGCGCGCGCACCACCGAGGACGCCGATGCGGCTCTCGGCCGCCTGCGCACCGGAATGCGCCCGAAGGACGCGACGGGCACTGTCGATCTCGTCATCGAAGCGATCGTGGAACGGCTCGACGTCAAGCAGCAGCTGTTCGTCGAGCTCGAAAAGGCGGCCCCGAAAGCGTTGCTCGCGTCGAACACGAGCTCGATCCCGATCTCCTCGATCGCCGCCGTGCTCGAGCATCCGGAGAACGTGATAGGGCTGCACTTCTTCAACCCGGTGCCGCTGATGAAATTGGTCGAGATCATCCCCGGACTGCGTACCGACCCGAAAGTGATCGAAGCCGGACGGGACTTCACCACCCGGCTCGGGCACACACCGGTGCTCGCCAAGGACACCCCCGGGTTCCTCGTCAATCACCTCGGCCGAGCACTGCTGACCGAGGCCCTGACCCTGTTGTCGGAGCAAGCCGCATCCGCCGCCGACATCGATCGCATCGCGCGTGATGTCCTGGGCTTGAAGATGGGCCCATTCGAGCTGATGGATCTCACCGGCCTCGACGTCTCCTACCCGGTGATGACCAACGTGTCGGCCGGCTTCTACGGAGACCCCCGGTTGCGGCCGTCGCCGCTGGCAGCCAGCCGAGTGACCGCGAAACTCCTTGGCCGCAAGACAAGCGCCGGGTTCTACACCTACCTCGAGGGTCGGCAGCAGATCCCGGTGGAGGCCAGCGTCGAGGCACGCGCCGATGCGATCACCGTGCACGTGCACGAGAACACGGCGCTGGCCGACATCCTGCGGGAGGCGGGAGTGCAGGTGCGCGAGACCGCGTCACCCGACGCCGTGACGGTGGTGACACCGCTCGGGCAACCCGCTCACCGGGCCGCCATCGCGGCCGGACTGGACCCGAGCCGAACCATCGGAATCGACCCCCTCAGTGTGGGCACCGACCGAATCGTTCTGCTCGTCCCGCCCGTCCTCGACGTCGGCCTGGGACGATCCGCCGCGCAAGCCATCGCGTCGGTCGGTCCGTCCGTCACGATCACCTCGGATGGGCCCGCCCCGGTCGCGCAGCGGATCCTCGCCGCCGTGGTCAACCTCGGCAGCGCCCTCGCCGAACACGCGATTGGCAGTCCCGCAGACATCGACCTCGGTGCGCGCCTCGGCCTTGGCTACCCGGCCGGCCCACTCGAACTCGGCGACAGGCATTCACCGACGACGATCGTGTCCATCCTCGACGGCCTGCTCCGGTACACCGGCGACCCCCGCTACCGTGCAAGCGGCTGGTTGCGGGCCCGAGCCGAACTCGGAATGTCCCTCACCGACGCGGGTACCTCACCGCACGACCTGTCCGGCCCGGCCTCGTCCGGAACGATGAAAAGGAAGTAACCCAGTAAGATACGTGCTCGTCGGACCGCCCGGTGAGGACGGCCGCGCGGCTCGCCCCAGCGTGTGCTCGACCAACCCCAACAGCCGAAACGCTTCGAGAGAAGGGTCCATGCCGTCCCACACGATCGTCGACGATTGGCAATGGCAGCTGAGTGCGCGATGCCGAAGCAGCAGGTACGGAACCCGCTTCGACACCGAAGACTCCCGCGCCATGAGCGCAGCCAAACTCATCTGCCACGACTGCCCCGTCATTCGCACATGCCGTGACTATGCCCTCCGTGCCGACGAGTCATTCGGCGTGTGGGGTGGCCTCACCCCACAGGAGCGTGCCCAACGCAGATACCGCCTTCCCCGTTCGGGCAGTCCCCGCTACCGAATGACTGCCGACACCCAACGGACGTCGACTTCGACCGACCGGCAGACGGTGCCTGGCTAGGCTAGGGATTTCTCGTGACTCCTCACGACACGACACGATGGGGAAGTGGCACTGTGATCATCACCAATGCGGTTCTCAGAGGCCGAGAGGGAACCTGGGACGTCCACATCGACAACGCGACCTTCGGTTCCATCGTCGCAAGCCCGGTCGACTTCGAAAACCGTGATGGCAGTTCGGATGCCGATCTGTTCGACGCCGCCGGGCGACTCGTTGTCGAACCCTTCGTCGATGCGCATGTGCACCTCGACTACTCGAATACCGTCGGTCGGCCCCGGCCCAATGAATCCGGGACCTTGTTCGAGGCCATCGAAATCTGGGCCGAACGCAAGGCAAAGGGTCTCAACAACTTTGACGAGATCTATCGGAACGCCTTGGCCGCGACCCGATCGGAGGCAGCCAATGGCACCGGCTTCATCCGGTCACATCCGTGCACAACGGCAGGACCGTCTTCACCCGAAAACCAGCCACCTACAGCACGACGATGGACGGGTTCACCGCCCGCTGAAAGCGGCCACGTCGGTCACAGTCCCCTCGGGTATGCGCGCTGGCTGGATCGGTCAGTCAGTCCTTCGCGGTCAGCGAGTCGATCAGCAGGCTCAGGCCCGCGCCGAGCATCCAAACGTCTTTGGAGATCGGCAGGCCCTCCGGCGTCGAGCGGAGGTCCCTCGGGCCACGCCGCATCCCGGGGGTCTTCAGGTATAGGCCGAGCAGGCCCGCGGAGAAACCCGTCAGCGCCGCGCCGGCCAGCGCCGCTGGCACGACGGGCAGCAGCAGCGTCGAACCGACCGCGATCTCACCGGTCGCGAGGAGCCGCAGAAACTTGCGGGGCTCGATTCTCTGCAGGAACGGATAGGTCCCGCTCGCGAACCCGTGCAGTTGCGCGGCGGTCTGCTCGTCACCGTTCCACTTGTCCAGCCCGGCGCTGAGAACGAACGCCCCGGTGGTCAGCCGCAACGGTGCGCGACGCGGATGGAAGCGCGACATCGAATCTCCTCGGGTGAGCACTCCGCTTCTGGGTGATCAACCTACTCCTGCCCGACTCGGTTGCGGGGGCGCGGGGCGTCGATCAGCGCAGCTGGGTGGCGCGGGCGCGATCGACGGCGTCGCCGCGGCGGGACACACCGAGCTTGCGGTAGATCGACCGCTGGTGGGTCTTGACCGTGTTCACCGAGACGAACAGGTCCGCAGCGACCTCCGGCTCTGTATATCGTCGGGAGGTATCGCAGCACAGCGCGTTCGCGTCCGGTCAGCACCGATGAACCAACCAGCGACGCGGGCAGCTGCGGCGTACTCAGGAGCGCGAGCATAACGTCACCTCCACTCGCCGTGCACAAGTCGAGGCCCGGCATGTCCTCGACACGCACGGTCGGTGCCCTCCCCTATCCTGATCACCCTGACTGCTGGTGGCCACTCCCGCAGTGAGCTCGAGCATCACCGGGTATCCGACGCGTTCTGGCTCCATTGATCGCGCTTGCCGAGTCGCTGGTTTCCGCGCGGCCGCCGGGGGCGATGGGCACTCCAGCGGCGGCGATTCGATTGCGGGCCGCCACCGTGTCATCCATCTGCTCAATGGTGTCAGGGGCCGGACCGATCCAGCGTCGTGCCTGCATCGACGACTGCTCGGGCAAAGTTCGGGGCCTCGGACAGCAGACCGTAGCCGGGACGGATGGCGTCGACGCCCGCGTCAGCCTCAGCCGCAACGACTTTGGGCACATCGAGGTAGGTCGCGGTCAGGGGACCCGGACCGAGGCAGATGGCCCGGTCGGCCTCTGCGACGAGGTCGCGGTCGGGTCTGCGTAGACGGCGACGGTGACGATGCCGAGTTGTCGAGCACTCCGGATGATCCTGCGTGCGATCTCGCCGCGGTTGGCGACAAGTAGCGAGTTGAACATCGACCTTTGTGACCAGTCATTGCCGGATTCAGGTCGCGTCGGTGTAGGCGGGTTGGATCTCGCTGGGCGCATACCGCGCAAGCCAAAGCATGGCATCTGTCCCGCGGTGGCTACCCTGACAACGCAATGGCGACACGTATGGGAGGTCCGATGGGGCGCAGCCTGACCGGTCGATGGCGGATAGTCGAGCTGGATCTGTGGGACCTCGACGCGATCAATTTGGTTGAACCTGGCTTCATCGAGTTTGCCGCCGACGGGACCGGCCAGTTCGGCTTCATCGTCGTCCGCGGCCGGATGGACTGCCGGACCATCGAACGCCGTGGCCGCAGCGGGTCGGAGTTCACCTGGGACGGCGACGACGAAAGCGACCAGGTCAGCGGGCGCGGCTGGGCGATTCTGACGGATGACGCAACCCTCGAGGGGCACCTGTTCATCCATTTCGGTGACGACTCGGGTTTCCGCGCGGAGCCCTTCCTCCGTGCCGACCGGCAGGATCACCGGTGAGCGAGTACCAGTACTACGAGTTCCTCGCCGTCGACCGACCGTTGGACGATCGCCAGCAGGCCGAAGTGCGTTCACTGTCCACCCGCGCGCAGATCACGGCCACCAGCTTCGTCAACGAGTACCAGTGGGGCAACTTTCGGGGCGATCCGAACCGGCTGATGGAGCGTTGCTACGACGCGCACCTGTATTGGGCAAACTGGGGCACCCACCGGATCATGCTCCGTCTACCCCGAAGCCTGCTCGACATCGACCTCGCCGGCGACTATTGCGCCGACGACCAGGTGACGGCGTGGACCACGAAAGAATTCCTCGTGCTCGACCTGACCAGCGAGGACGAGAACGGTGAGTGGGAACCTGACGCCATCGCACCGATGTCGGCCATCGTCGGAGTCCGCACCGAACTCGTCGCGGGCGATCTCCGGCCGCTCTATCTCGCCTGGCTCGCGGGCTACGGCACCGGGAAGCGAAACGCCGACTCCCCCGACCACGAACTCGAACCACCCGTACCGCCCGTACCGCCCGGATTGTCCACGCTCACCGCAGCGCAACGCGCGCTGGCCGACTTCCTCCGCGTCGACGACGACCTGCTCGCGATCGCCGCCCAGACGAGCCCGCCGCTCGCCGAAACCACCGACGTCTCGGGGAAGCTCGCGGCCTGGGTGACGAACCTGCCCGTCGCCGAGAAGGACCAGCTCCTGTTGCGCGTCGCCGGAAATCACGCGCCGACCGTACGGATGGAGATGCTCCATCGCTTCCACGACGAACACACCACGACCGTCCCAGCCTCACCTCGCCGAACCGTGACCGCCATTCTCGACGCCGCAGCACGTCGCCGCGACGACCGTCAACGCTCGGCGGCGGCCCGGCTCGCCGGGGAGCAAGCCCTCCGGCAGAAAGCCCGCGCCCTCGCCCGCGAACGACGGTTGGCCGAGCTGGGTCACGACGAGGAAGCCGCGTGGTCGCGCATCGAAGCGATGATCGCCACCCGAAAGCCCCGCGAGTACGACGCCGCGATAACGATGCTTACCGACCTCCAGACGCTTGCCGAACGCGACGGCCGACCGGAGTCCTTCACCCGGCGCGTCCTGGCGCTACGTCACACCAACGCGCGCAAGAAAGGCCTCATGGAACGCTTCGACCGTGCAGGCGTGTGAAGTCAGATGACCGGTCACATCACGATCCGCTGAAGAGCCTTCGCCGAGTCGAGCATCGCCGGATGATCCAGGTCCAGCGGTTCGACACGCACCGACTTCGGCCGCAACCAGCCCGCCAGCACCGACCACTGCGGGCGGTGATACGACCACCACGAGATCGCCTGCCACGCCCGATCCCCGGTGTGAGGTTCGACCTCCGACCAGATCCGATGCCCCCACCCGTGCGTGACCGTCAGATTGCGCGTCACCACCTGTGTCGGGCGCAATCCCAACCGCACCAGTTGCGTCGGATCATCCAGATCGAGCACCCGCAGGTCATCGGGCAACTCGAACACCCCCAACGCTCGGCGAGAACCGTGCAGCAGCGGGAACTCGAACATCGACGCATCCCAGCGAGCGAGGTTACCGAAACTTTCGCCGCAGGCGGCCTCGGCCAGCCGGGAAAGGTACCAGACGTGATAATCGGGGTGATCGATTCGGCCGCCGCGCTGCGGACGATGCTCGTACAGCGGATGCCCCGGCTCCCCCGGTCCCGCGGCCGCCAGGTACGGGAAGACACGATAGACCAGCACTCAGGCGACCCCACCCCAGGCCTCCGCATCCAGCGCCACGAGGACCGGGGCCGGACCGGACAGCTGAAGTACGTCCAGGGGGCGGGCGCCGCCCAAGGACGCGTTCGCGCTCTCGAGCCACATTCGCGCCGCCGACTCACCCCACACCAGGCGGGCGCGCGCCAGGACGTGCTCGAGGTCGATCAACAGCGGCGCTGCCCCCGGGCCGGGCCGCTCCTGCCCCTTGATCCAGCGTGAGGGCTGTGACCGGTTCACCCCCACGATCGCGGCGAGTTGCGCCCCACCGAACTCACCGTTCAGATACCGAACCCGCTCCGCCGACAACGGATCATCCGCCGCCACCCGCGGCGAACTACCTGCGTGGGTGCTCGGCCGCGCGGTACGCGCCGCGACGCGCTTCGCTGCGGCCGCCTCCTCCCGTGCCCTCATACCAGCCATGCATCGATTCTACCCAACATCGTCGTTGGGTAGAGTGAGGCCCGCGCCACCTGACGGTTCTGCGACGTGAACGACGGGAGTGCGCCGCCGGTCGCGACCAGGTCGCGGTGACGTGCGCCGATGCGGACGGCCCCGCCGGGATCGGCCAAACGATCGTGACGATCCCCGGGCAGGCGCTCCCGCCGTCCGGGAGTGCGGGCAGCGCGTAAGCGGCCGCCCACGCGGTGCATATGACTCACGGAGTCATATCAGAATGATATAGACCAATGCCGAATCGACGGCTACCGCGCAGACGGAGCATGCCCGAAGCTGGACGCATGAGCACGCAACTGACCGCCGCGCCCGCCCGAGACCTGCCGGTCGGGCCCGGTACGCGGTCCCGATTCGCAGCCGCGACCGCGCCGCTGCTGCCGGGCCTGGGCCTGTGCACGGTCGTGACGCTGCTCGCGATGGGCGTCAACCGGCTGCTGCCCACGGTGAGCCCGCTGCTGATCGCGATCCTCGTCGGTGCCCTGCTGGCCAACCTCGCGCCCATCCCCGCGCAGCTCCGCCCCGGCCTGACGTTCTCGGCCAAGAAGCTGCTGCGGGTCGGCATCGCGCTGCTCGGTCTGCAGCTCATGTTCAGCGACATCCTCGGCCTCGGCTGGGGCGTGATCGCGATGGTCGTCGCCATCGTCGGCCTCGGCATCACCGGCACCATGTTCGTCGGACGTCTCCTGGGTCTGTCGTGGACGCAACGCGTGCTCATCGCCTGCGGGTTTTCCATCTGCGGCGCCGCGGCCGTCGCGGCGGTCGACGGTGTCGTCGACGCCAAGGAGGAAGAGGTGCTCACCGCCGTCGCGCTGGTGGTCGTGTTCGGCACGCTGATGATTCCGGCGGTTCCGATGCTGGCGGGCATGGTGGGCCTCGTCGATACCGACGCCGGGATGTGGGCGGGCGGTTCCATCCACGAGGTCGCACAGGTGATCGCCGCCGGTGGTGCGATCGGCGGCGCGGCTCTGGCCGTCGCGGCGATCGTCAAGTTGGCGCGGGTGCTCATGCTCGCCCCCGTCATCGCCGTGCTCAGCGTGCGCGCTCGCCGGATGTCGGCCGGACCGGCCACCGGTGCCAAACGACCCGCGCTGGTGCCGCTGTTCGTCCTTGCGTTCGTCGCGTGCGCCGCGCTCCGCTCGACCGGAATGCTGCCCGACGTGCTGCTGCAGCAGGCCAAGCTGGTACAGACCGGGCTGCTGACCGCGGCGATGTTCGCCCTCGGCATGGGCGTGCACGTGGCCACCATCAAGAAGGTCGGCGGGCGCCCGTTCGTGCTCGCGGCGATCTCCACGGTGTGGGTGGCCTCGATCGCGCTGGCCGGAGTGCTGCTCGTCGGATAGCCGACCGGACCGGCGGAGTGTTGCGCACCGTCACACCTGCGTCATGTCGCGGCGCCATTGCCGCGGCGTCTGCGCGTACCACCGCTGAAAGGCCCGGCTGAACGCGCTCTGGTTGCGGTATCCGAGGAGCCGGCTGATCTCGAGCAGCGGGAGATCGGTCTGCGCGAGGAACTGCTCGGCGAGGTCGCGGCGGGTCTCGTCGACCACGGCGTCGAACGTCGTGCCCTCGCGAGCCAGGTGCCGGTAGAGCGTGATCCGGTGGACGGAGAACAGCCGCGCGACCTTCTCGATGCTGCAGTCGCCGGCCTGCAACGACTCCTCCACCGCGCGCCGCACCTGACCGACCACGTCACGACCGGCGCCCGTCTGCAACTGCTGCAGGTGTCCGTCGAAGAACCGACGCAGATTGGGATCGGTCCCCGAAACACGCTCCCCGAGAAATTCCTCGGGAAACATCACCTCGTGCCGTGCCTCGTTGAAATACACCGGTGCGCCGAAGAAGCGCCGATAGAGATCGGCCGACACGGGCTCGCGGTAGGAGAGCCGGACGAGTGTCGGTCGCCACGACGGCGCCTCGAGAATCCGCAGGATCTGCACGTGCGCCACGAGGTAGGCGGTCAGCAGTTGCTCACGGCCCTGGAACAGACCCTCCACGGACAGCGACAGGCTCACGTAGCCACGATCCGCGCTTCGGGTCGCGGTGATTCCGCGATACCAGATCGGACTGAACCGCGACACCGCATCGAGCGCGTCGCCGACCGTGTCCGCATTCATGATCAGAAACCGGAGTGGTCCGGTGTTGTCCAGGGATGCGAACTGGCCCAGGAGCAAACCGAGGTGGTCGCAGCCCGACGCGGCCGCGGCCTCGTACAGGATCCGGCCGTGCGTCTCGATGGGCAGCGGAGCCAGCGGATGCCGGGTCAGCAGTTCCGCGGTCACGCCGTGCGATGCGAGCAAAGGCCACGCGTCGACCCCGAACGTGGCCAACACCTTCGGCAGATTCGCCAGGGCCCCCGCGGGAATGGACCGGGTGTGCAGGCCTGGCTCGGCTCCGACCATGAACTCTGTTCCTCCTCCTCGCGACGATGTCGCGACGCCGCGAACCTGGCTGCAACTCAAAGATAAATAGTAGTTACGTACGGGTAAATCTCGCTTTCCGCACTTCTCGAACCCGTTTTAGCTCCCCCATCCCTCGGCGTTTTCGACGGCCCGGACGGTGAGGGTCTCGAGTTCGTGGACGAGGCGGCGTAGCCGGCTGGCGTTGTCGAGCCAGGGTCGGTAGCGGTCG
>DATDBL010000166.1:0-3256 GCA_036524855.1 Aldersonia sp. | reverse complement strand
TCGCTGAACTGACCGATCGCCACTCCGATCCCGCGATGACCACATGATCGAGCAGTCGCAGACCCGCGATGCCGGCCGCCTTTGCGACATGACCAGTCGCGTTGATATCGCGCGACGATGGTGTGGGATCCCCGCCGGGATGTTGGTGCGCGAGCGCGAAGGTGCTGCAGTCGCGCCGCAGCACCGCGGAAAGGATCTCGCGGATGGGGACGGATGCCGAGTCCGCGCCACCCTGGCTGACCGTGTCGACACCGTGCAGCCGGAGTCGATTGTCGGCGGACAGCACGAGAAGGCGCTCGCGCCGTCCGGTCAGCAAGGGTGCAGCGGCGGCCGCGATCGCCGACGAGGACGTCAGCAACACCGTCTCGGCCGGCGGACGGACGGCGCGGCGGCCCAGCTCAAAGGCCGCGCACACCGTCGTTGCCTTTGCGGGTCCGATTCCTTCCGTCCGGGTGAGGTCGGCGATGGTTGCGGTCGCGAGTCGCTCGACCGAGCCGAATTCGCGGATCAGCTGCCGGGCGAGATCGCCGACGGTCGATCCGCGGCGTCCGGCGGTGGCCAGCAGAATCGCCACCAGTTCGGCGTCCGACAAGGCCTCCACGCCCAGCCGCTCAGCTCGCTCCCGCGGTCGGTCGTGGAAAGGTATGGCAGCGTCCACATCCGGACGCTATCCGGTTACGGTGACATGCCCCCGAAGTTGTCCACATTCTGCGCCCGGGTTCAGCGCATCCGGATCCTGCTCGTCCACGCCATGCCGTCCCAGTAGCGCAGGGGCGCGACGCCCTCAGGGTCGGCGAACCAGCCGGCCTCGCCGGGTACCGGTGCCAAGGGAGCATTCGTCGAATT
This sequence comes from Aldersonia sp., assembly GCA_036524855.1. Taxonomy (GTDB): domain Bacteria; phylum Actinomycetota; class Actinomycetes; order Mycobacteriales; family Mycobacteriaceae; genus Aldersonia. The sequence continues at coordinate 2,410 of DATDBL010000166.1, read as the reverse complement.
TGCCTCCTCTTGTGTCGGTGAGGTCTCCACTGTGGCGGCCGCTGCCCGCGGTGGCGTCCGATCGGCTGTGGACAGCACGCTCATGGTGGTCGGCCCGCTCGCGGGAGACCGGGCACCCTCGTCCGGGAGAATTTGGCGGGCGAGCGCGTTGTTCGCATGCTCCAGCAGCCATTCCTGGGGCAGGTTGCTGGCCTGGGCACCACAGACGCGAACCTCGACTTGGAGCCGATTGCCCCGAACGATCGCTGGAGTCGCGCACAGCCGACCCTGCGCGGAGAGAGTCTGGATGATCGGCAGGAACTTCTTGCTCATCGCCGGGGTCATCTGACCGGCCCGCTGTCCGTTGATCCGCACTTCGACAAGGTCGCGTGTCGAGCGCGCAAGCTGTTCATGAATTTCATGCAGCGTGGCGTGCGCCCAACCCTCTCCCGCGTCATTCAGCACGGGCTCGAACACCGTGATCGGCACGCCGTCGGTCTTGACCATCGCCGACCCACCCATTGGCAGCATCGCGTGCGGCTCGATTGGAGGCCGGTTGAGCGGAATCAGCAGATGCGGTTCCGGCAGGCCCAGGCTGATCCGGCAGTTCACCCTGCCGGTGTCGACCTCGCGCATGTTCCCGCGCTGGTCGTATTGGTACTCGATCTCAGGTGCGGCCCAGATCCGGGCCTGCGTCCGCGCCGCGAAACCGCGGGCCGCCAGGTGATCGAGTATCGATCGGTACCGCTGCGCGTCCTCCGCGGGAAGATGGCCGACATGCCGGTCTCGGATCTCGACGCGAACGGCATTGCGGTCATGCCGATTCTGCGGCTCCCGCACGAGCAATGCCCTCTCCATCAGTTCAACGCCCTGGGAGGGCAGCGATGGGGGCAGCAGCGGCCGCCACCCCTTGGCGTAGTACTGCTCGCCGGCGACCTCTTGGCCGCACCAGCTGCTGCGCTCCCAGATCGAACGGAACCAGGGTCTTCTTCATGGACGTCCCCCTTCGCGGCCGCAAGCGAACTCGGCTACGGCCATTGATGATCAGGATCAGCCATCTGCGCATACAGCTCAACCGGAGTGAGAAGGCTCAACCCGTTCGGGTGGCGCACGACCGGGGCCAATGAGGTCCGCCATGGGGCGGCCGGTCGCGCGTGCCGGTGGGCGCGACGAGGAGATTGACGCTCGTTCGGCGCAGTCGCTCGAGGTGTTCGGGAGCCGTGAGGTTGTCGACGATGACAATTTCGAAGTCGGTGAGTGGGAGTGTGGTCGCCGGACAACAGGGATGCGCTTCGCGGCGGATTCAAGAAACGCGCGCTTGATGTCGAAGGTGTCCTGGGCCTGGTGGAGACCGTCGGCCCCGGGTCCGGGCGATGGACGTGTTGATCGCGGCGACCGCCCACGCCAACGGCGCGATCCTCTACACCCGGAATGCGGTCGACCTGGGGGGCGCCGATGAGCCGGTCGAAGTGGTCGCCGTCTGATCGGCGCACGACCGCCATCGGACCGACACTGGGCGAATGATGGGCTTGAAAGGGTTGGCCGACCGAGCGGCCGCGCTCGTGCCGACGAGCGGACGGGCGATCCTGGGCATCGCCGGTGGCCCCGGCGCGGGCAAGAGCACGCTCGCCGAGCAACTCCTGGCCGAATTGCGCCGACGCCACGGCGATGAGTGGGTGGCGCATGTGCCGATGGACGGCTACCACCTGGCTGATGCCCAGCTCCGCCGGCTCGGGAACCTGGATCGCAAGGGGGCGCCCGACACGTTCGACGCCGACGGGTACGCGCACCTGCTGGCCCGGATCAAGAGCCATCCGCGCGAGTGGATCTACGTGCCGGGGTTCGAGCGTGAGCTGGAGCAGCCGCTGGCCGCGGCGCTGGTGGTACCGCCGGCGGCCCGGCTCGTCGTCACCGAGGGGAACTACCTCCTGCTGGACGAGCCGTCCTGGCGGGCGGCGCGGGCGCGGCTGGACGAGGCATGGTTCGTCACGACCGACCCGGCGGAGCGAATCGCGCGCCTGGTGGCCCGCCATATCGAGTTCGGCAAGGAGCCCGACGCCGCCCGGGACTGGGTGCTGACCGTGGACGAGCGCAACGCCACGGAGATCGAGCGGACAGCAGGGAGGGCCGATCTGATCGTCGAGAACGCCGCGGGTGGCTGGCGGGTGGCCGAGTCCTGATGTCGGACCGTCGGCGAGTGCTGCGGTGCAGTGGATCTCGGATGGACGCCGCGCCATGAGCACTGCTCGTGGTGACGGTTCAGCGGTGCTGGTGGGTCGTGACGCCGAACTCGGTGGCCTTCTCGACCGCGTTCACCGTGCGGTGGCCGGGCGCGGATCCGCCGTGTGCATCGAAGGTGAGCCGGGCATCGGGAAGACGGCCCTGGTGGCCGCCGTCGTCGACGCTGCGCTGTCCACGCACCCGGCGATCG
>DATDBL010000165.1:0-10447 GCA_036524855.1 Aldersonia sp. | reverse complement strand
GATCTGCCACTGCCTGATCGGCGCCGCCTCGATCCTGTTGCCCGCGGGCAACCCTGCGCGGCCGTTCGTGATCCTCGTCCTGGTCGCGGCGTTCGTGCTGTCGATGCAGTCCTTCCTCAACATCGCCGTGTGGGTGTGGCTGGCCGAGATCTTCCCGCTGCACATGCGCGGCCTCGGCATCGGAATCTCGGTCTTCTTCGGCTGGACCACCAACGGAATCCTGGCGCTGTTCTTCCCGACCCTCGTCAAGGGAATCGGCATCACCGGCTCGTTCTTCATGTTCGCCGTCATCGGCGTGGCCGCGCTCGCGTTCGTGTGGACCAAGGTACCCGAAACGCGCGGCCGCTCCCTCGAGGCGCTCGAAGAAGACGTCACCACCGGCGAGATCTACATCGGGATGCGCTGAAACGTCGCGCACCGCGGTTCAGCCCACCGGCACGCGCGCGGAAACCTCACCCAGCCGGCCGAGTTCGACGTCGGTGAGGACGAGGCCGGTCGCGGCGAGCAGCGCGTCGAGTTGCTCGGGGACCCGCGCGCTCGCGATCGGCGCGACCACCGTCGGCTGCGCCAGCAGCCACGCCACCGCGACGGTGGCGAGTGCGCAGTCGTGCGCCGCGGCGACCTTGTCCAATTCATCGACCACGGCGAGGCTTTCCGGAGAAAGGTAGCGCCCCGCCATCGCGCCACGCGACGCGCCCTCGAGATCGGCCTCGCTGCGGTACTTTCCGGCGAGGAAGCCCGCCGCGAGCGCGAAATACGGCAGCACCCCGAGGTCGAAGCGCTCCGCCAGCGGCCGGTACTGGGACTCGAACGGTTCCCGGGTGACCAGGTTGTAGTGCGGTTGCAGCGCAACCGGTCTCGCGAACCCGTTGGCGTCGGCGGTGTCCAGCCACTCCTGCACGCGTGCCGGGGCATAGTTCGAGATGCCGACGCAACGGACCTTGCCGGCGCGCACGAGTTCGTCGAAGGCACCGAGCGAGTCGGCCATCGACACCGTCTCGTCGTCGTAATGCGCGTAATACAGATCGATGTGATCGGTCTGCAGTCGGCGCAGGGATGCCTCGGCGGCGCGGGCGATCGTGTCGGGCGCGAGCCCGTGGAACTCCGGGTGCCGACTCACCTTGGTGGCGAGCACGATCGCGTCGCGGTTGCCGCGTTCGTGGAACCACTGTCCGAGGACGGTCTCCGACTCCCCGCCCCGCAGCCCGGGCGCCGACGCCATGTAGCTGTCCGAGGTGTCGACGAAGTTGCCGCCCGCGACGGCGTAGGCGTCGAGGACGGCGAAGGACGTGTCCTTGTCGCTGGTCCACCCGAAGGTGTTGCCGCCCAGGTTGAGTGGGTAGACGTCGAGGTCGCTGCTGCCGAGCCTGGCCAATGTCGTTCCTTCCTGTGTCTATCCGAGGTACTGCCCGTACCAGTCGAGCACACGGTTCCAGGCGTCCGCCGCCGCGGTGGGGTTGTAGCGCTGCCCTGTGTCGTTGAAGAACGCGTGGTTGGCGTCGGGTTCGGTGACGATCTCGTGGGTGAGATCGGCCTGGGTCAACGCCGCCCCGGCCGCGTCGCGGGTGGCGTTCACGCGGTCGTCCATCGCGGCGTAAATGCCCAGCACCGCGGCGTTCGACCCGGCGAAGTTCGCGTTCTCCGGCAGCGGGCCATAGAATGGCGCCGCGGCGGCGAGCCGGGGTTCGTCCGAGGTGAGCATCAACCAGGTCAGCCCGCCGCCCATACAGAAGCCGATCTGGCCGATCTTCGCGTCGGGTTCGCGGCGGGCGATCTCGTCGATGCCGGCCTTCATGTCGGCAACGAACCGTTCCGGTGGCACCTGGCCGAGCGCCGCGGTCGCCTGAGCCGGATCGGCGAAGGTCGCTGTGCCACCCTCCTCCGAGAGCAGGTCGATCGCCAGCGCCGAGTACCCTGCTCCAGCCAAACGTCCTGCCACGGAGCGAATGTGGTCGGTGAGCCCGCGGTTCTCGTGTATCACGAGCACCGCACCGCGCGGGTCCTCGGCCGCGGCCCACGCGCCCTGCAGCGTGCCGTTCGGGCCTTCGAAGGTGATCGCCTCCGTCTCGACGGCGTCCGCCATCCCCGGCGGTTCGGCGGCGGCGGACCCGGTGTCGGTCGCGTTGGTGGTGGCGGTCGCGGTCGGCGCAGTGCCGGCGGAGTCGTTCGACGAGCACGCCGCGAGCACCGACGACGCGGCCGCGACGGTCAACCCGAGCAGACCGAGGCGGCGCATCGCTTCCCGCCTGGTCATCAGGCCGTCGGCATGGTCGACCGCGATCTCCTCGGCGATGTAGCGCTGCAGTGGCGTCATTGCCGCACCTTTCGACAGAGTTGCTGGACGTGGTTCACGCTACGCGTCAACTCTGTCGGATCGGACGAGAGCGCGAGCACGATTTCGTCGATGCCGCGCAGTCCCGCCCGTTCCAGCATCGACTTCTCGTTGACGCACCACTGTCCGCGGGCGGCCAGGACCGCATGTGCCACACACATCGCCGCCCAGGCGAGCAGGCCCGCGCACTCGGTGACCTGCCCTCGGACGGCGTAGTTCGTACGCGCGTAGTCGAACAGCAGGTCAGCGGCCTGCAGCCACACCGGAGGCGCGGTGCGGCGCAACGCTTCCGGGAACTCGGGTGACGGCAACGACCCACGCAGCACTCGGTTCACCGCCAGTTCGGCCACGACGAGGTAGGACGGCATGCCGGCGAGATGGTGGAAGAGCGGCTCCCGGTGGAAGCTACCGATCTGTGCCTGGGCGAGTTCGTGTTCGACGGCGTCGAGGTCGCGGAACATCACGTCGACCTTGCGACCGTGGATCCGCAGCCAGGCGCCGCCGTTGAACAGTCCGCCGCCCCACTCCCCCAGCTCCGACACATAGCCGTCGTAGCCTAGGTCGCGCAACCGCTGCGGATCGAACGCGCCGCGGTAGTACAGTCCGAAATCCCAGTCGCTGTCCGGCCGTTCGAGACCGGCGGCGCGGGAACCGCCGAGCGCCACCGCCTCGACGCCGTCGAGAGCGTAGAGGGCGTCGGCGATCTCGGCGACGAAGGAGTCGTTCAGGGAGCCTTCCAACCGTTCCAATAGGTGACGTCCTCGACCGGGCGCCGCGTCGCGGGCTTGAAGTCGGTGCCCAACGTGTAGGCGACCGGGATCAGCGCGACCTGCGTAACCGTGTCCGGAATGCCCAGCACCCGAGCGGCTTTCGCCTCCTCGAACAGGTGCAGGGTGGTGTACACGGAGCCGAGGCCGCGGCTGCGCAGCGCGAGCTGGAACGACCACACCGCCGGAATGACGGAGCCGAGGAAGCCCGGCCACGCGGCCGCCGTGCCCTCACTCGGGCGCCCCAGGCCGCACGGGATCACGTGCACCGGCACCCGGTGCAGGTTGTCGGCGAGGTACTGCGAGGACGAGCGGACCCGCTCCTGCTGGGCCCGGCGCTCCTCGGGCACACGGGCCATCGCGGCCGCGCCGCCGCCGTACGCGGTCTCCCAGCCCACCCGGTAACACTCGGCTAGAGCTTCGCGCTTCTCGGGGTCGGTGACGACCACGAACCGCCAGCTCTGGGCGTTCGATCCGGTCGGCGCCTGCATCGCGATCCGCAGGCACTCGGTGATCACCTCGGGCTCGACCGGCCGGTCGAGATCCAGCCGCTTGCGCACCGCACGGGTCGTCGTCGCCACCTCGTCGAAGTCCACGAAAGGTGACGATACTCACAGCGCAGGTCGGCCCGCACCGGGTTTCGGTGCGGGGCCGCCGGCAGGTCGGGGCGGGTCAGCCCTTGTGCTTCTTGACCGCCTCGGTGAGCTGCGGCGCGACCTTGAACAAGTCGCCGACGATGCCGTAGTCCGCGATCTCGAAGATCGGGGCCTCCTCGTCCTTGTTCACCGCGACGATGGTCTTCGATGTCTGCATGCCCGCGCGGTGCTGGATCGCACCCGAGATGCCGAGGGCGATGTAGAGCTGCGGCGACACGGTCTTGCCGGTCTGGCCGACCTGGAACTGGCCCGGGTAGTAGCCGGAGTCGACCGCGGCGCGCGAGGCGCCGACCGCGGCACCGAGCGCGTCGGCGAGTTCCTCGACGACGGAGAACTTCTCCGCGCTGCCGACGCCGCGACCACCGGACACGACCACCGTCGCCTCGGTGAGCTCCGGACGGTCGCCGCCGACGATCGGCTCCTTCGAGGTGATCTTCACGACGCCGTCTTCCTGCGCCGGAACCTCGACCACCACCCGCTCGCCGGCGCCGGCCTGCGGCTGCGCATCGACCGCGCCCGGGCGGATCGAGATGACCGGGACGTCGCCGGTGGTCTTGGCCTCGACGGTGAACGCGCCACCGAAGATGGAGTGCAGCGCGCTGCCGTCGGAGCGCACCTCGATCACGTCGGTGAGCAGTCCGGAGCCGATCCGGGCGGCGAGGCGGCCGGACACCTCCTTGCCCTCGGCGGTCGCGGCGGTGAGCACCGCGGCGGGCGACGCGGACTCGACCAGCGCGGCGAGCACGTCGACCTTGGGGGTGACCAGGTAGCCGTCGACGAGGTCGGACTCGGCGACGTAGATCTTCTCCGCGCCGGCCTCGGTGAGGGCGTCGGCCAGCTTGTCGGCGGTGCCGGCCGGGCCGAGAACGACGGCGGACGGCTCACCGAGCGCGCGCGCGGCGGTGATGAGTTCGGTGCTGAGCTTCTTGAGCGAACCTTCGGCGTGCTCGACGAGCACGAGTACCTCTGCCATGAGTGGAATCTCCTACTGGAAGTCGGGTGGTTGGGCGGGCCGGCGTCAGATGACCTTCTGGCCGATCAGGTACTGCGCGACCTGGTTGCCGCCGTCGCCCTCGTCTGCGACCTTCTCGCCCGCGGTGCGCGCCGGCTTCGGGGTCGACGAGGTGACCGTGCTGCCCGCGTTCGCGACACCCACGGAGTCGGCCTCGATGCCGAGGTCGGCGAGCGTGAAGGTGAGCACTTCCTTCTTCTTCGCGGCCATGATGCCCTTGAAGGACGGGAAGCGCGGCTCGTTGATCTTCTCGGTGACGCTGACGATGGCCGGCAGCGAGGCCTCGAGGTGGAAAATGCCCTCGTCGGTCTCCCGCTCGCCGGTGACCTTGTCGCCCTCCACGGTGAGCTTGCGCAGGTGGGTGAGCTGCGGTACGCCGAGGTACTCGGAGATGATCGCGGGGATGGCGCCGGACCGGCCGTCGGTGGCCTCGTTGCCGGTGATGATCAACTCGACGCCCTCGATCTGGCCGATCGCACCGGCGAGCACGTACGCGGTCTGGATCGCGTCGGAGCCGTGGATGGCGGGATCGTTGACGTGCACCGCCTTGTCGGCGCCCATGGACAGCGCCTTGCGGATCGCCTCGGTGGCGCGGTCGGGGCCGGCGGTGAGCACGGTGACCTCTCCGCCCTGGGCCTCCTTGATCAGCAGCGCTTCCTCGACGGCGCGCTCGTTGATCTCGTCGAGCACGGCGTCGGCGGCCTCACGGTCGAGGGTGAAGTTGTCGTCGGTGAGCTTGCGCTCGGACCACGTGTCGGGAACCTGCTTGATCAATACGACGATGTTCGGCATGGGTCTGCGTCGACCTCCTGGTAGTAGCGAAGGAGCTGGCTTGCGGATTCTTCCCGCGCAGTTCGGCGCCTGTGCGGCACATCGCGCACAGTACCGCATATCAAGTTACTGGCGAGTAACTTATCAGATCGGCGGCTCCGTGACCAGCGTCCGGACAGTCCAGCCCCCGATGGCCTAACGTCGGCACGATGAGCACTCCACCCTCCCGGGCGGCCGACCCGCTGCCGCTCACCGGCGAGCGCACCGTCCCGGGCATACCGGAGGAGAACTACTGGTTCCGCCGCCACGAGGTGGTGTACCGCGCGCTGCTGTCACGCTGTGCCGACCGGGAGGTGCTCGAGGCCGGCGCGGGCGAGGGCTACGGCGCCGACATGATCGCCGACGTCGCCCACCGCGTCGTCGGGCTCGACTACGACCTCTCGGCCGTCGAACACATCCGGGCCCGCTATCCGCGGGTGCAGATCCTGCACGGCAACCTCGCGCAGTTGCCGCTGCCCGACGCGGCGGTCGACGTCGTGGTGAACTTCCAGGTCATCGAGCATCTCTGGGACCAGGGCCAGTTCCTGCGCGAGTGTGCCCGCGTGCTGCGTCCAGGCGGCGAACTGCTGATCAGCACGCCGAACCGGATCACGTTCTCCCCCGGCCGCGACACCCCGCTCAACCCGTTCCACACCCGGGAACTCGACGCCGCCGAGCTGGCCGAGTTGCTCGTCGAGGCCGGCTTCGCGGTGACGACCATGACCGGCGTGCACCACGGCGCCCGGCTGCGTGCGCTCGACGCGAAACACGGCGGCTCGATCATCGACGCGCAGCTGAACCTCGCGCTCGCCGGCACACCCTGGCCCGCCGAACTGAGCGCCGACGTCGCCGCGATCACCGTCGACGACTTCGAACTGCGGACCGACGATATCGATGCCAGCCTCGATCTCGTCGCGATTGCGACCCGGCCGTGAGCACTGCCCCGGGGATGTTCACCCTGGTCCTGCACTCGCACCTGCCATGGCTGGCCAACCACGGCCGGTGGCCGGTCGGTGAGGAGTGGCTCTATCAATCGTGGGCCGCGTCGTACCTGCCGGTGACCCGCGTGCTGCGCGACCTCGCCGCGGAGGGTCGCACCGGGCTGGTCAGCCTCGGCATCACGCCGGTGCTCGCCGCCCAACTCGACGACCCGCACTGCCTCGCCGGGATGCATCACTGGCTCGGCAACTGGCAGCTGCGTGCCCACGAGGCGGCGCTGCGACCGAACCAGGCGCTGCGCGAACTCGGCGCCCGCGAGCATCGCGCGGCGTCGGCGGCAATCGCGGACTTCGAGCTGCGCTGGCGGCACGGCGGGTCGCCGGCGCTGCGCGAACTCATCGACGCCGATGCGGTGGAACTGCTCGGCGGCCCGCTGGCCCACCCGTTCCAGCCGCTGCTGCACCCCCGGCTGCGGGAATTCTCGCTGGTGGAGGGCCTGGCCGACGCCCACGACCGGTGGGGAGCCACCCCGCCCGGCATCTGGGCGCCCGAGTGCGGATTCACGCCCGGGATGGAGCAGGGCTACGCCGCCGCCGGAGTGCGACACTTCCTGGTCGACGGCCCCGCGCTGCGCGGCGACACCGCGCTCGGGCGGCCGGTGCGTGACAGCGACGTCGTCGCGTTCGGTCGTGACCTGCAGGTGAGCTACCGGGTGTGGTCGCCGAAGTCGGGGTACCCCGGGCACGGCTCCTACCGCGACTTCCACACCTACGACCACCGGACCGGTCTCAAGCCGTCACGGGTGACCGGGCGGACCGTCGCCTCAGCCGACAAGGCGCCCTACGACCCCGACCTCGCCGCGGTCGCGGTGCGGCGCGACGCCGCCGATTTCGTCGCGACGGTGCGCGACCGACTGCGGGACGAGTCGGCCCGGATCGGCCGGCCGGCACACGTCATCGCGGCGTTCGACACGGTGTTGTTCGGGCACTGGTGGCACGAGGGTCCGCAGTGGCTCGATGCGGTGCTACGGGCGCTGCCGGATGCCGGGGTCCGGGTCGGCACCCTGGCGCAGGCCCACGCGGAGGGCTACGTCGGCGACCCGTTCGAGTTGAGCGACTCGTCGTGGGGGTCCGGCAAGGACTGGCGCGTCTGGTCTGGCGAGCAGGTCGCCGATTTCGTCGACCTCAACGACGACGTCGCGCGAACCGCCCTGGACACCATCGACAAGGCCCGCGCCGCGAATCGGGCGGACTGGCGCGATGTGCGGAGCGGGGTCGAACTGCGCGACGCCACGAACGACCAACTCCTGCGGGAGGCCCTGCTGACCGTCGCGAGCGACTGGGCGTTCATGGTGAGCAAGGACTCCGCCGCAGGCTACGCCCGCGACCGCGCACACCTGCACGCCCACGCGACCCGCGAGATCGCCGACGCCGTGTCCGCCGGGCACCGCGACCGCGCGCGCAGACTCGCCGAGGGGTGGCGCGACGCCGACAACCTGTTCCCCCGACTCGACGCGCGCCGCTTGGCGGGCGATGATCGGTCGCGGGGGCGTACATGAAGATACTGATCGTCTCGTGGGAGTACCCGCCGGTCGTGGTCGGCGGGCTGGGTCGCCACGTGCACCACCTCGCGCCGGAACTCGCCGCCGCGGGACACGAAGTGGTGGTGCTGTCGCGGCGGCCGTCGGGCACCGACGCGGCCACCCATCCCACGCACAGCCACTTCGCCGAGGGCGTGCTGGTGGTCGCCGTCGCGGAGGACCCGCCGGTGTTCCGGTTCGGCGAGGACATGCTCGCGTGGACGCTGGCGATGGGACATGCCATGGTCCGCGCCGGAATCGCGCTGGGCAAGCCCGGCGTCGGCGAGGGCTGGACGCCCGACGTCGTGCACGCACACGACTGGCTCGTCGCGCACCCGGCGATCGCGCTCGCCGAGTTCTACGACGTGCCACTGGTGTCGACGCTGCACGCCACCGAGGCCGGGCGGCACAGCGGGTGGGTGTCGGGGAAGATCAACCGCCAGGTGCACTCGGTGGAGTGGTGGCTGGCCAACGAATCCGACGCCCTGATCACCTGCTCGGAATCCATGCGCGACGAGGTCAGCCGACTCTATGGACCGAAGTTGGCCCCGATCAACGTAATTCGGAACGGCATCGACGTCACGACCTGGAGCTTCCGCGAACGCGGACCGCACCCCGGTCCGCCGAGCCTGCTGTTCGTCGGGCGGCTGGAGTACGAGAAGGGCATCCAGGACGCCATCGCGGCGCTGCCCCGGATTCGCCGTTCTCATCCCGGCACGACGCTGACGATCGCGGGCTCGGGGACGCAACTGTCGTGGCTGACGGATCTGGCGCGCACGCACCGGGTCGCGCGCTCGGTGCACTTCGTCGGCGCCCTCGATCACGCCGCGCTGCTGGAGTGGCTGCATCTTGCGGACGCGATCGTGCTGCCGAGCCGCTACGAGCCCTTCGGCATCATCGCCCTCGAGGCCGCCGCCGCGGGCACGCCGCTGGTGACCTCGACCGCCGGCGGGCTCGGCGAGGCCGTCGTCGACGGCGTCACCGGCCTGTCGTTCCCGCCCGGTGACGTCGGCGCATTGGTGACGTCTGTACGTTCGGTCCTCGACGACCCCGCCGCCGCGCAAGCTCGCGCCGCCGCCGCCCGTGCCCGCCTCACCGAGGATTTCGACTGGCACGTCGTCGCCACCGAGACGGTCGCGGTGTACCAGGCCGCGAAGCGTCGGGTGCGCCACCCGATCGGCCGCCCGGCGATCGTCGAAAGGCCGTTGCCGGAGCGGGATCTGGGGTGAGCGCGTCGAGCGCATAGTTCTTCCGGCTGAAACGGGGTGTGCGGCCGCAAGAAGTATGCGCTCGCGGGGCCAGATCCGACCTCGTAGTGAAATGGCGGCTCGAACGCCCGCCTGGAGCCGCCATTTCACTACGAGCCTCCACCCCAATGGTCTGAGTCGAGTTGGACTTACTGTGCTATCGGGAATCCAGCGGAGGTTCCGACGGTTCCGCGAAGGCTCGCGGGAGCCAACTCATCGTCCAGCTGTCTGGTATCGGCTTCAGGTACAGCTCCAACCCTCGGCGGCGATATTCGTCGCACAAAGAGTCGAATCGGCTCGATAGTTGGACGAGGTGATATCCCACAAGGACCAAGACGATGAGCGTCAACGATGCCACTGCCTTCAGGACAGATGGTACTGGATCGCTCCAATACCAGATTAGCCCCGCCCCAACGAGTCCACTTGCGACTGCCGCCACCCCGCCCCCGATCACGCGCAGGTGCACCGTCCGCTTGTGCGCCGCGTCGGCGTACAGCATGGCAACCCGGTCGTCACCCACCGATTGGGGCACAGGCCAGTCCAGGCCGAAGCGCTTCCGGTAGTAGGTGGTTTCAGGGGGCAACGCCGGCTTGGAGAGCGGGTCGGGGAATCGATTGCTCGGGACACCCTCAATTGCATCGGGCATGCGCGTGCAGGCGACGGCACGAGCCAAGGCAACCGAACCAACCACCAGGAGCCCAACCATCAACGTGACCATGAGGAGGTCGTTGTCGATTTTCGTGACCACACGAATCAGCAGCATTATCGCTAGCAGCAGGGCCGCCCAGCGCACGTAACGACTTGACGCAATCAGTCGCCACACATGCCAGTACGGCGTAGCCGACTCGATGAAATAGTGATGCACGCCGGATCTCCTGACGTTGTAGTGGGTCAGTTCGGTCGCTGTTCAAATGGGTTTGATCTTGTCCCGGGTGGAGGCCGCGGGTCGGTGGTCGGGTGGCACGCCGACCCGCACCGCAGGCGCCCCTCGGCGCCGAGGAGCGGAAGCGGCGCGGCAGTCCTCGGGGTTGACCGTGACGCCGATCGCCTCGTTGACTGGCGGTGATCGGTGGTGAGGTCGACCGGGCTGGGAGGTTCGGTTTAG
>DATDBL010000164.1:0-3604 GCA_036524855.1 Aldersonia sp. | reverse complement strand
GTAGGCCGGGCTGGTGACGTCCCAGCCGGTGTAGCCACGCGCCTCGAAGGTGTTGCGCAGCCCGCCGCTGGGGAAGCTCGACGCGTCCGGTTCACCCTGGATGAGCGTCTTGCCGGCGAACTCGGCGAGGGTCTCGCTGTCCGAGGTCGGTTCGAGGAAGCTGTCGTGCTTCTCCGCGGTGAGGTGGGTCAGCGGGTAGAACACGTGTGCGTAATGGGTGGCGCCCTTCTCCAGCGCCCAGTCCTTCATCGCGGACGCGACCGCGTCGGCGACCAGCGGGTCCAGCGGTGCGCCCTTCTCTATGGTCGCGGCGACGGACTTGTACACCGCCTTCGGCAGCCGCTTGCGCATCTCGGCCTTGCTGAAGACGTTCTGACCGAAGATCTGCCCCGGTGCCTCCGCATCCGAGAAGCGGACGACGGGCGGGATATACGCCTCGACGTCCTTCATCGCCTGCATTCGCACGGCGTTTCCACTCATTTCCCAATCCCTCCACACGCACGCTCGACGAGCACACTCGACAAGATCAACGCCGCCACGCTACGGACGTAGCGTGGCGGCGTTGTTTCGTGGATGTGACCGGCGTAATGCGGATTCGACGCTACCCGGTCGTGACCTTCAGCGCGTCGTCGGCCCAGGCGAGCAGGTCGTCGATGACCTCGTCGCGGTTGGTCTCGTTGAACACCTCGTGGCGGGCCTCGTCGTAGACCTTGAGGGTGACGTCGTCGACCCCCGCCGCGCGCAGCCGGTCCACCAGCGGGTTCACCAGCGCGAGCTCGCCGTTCACCGGGTCGTAGGAGCCGACGACGATATAGATCGGCAGGTCGTTGCGGATCTCGATGTTCGCCGGGTCGGCGAGGCGGCGCGCGCCGACGAACATGCCCTTCGCCGCGGTGGCGTCGATGCCGAAGCCGCACATCGGGTCGGCGACGTAGCGGTCGACCTGCTCCTCGTCGCGGGAGAGCCACTCGTAGCCGGTGCGGGCCGGCTCGAAGCGGGCGTTGAACGCCGCGAGGTCCATCGGGCCGTCGAGGTCGCCGAGCGCGGGCTCGAGCAGATCGATCGACGCGGTACCGCTCAGCACGGCGGCGTCGACGTCGCCGCTGTGATCGAGCAGGTACTGCTGTGAGGCGAACGACCCCATGCTGTGCCCGATCAGCAACACCGGCAGCCCGGGGTTCTCCTCGCGCGCCTTCGTGACCACGAGCCCGATGTCGTCCACCAGCCCTTCCCAGCCCCCGGCGCCGAGGTCACCGGGTTCGAGGCCGGCGCCGGCGACCGTCTGGCCGTGGCCACGGTGGTCGTAGCCGTACACCACCGCGCCGCGTTCGTTGAGGGCGGCCGCGACGTCGGCGTAGCGCAGCGCGTGCTCGCCCATCCCGTGCACGAGGACGGTGACGGAAGTCGGCGTAGCGGCGGGATCCCAGCGGTAGGCGACGATGTCGGTGTCGTCGGCGGAGGAAATGGTGAACTGCTGCGAAGGCGTGATTCCACTTGGCATTGGCACACTGTGCCACAACCCCGTCCGTTAGCCTAGAGTGTGCCCACCACCAGTGCCGGCATCCTGCTGTACCGCCCCGATTCCGCCGGTGCTGCACCGCCCGTCGAGGTGTGGATCGCGCACATGGGCGGCCCGTTCTGGTCGCGCAAGGACGAGGCGGCCTGGTCGATCCCGAAGGGCGAGCACGGCCCGGACGAGGATCCGCTGACCGTCGCGCGACGCGAGTTCGAGGAGGAGATCGGCGTCCCGGCGCCCGACCTCGACTACACGCTGCTGGGCCGCTACAAGCAGCCCTCACGCAAACTGATCACCGTGTACTGCGCCGAGTACCGCGCCGACCTGGCGTTCGTCGCCAGCAACACCTTCGAACTGGAGTGGCCGCCGCGGTCGGGCCGGCGCCAGGAGTTCCCGGAGATAGACCGGGCCGAGTGGCTGCCGGTCGACGTGGCGGCGACCAAACTCGTGCGCGGTCAGCGGCCGATATTGGACGACCTCCTCGCCCGGCTCGTTGAACCGTCGTCGGATCGATCTTCGCGGTAGCGTGACGCGCATGCTGGGGTTGCCGGATTCGATCACGGTCGCACTGTTCGACCTCGACGGCGTCTTGACAAGCACCGCGGTCCTGCATCGCAAGGCATGGAAGCAGGCGTTCGACTCCTACCTGTCCGGCCGCGACGAGCCGTTCGTCCCGTTCACCGACCAGGACTACCTCGACTACGTCGACGGCCGTCCCCGCATCGACGGCGTGCGCACCTTCCTGCACGCACGGGGCATCGACGTGAGCGACGCGGTCGTGAACGAGATCGGCACCAGCAAGAACGAGGAGTTCGTCGCCGCGGTGGAGCGTGGCGAGGTGGAGCCGTACCCGGGGTCGGTGCGCTACCTGACGCAGGCGCAGCAGGCGGGCCTGTCGATCGGGGTGGTCACCTCGTCCAAGAACGGGAAAGCCGTTCTCGACGCGGCCGACCTCACGCACTTCGTCGAGCACCGCATCGACGGCAACGACATCACCGGGCGCGGCCTGCGCGGCAAGCCCGCCCCGGACTCCTACCTGGCCGGGGCCGCCGCGTTCGACGCCGAACCGAGGAGCGCGGCGGTGTTCGAGGACGCGTTGTCAGGCCTCGAGGCGGGCCGTGCCGGCGGATTCGGGTACGTGGTGGGCATCGACCGGGTGGGCGGCGGCGACCACGCGGCCGCGATGCGCGCGGCCGGGGCCGACGTGGTGGTCAACGATCTCGCGGAGTTGCTGTGAGCGCCGACGCGGGCCGCCTCGACAGCGGCCACGGCTACGACGTCGACCCCTGGCAGTTGCGTTGGAGCGGCGCCGATCTCAACATGCTCGGGCGCACCGAGTCGGTGTTCGCGCTCGCCAACGGGCACATCGGGTTGCGCGGCACCCTCGAGGAGGGCGAGCCGGTGGTGCAGCCGGGCACCTACCTCAACGGCTTCTACGAACTGCGCGGCCTGCCATATGCGGAGAGCGGGTACGGCTACCCGGAATCGGGACAGACGGTCGTGAACGTCACCGACGGCAAGATCATTCGGCTGCTCGTCGAGGACGAGCCGATGGACCTGCGCTACGGCCGGACCGTCGAACATGAGCGGGTACTCGACTTCCGCACCGGCACGCTGCGCCGGCACATGCTGTGGACCTCGCCGACGGGCCGGACGGTGCGGATCACCTCCGAACGGCTGGTGTCGTTCACCAAGCGGACGATCGCCGCGATCAAGTACGAGGTCGAACCGATCGGTGAGGACATGCGCCTGGTGCTGCAGTCCGATCTGCTCGCGAACGAACCGGTACCCTCTCCCGGAAACGATCCCCGCCTTGCGGCGGCCCTCGACGCGCCGCTGATCGCGGACATGGCGCACTGCCGCAATCAGTGGGCGGTGCTGGTGCACCACACGAGACGCTCCGGACTGCGGGTGGCCGCCGGCATGGACCACGAGGTGCATTACCCGGCGAGCGCGGACTGCTTCATCCGGGCCGACGAAGACCTCGCCCGCATGACGGTAGCCGCGAATGTGCCCAAGGGCAAGCGCATCACGCTGATCAAGTATGTCGGCTACGGCTGGTCGGGGCGACGCTCGGTGCCGGCGCTG
>DATDBL010000163.1:0-3597 GCA_036524855.1 Aldersonia sp. | reverse complement strand
CGGCGCCGACGTCGAATCCCGGGTGCGCGAGGGGTCGCTGACCGCGGCGCTGGCCGCCCAGCAGATCC
This sequence comes from Aldersonia sp., assembly GCA_036524855.1. Lineage (GTDB taxonomy): Bacteria > Actinomycetota > Actinomycetes > Mycobacteriales > Mycobacteriaceae > Aldersonia. Next base: position 3,529 of record DATDBL010000163.1, on the reverse strand, counting down.
TCGACGCCTTCGACCGCCCGGTCGACGACGACATCCGTCAGGTGACCGTGCGGATTCCGCGTGCGGCCGCGGCCGTCTCGGCCGTCGCCGGGGATCCCGCGCGGCTGCACGAGTGGGCGGGGGGACTCGCCCGCACCCCGCTGGAGCGCCGCGACGACCGCTGGGTCGCCGACTCGCCGATGGGTGAGGTGAGCGTTAAGTTCGTGCCCGCCAACGAGTTCGGCGTGCTCGATCACGACGTCACGCTGCCGGACGGCACGGTCGTCACCAATCCGTTCCGCATCGTCGCCGACGGGCCCGAGGCGTGCGAGGCGGTGTTCACGGTCCGCCGACGCGAATCGATGACCGACGAGGATTACGACACCGACTGTGCGGCAGTGGCGGCGGACCTGGCGCGGCTACGCGACCTGGTGGGCGGCTGACCGCGGGCCAGTTAGGCCGAGATCGATCTCTCGGTCGAGCGCGATCTTGCGCTCGCCCTCAAGCTCGTGGAAGACCGCGGCGGCGTCCTCCGAAAGTTGCGGCATTGCCAACAGGTGATCGGCGAAGCTGTGCCTGGATTGCGTGAGTTTGCGGTACCGATCGATATCGATGATCACCGTGACGGCGCTCCCGTGCCTCGTGATGGTCTGGGGACCGTCGGTCTCGGCTGCACGCAATACCTCGGAGAACCGCTGTTTGGCTTCCTGCACTTGCCAGCTCAATGCGAACGCTCCAATCTAGACAGACATATTCTACCGGGTCGCCGATACGAGGATGTGCGGCTCACTCACTCGTCTGGACGCAGAACAACCGCGCGGCGTTCCCGTAACAGACCGCGCGCAGCCAGTCGTCGCCGAGCTCGAGGTCGCGCAGCGCCTCGAGCGCGTGCAGATACGGGTACGGGATGTTGGGGAAGTCGCTGCCGAACAGGATGCGGTCGCCGAGGTCGCGTACCCGCGGCATCTCCGAGCGCGGGAACCGCATGATGCGTTCGTTGAATTCGGTGAACACCATGGTCGTATCGAGATCGACGCGCGGATGGCGCTCGACGAGGTCGAGGAAGGCCGAATACTCCGGGCCGCCCATGTGCGCGATGATCAGCGGCAGCTGCGGATGCCGTTGCAGCACTTGTTCGATCGGTGTCGGACCGGTGAACCGGCCCGGCGCGGGGCCGGAACCGCAGTGGATCACTGTCGGGATCTGCGCATCGGCGAGTGCGCCCCACACGTCGTCGAGCAGGGGATCGGTGGGGTCGTAGTCGCCGACCTGGATGTGGGCCTTGAAGACTCGCGTGCCGCGCGCGATCGCGGCGCGGACGTATCCAGCGGCGTCGGGTTCGGGGTAGAAGGTCGCGGTCGGTAGGCAGTCGGGCGTGTCGGCCGCGAACTCGGCGGCCCAGTCGTTGAGCCAGGCGGCCATGCCCGGCTTGTGCGGGTACACCAACGACGAGAAGGCGCGAACCCCGAACTCACGCAGGAGCGTCACCCGGGTGTCGTCGTCGCCGCGATAGGTGATCGGCCAGGGCCGCCCGAGGATCGGCCCGGCGGCGTCGAAGTACGCCCACACCTTGCGCATCACTCTTTCCGGCATGAAGTGGGTGTGCACGTCGATCAGGCCGGGCAGGCCGAGGTCGCGCCAGAATGCGGTGACGGCGGCGGCGTCTCGTTCGGTCATCGTGTCGTCTCCGGTGGGTAGAGGGCTCGGGCGAGGTCGCCGACCCGCTCGATCAACAGGGCGAAGAACACGTCCGGGTCGGTGTCGCGCGCTATGTCGACGTTGGGCGGGCGGCCCCACTTGCCGGTCCAGTCGGCGACCGTCATTCCGCGGGTCAACGTGCCGGCCAACTCGACGTCCACGGTCGCCGCGCGGGTCTGCACCAGCGACGGGTCGAGGGCGACCGCGGCGGCGAACGGGTCGTGCATGTGCGAAAGGAAGCCGAGGCCCTGGGCGCGGTGGAAGGTCATGTAAAAGCGGACCGCGTCCGAGAGGGCACGCACCAGCGGGTTGCTCGCCCCGGACCTGATGTCCGGGCCGTCCGTCTCGGCGATCACCTCGGCCGGACTACTACCCGCACGTTCGGCGAGCCGGGCCAGGTGATCGGCGGTCATCTCGATGCGTTCGGTGATGTCGAGGGCACAGACGATCGGGCGACGTGCGGCATCGGCGAAGGCGTCGAACACGATCTTGGCCGCCTCGGGATCCACGGAGATGTTCCACTCGGTGGTGGGCGTCGTGTTGCCGGCGTAGTTGAACGCGCCGCCCATGATCACCAGGCGGTGCAGCAGGCGGGGGAGTTCCGGGTCGATTCGCAGGGCGAGCGCGAGGTTCGTCAGCGGCCCGGTGACCAGGCCGGTCACCTCGCCCGGGCGGCCGCGGACCAGGTCGACCCACATGTCGGCGGCCGAGCGGGTCGACAGCGACCGCGCTGACACCGGCAGTACGGCGTACCCGATGCCCTGCGGCCCGTGCGTGTCCTCGGTGGTGCACAGCGGGATCAGCAGCGGCATGGCTGAACCCACCGCGACCTCGATCTCGGGCGCACGACACAGATCCAGCCACGCGAGGTTGTTCGCCGCGACCTGCTCGACCCCGACGTTGCCCGCCGTGCTCGCGATGCCGAGGATCTCCGCGTCGGGGCTGGCGAGCAGCAACACCAGCGCGAGCGAGTCGTCGATCCCCGTGTCGACGTCGACCACGAGAGGTGTCGGCATGGGCCCATCATGCCCGGTCGGCCATCGCACTGGTCATTCGACCACCACGGCGGCGCGCCGTGTGCGAACCTTGCGGCACACGGTCGGATTCGAGGAGTGACCATGCCGGTAACCACGTCGTCGTCCCTGCGCCGGATCGCCGCCGCCTGCTGCGCGGCCGCTGTGTCGATCGCGATGCTCGCGGGTTGCTCCAAGACCGTCGACAAGGGCGACGTCGCCGAACAGATCAGCAACCAACTCGCCGCGCAGGTCGGCACCACGCCGGATTCGGTCGAGTGCCCCGACGACCTCGACGCCGAGGTCGGCGCCACCATGACGTGCACCCTCACCGCCGACGGCACCGATTACGAGGTCGGCGTGAACGTGACCTCCGTGGATGGCGACGATGTCGCCTTCGACATCGACAACAAGGATGGCTTCGGTCAGCAGACGACGGGCGACCGCAACGCCGTCGCCGAGCAGATCAGCGCCGTATACGCCGAGCAGGTTGGCGCCGCGCCGGATTCGGTCGAGTGCCCCGATGACCTTGCGGCCGAGGTCGGCGCCACCCTGACCTGTGTGCTCACCCACGAGGGCGCCAGCTTCGACGTCGACGTGACCGTCACCGAGGTCACCGGGGACGACGTTTCCTTCGACATCCAGTTCGCCGACCAGCCGAACTGAGCACCCTCGCCGTGCGCTCGCGAGGGGTCCCCTCACCTCAGTCGGCGTCGGCGAAGGCCGGCCGGTCGCTGCCCCATGGGTGCGCGGGGAAGGCGTAGTCGTCGTACTCGGCCAGCGCCGGGCGGGCGGTCTGCACCGTGCCCGACGCGGTGTCGTGCGTGATCACACACCCG
>DATDBL010000162.1:0-6743 GCA_036524855.1 Aldersonia sp. | reverse complement strand
GCGTCGTTCTCGGCCGCGGTCCGGCACTGGCGCGCTGCGCTGGAACTGAGCGCCGCCGACCGTATCCAGGTCGTCACGCCGCCGTCGCACATCCTCGGCCTGCTCAACATCGTCACCGCCCTCGACGCGGGCGCCTGGGTGCGATTGCACCGCCGCTTCGACCTCGACGCGATGCTGCGCCACATCGAACACGATCGGATCACCATCGAGATGGCCGTCGCGCCCATCGCGCTGGCGATCGCGTCGCACCCCGACCTCGAATCCTTCGACCTCTCCTCGTTGCGCTACATCATGTGGGGCGCCACGCCGGTGACGGGCAGCGTCGCGCAGGAGGTCACCCGCCGCACCGGGGTGCCCTGGGTCCCGGCCTACGGCGCCAGCGAGGTGCCGGTCATCGCGTGCAACCCGATCGACGGTGCGCGACTGGATTGCGTCGGGAGGCCCGTCCCCGGGGTGCAGGTCCGGGTGGTGTCGCTCGACTCCGGGGTCTCCGTCGCACCCGGCGAGGTGGGGGAGATCCAGGTCCGCTCCGATTCGCTCATGGCCGGCTACCTGCCGGAATCCGAGACCGCCGACGCGATTGTCGACGGGTGGTACCGGACCGGGGACGTCGGCCTGCTCGACGCCGAGGGCTGGCTGCGGATCACCGACCGCTGCAAGGAGATGATCAAGGTGCGCGGCTTCCAGGTCGCGCCCGCGGAGATCGAGAGCGTGCTGCACGGGCACCCGGCCGTGTCGGACTGCGCCGTTTTCGGCGTGGCCGACGCCGCGGACGGCGAGGCCGTCGTCGCGGTGGTGTCCACAAACGGGTCCACCGTCGAGGCCGACGAACTCGTCGCCCTCGTCGGTGACCGACTCGCCAATTACAAGCGGCCGCGCCGGGTGGTGTTCGTCCCCGAGATTCCGCGCCTGCCATCGGGCAAGGTGCTGCGACGCGTACTGAAGGAGCGTTATGGACGTCCGACTGACGAGTGAACAGCGGCAACTGCGCGACGCCGCAGCCAAACTTGCCGACGATCTCGGACCCGGTTCGGTGCAGGATCTCGACGACGAGAACCGCATCGCCCGGTTGGAGAAGGCCGTCGACACGACGGGATGGCGCGCGCTGCGCACCGACGGCGCCACCGGGGTGGAGGTCGCCATTGTCGTCGAGGAGTTCGGCCGCGGACTGGTCGACGTGCCGTTTCTCGGTCCCGTCCTCGCCGACGACCTGAGCCGACATCTCGACGCCGACCTTCCCGGTCCCCTCACCGCGGCCATCGGGGCCGTCGCGCTCGAGGCGCGCGGTGCGAAACGCGCGATCACGCTCGACCACAGGAGGATTCGGGTCGGCTCGATCGGCCCGGAGATCCCCGGTGCCGACCTCACCCGGGTCGGTGCCGAGGTCTACGGCGCGCGCCCGGTGGGCGAGGTCTCCGAGACCGACGCCCTGCGCTGGCATGCGCTCGCGCTGGTGGCCACGGCTGCGGACCTCGTCGGCACCGCACGTGGTGCGCATGCCACGGCGGTCGACTACGCGAAGATCCGTGAGCAGTACGGTAATACGATCGGGTCCTATCAGGCCGTCGCGCATCTGCTCGCAGAGGGACTCGCGCTCATCGAGGGATCGGTGAGCATCCTGCGCCACGCCGCGTGGGCCGTCGACGAACTGCCGCCCGAGGAGGCACTGCGGGCGGCCCGGATGGCGAAACTCTACTGCGCGCGCGCCGCCCGCACCGTCTGCGAGACCGCGGTCCAGGTGCACGGCGGCATCGGCAACACCTGGGAGTGCCTGGTCCACGTGTACCTGCGGCGGGCCCTCACGTCGACCGAACTATTCCCGGTTCACTTGGAGGAGATCGACATTGGACTTTCGTGATTCGACCGACGAGGCAGCCTTCCGCGCGCGCCTGCGTGCCTGGCTGACCGACGTCGCCCCGACCTTCCCCACCTCGGGTGACGAATACTGGGCCCGGCAGGGGGAGTGGCACCGCGCGCTGTACGCGGCCGGCTTCTTCGGGCTGTCGTGGCCGCGGAGAATCGGTGGACAGGAACTGCCACCGGTGTACGACGTAATCCTCGACGAGGACCTCGCCCGGGCCGCCGCCCCGCCGCGACCCAGCCTCGGCTACCTCGTCACCGGACTCGGCCGCCACGCGAGCGAGGAACTGCAGCAGCGCTTCCTGCCCGGCATGATCGACGGCACCCAGCGCTGGTGCCAGGGTTTCAGCGAACCGGGCGCCGGCTCTGACCTTGCCTCGCTGCGCACTACCGCGACCCGCGAGGGTGACGAGTACGTGATCCACGGGCACAAGATCTGGACCAGCTACTCCGACGTCGCCGACTGGTGCCTGCTGCTGGCGCGGACCGACCCCGACGTTCCGCGCCATCGCGGCATCTCGGCGTTCGTCGTGTCCATGCATCAGGACGGCGTCGAGCAGCGACCGCTGCGGATGATGAGCGGCGTCACGAAAGAATTCGGCCAGGTGCTCTTCGACGGTGCGCGCGTCCCCGCCGACCAGATGGTGGGCGCGCCCGGCGAGGGCTGGCGTCTGGCGATGACCGTGGTGGGACACGAGCGCGAGCCGTCGACGCTAGGTTTCGCCGCGCGTTACGGAAAGCTGGTGCGACAGTTGGCCGAACGGACCGGGAGTCGTTACTGCGAGGACCTCGCGTGGGCGGCAGTGCAGACCGAGATGCTCCGCCTGCACGTGCGGCGGCGGCTGTCCGAGCAACTCGACGGCGTCTCGCACGGGCCGGACGGTTCGCTGGACAAGTTGCTCATGACGTGGGTCGACCAGTCCGTCGGGCATGCCGCACTTGCCGTCGGTGGGACGCGGGATCCGGAGTTGCTCGGGTCGTATCTGTACAGCCGCGCCCAGAGCGTGATGGGTGGCACGTCGCAGATTCAGAAGAACATCATCGCCTCACGAATTCTCGGATTGGGAGTCTGACATGTACGACATGCCCGCGGAGATCGACGTCCGGGCCGAGGGCTCGCTGCGGATCATCACGCTGAACCGCCCCGACGCGCTGAACGCCGTCGACGATGCCCTGCACACCGGACTCGCCGAACTATGGCCGCGATTGAGTGCCGATCACGACGCGCGCGCCGCCGTGCTGACCGGCAGCGGGAAGGCGTTCTCGGCGGGGGGCGACTTTGCCTATCTCGCGCAGTTGCGCGACGATCCCGCGTTGCGCGCCAAGACCATCGCGCACGGCCGCGACATCGTGCTGGGTATGACGCGGTGCCGGATCCCCGTGGTGGCGGCGGTGAACGGACCGGCGGTCGGGCTGGGCTGCAGCCTGGTGGCGCTCAGCGACATCGTCTACATCGCGGAGACTGCGTACTTTGCCGACCCGCACGTCCAGGTCGGCCTGGTGGCCGCCGACGGTGGGCCGTTGACCTGGCCGCTGCACATGAGCCTGCTGCTGGCCAAGGAGTACGCGCTCACCGGTGCGCGGATCCCGGCGGACCGGGCCCGCGAACTCGGCCTGGCCAACCATGTCGTCGCGGACCCTGTCGCGGAGGCACTCGCGTGTGCCAAGCGCATCGCCGAACTGCCGCACCAAGCCGTGGAGGCCACCAAGCGGATGCTGAATCTGCACCTCGAGCGCGCGGTGCTCGCGACGCTGGACTACGCCAACATCGCCGAGGACCAGTCGTTCCAGACCGACGATTTCGCCGCGACCATCGCCCGGCTCACCGCCGCGAAGAACTGACGTGGACGATCTCGGCAACCCCAGCCCACGGCATTGCGCCCCAGTGTCGATGCCGACGCCCCGGCGTCCATGTGGATGCCGGGGTCGTTCGACGGGTCGCCGCGTTGACCGGCCCCCGAATTCCGAGCGTGGTGCTGCCGTCCCGCCGGGTTAGTCCACGAGCAGCGGGGTGCGCGCGGTCTCTTTCATCCGCGCGGCACCGAGTAGCACGAAAACGGCGCAGAGGGCGAAGAATCCGGCAGGGGCGAGATCGACCCCGGTCAGAACGACGAGCCAGGCGCACAGGAACGGGGCGGTACCGCCGAGGATCAGTTGCGCCACGTTCATGCCCAGAGAGATGCCGCTGTAGCGGACACTCGCCTTCAACATTTCCGCGAACGCCGCAAACGCCGGGCCGATCGACAGCGAGACGGGCACGCTGAGCAGGAGCTGACCGCAGACCGCAGATGCTGGGGAGCCGCCGCCCATGAGCGCGAACGCCGGGATGGTGACGACGAGCCCCGCGATCGCGGCGGCCAGGAACACGGGTCGGCGTCCGACCCGGTCGGACAAACGACCGGAGAGGTGCATCAACACGCCACCGAAGATCAAAGCGACGCAGGTGGAGGCGAAGGAGAGCGTCTTGCTGTGCTCCCCCACGGTCTGCATGTGGATCGGGGCGTACACATAGGCCACGTAGTGGCCGCCGGTGAACAGCGCGGAGAGGCAGGCAACCCGAACGATCGTCGACCTCGAATTGCGGAACAGCTCCGCGACGGGGACCTTCGCGACCTCACCCGATTCCTTGAGCCGTTCGAACTGAGGGGTGTCCTCCATCCGGGAGCGGATCCAGATGCCGACGAAGGCGAGGGGAAGGCTCAGCAGAAAGGGGATGCGCCAGGCTGCGGACTCGATCTGTTCGGTGGTGAAAATCGTGTTGACGAGCAACGCGACCAGCGCGGCACACAGCGATCCGATGTTGATCCCGACGTTGACGAGCGAGGTCAGCGTTGCACGCGTCTGGTTGGCGGCCGATTCGGCGACGAACGCGGTGGCGCCGCCGAGCTCACCACCGGCCGCGATTCCCTGCAGACACCGCAGCAACACCAGCAGGACGGCCGCCCAGATCCCGAGTGTGACGTAGGTCGGCAGCAGGCCGATACCCAGTGTGGCGATGCACATCAGGAGGATCGTCCACGAGAGCGCCCGCTTGCGCCCGTACTTGTCCCCGATGTGCCCGAACAGAATTCCACCGGGAATCCGGAGGAAGAACGCGACCGCGAAGGCGGCCAGGGTACCGAGAAGGGCAGCGGTCGGGTCGGCACTGTGGAAGAACAGCGCGGCCAGCACGGTGGCCATGTATCCGTAGATGCCGAAGTCGTAATATTCGACGACGGTGCCGACGATGCTGCCGGTGACCACCCTGCGGATGGGCTGCGGAGGGTGATGCTCCGGCGTGCGTGCGTGATTCGCGGGCATCGCGGCGGGCACCACGTCGTTGTGAGCAGGCATTGTGCTTCCTCTGGTGGAGTGGATGTGGGGGGGTCGGTGTCTCAGGCCTGGAGCTGGGCCCAGACCTCACGGTCGCGCTCGGCGGTCCAGATCACGGGGCGTTCGATGCCGGACAGCTCGTCCCACACGCGGGAGACGTCGAACGGCAGGCAGTGCTCGAAGATCGGCCAGTGCCCGTACTGCTCGTAGAGGGCCGCGTGGGTCGCGTCGAACGCGTCCTTGAGGGTGCCGCCGCGGCGCTGCACGGCGCCGACCTCGGCGAGCATCACCGTCAGGAAGTGTCGGGTCTGCTCGATCGCCGCGTCGACGGCGTCGCGGCCGTGGCTGACCGCACCGCGGCCGCCGATCAGGTGTTCGGCTCCGATCGCCTTGACCCGGTCGAGGGTGGTGGAGGACCAGTCGCGGTGGAACGCGTCGCCGGTGTAAAGCGCGGCCTGCGCCTCGACGAGGTCGCCGGCGAAGAGGATCTTGTGCTGCGGCAGCCACGCGACGACGTCGCCCTCGGTATGGCCGCGGCCGACGTGCTCGAGCACCAGCGTCCCGCGGCCGCCGCCGAGATCGATGCTCATGCGGTCGGCGAAGGTGGCGGTCGGCCAGGTCAGGCCGGGCACCGAGTCGGCGCCCTCGGCCAGCCGGGGCATCCGCCCGAACTCGGAGGCCCAGTCCTGTTCGCCGCGCTCGGCGATGAGCTTGGCGGTGTTCTCGTGGGCGACGATCGTCTGCGCGTCGAACGCCGAGGCGCCGAGTACCCGCACGGCGTGGTAGTGCGAGAGCACCAGGTAGCGGACCGGCTTGTCGGTGTGCTCGCGCAGCTTTGCAAGCCACTTGCGTGCGGCGACCGGGGTGGCGAGGGCCTCGAAGCACACCAGGAAGTCCTCGCCCTCGATCGCGCCGAGGTTCGGATCTCCATCGGCTGTCAGGGCATACACGCCGTCCGCGAGGATCTCGAGAGTCTGCTGTTTCTCGCCGAGGTCGGCGGAGGATGCGAAGGACAGGGCAGTCATCGTTGTTCTCTTCTCTGCTGCGATGGGCCGTCACCGTGACGTCGGAGCACGGCGCTTCGGGTCGACGACGTTCGGTCGAGGGCGAGTCTGTGGCGTTGCTGCGGAAAACTCCGCGCCCGAAATGCTGCTTCGATCTGGAATAAACGGTATGACGGGTCACACCCGCAGAGCAATGTGTTCGAACACACTGGTTGTCGAAAGTCGATGTACTACGAAACATCACTCTGGTTGTCGGAGAGCAGCGGCAACAGTTGGAGGGCCATCTGCAGTCCCAGCACACGCTCGACGCTCGACCAGTCGTCCCCGAGCAGTGCACCGATCCGCGTGAGCCGCGAGCCGATCGTGTTCACGTGCACGTGCAGTTCGGCGGCCGCCTGGGATCGGCTTCGTCCGGCCGCCAGATAGGTGGCCAGTGTCGCGACGAGGCGCCCATCGTGGGCGGCGTCGTATTCGAGCAGGGGCGCGAGGGTCCGCTCGACGAAGTCGACCGCGCGGCCGGCGGCCTCGGGTACCCCGAGCACACCGAAGATCCCGAGATCCGACATT
>DATDBL010000161.1:0-5100 GCA_036524855.1 Aldersonia sp. | reverse complement strand
TCGCGCTGCCGGGCAGTGAGGCGGCGGTCCAGAGCGTAGCCGTCATGAGCTGATGATGGAAAGCTCAGGTGCACTGAAGGTTTGAGGAGATCGTCCACCCACCCGCGATCGGGTTGTCTTGGTCGAACGGGGCCATCCTCGGATATGATGTTGCAGCCCAACCGGTTCCGCGCTTGGTTGATCCCGCTCGCCGTCGGCACCGTCCACGCGGCGTCCCACCCCCACCGCGACAACGAACCGGTCACCTACGTCGCGACCTCCTCGTAGTCGTCCTCGCCGAACAGGCACAACGCCATCATCAGGTACGCCGTCACATGCGGCGGCAGCTTGCCGCAGGACCGTTTCGCTTTCACCCCGCAGGTGGCCACCGCCGAATCGACCACATCACGCGGCACCGCGTCCCAATACCCCCCAACGACACCATATCCGGTATCACCACAACATTATTCACGCTGGCATGGTCTCTCGGGCGGGAAGCCATTTCGGGAATACGAGATTTGCGCGAAAGTGGCCGGGGACAAGCGGCCCGGGATTCGAAAAGAATCCACGTCGGGGATGTCGGCGGGTGTGTACGATGGCGCGGTGACGCGTACCTATCTAAAGATATGGGAATCGGATCTGGAGCATTTGTTCACCCTGGCGGATCCATTGTTTTGTCGGGCCGAGTCGAGGGGACATGCGCGGCAATATGTGCGGGGATTGCTGTCGCCGCTGCAACGAAAGAACGGCTGGACGATCGCCGAGTACGTCGGCGAACCGGAGCCGAAGGCGTTGCAGCGATTTTTAACCTGTCCCCGTGGAGTGCGGACGCGTTGTTGGATCTGAACCGTGAATACGCGATGCAACATTTCGCCGATCCGGACGCGATCCTGGTCGCGGACCCGACCGGATTCGGCAAGAAAGGTAACCCGTCGGTCGGGGTGCAGCGCCAGCGCTCCCGCACGATGGGGCGGTCGACAACTGCCAGATCGCCACCTTTCTCGCCTACGTCACCGGCGAACGGGACCGGTGCTGCTCGACCGCGGGCTGTACATGCCGGAGAAGTCGTGGATGGCCGACCAGACCCGCTGCGCGGACGCCGGGGTCCCCGAGGATCTGGTGTTCCGGACCAGGCCGCAGCAGGTCCAGGAGACGATCGCCGCCGCCCACGCGGGCGGGGTGCCGTTCGCCTGGTTCACCGCGGACGAGGAATTCGGGCAGAGCCCCGGCCTGTGCGACTAATTCGAGCAGACCCGGATTCCGTACGTGATGGCCGTGCCGAAGAGCACGCAATTCACCGGCGCCGACGGACACATAGTCCAATTCGACGAACTCGCCGCACGCGTGCCCCGGAATGCTTGGCAACGTGGCAACGCCGCGCGTGCGGCATCGGATCCAAAGGACACCGAGTCTACGATTGGGCCCTTGTCGACTCCGACGACACCGACCATCGATACATGATCCGTCGATCCATCGACGACGGTGAACTCGCGTTCTATCACTGCTACAACCCGAATCACGCAGGATTTGCCGAACTCGTCCATGTAGCCGGGGCACGGGGGCACGGTGGCCCATCGAAGAATGCTGGAATGCGTGGGCATCGGCACATCACCATGGCCATGCTCGCACATACATACGTTTCTCGCCGTCACCGCGCACAAAGCCAAAAAAGACGGAACACGCCGACTCGCCGAACCGGGCAAAGAATCCACCCGGCGAACTGACCGAACCGGAAATCAAGCCACCGATCTATAAACGACTGATCGCGCTCACCCTCGCCGAAATCCGCCGACTACTCGACCTCGTTCACAGCGACGACCGCGCCATCGACCACGGTCTGCATTGGTCGATCTGACTCCGGGGCACCAAGCCCACGCCCGCCGCACACACTTCCGATGCCGCCTGCACCTCCAGGTCCTAGCGGCGGCTGCGCGGCTGCCACACGACGAGGGCGTTGCTGCGCGGAACCGGGACGAGGTCACGGCGGTAACTCTGGTGCACCCGCGCGATCTCGTCGGCCATCTCGGCGATGCGCTGCTGCAGCGCCTCGACCTGGTTGGTCAGCTCGATGATCCGCTTGATGCCGGCGAGATTGACGCCCTCGTCCTGCGAGAGCCGCTGCACCTCGCGCAGCAGCTCCACGTCACGCGACGAGTAGCGCCGCCCGCCGCCCGAGGTGCGTAACGGCGTCACCAGGCCGAGCCGGTCGTAGGTGCGCAGCGTCTGGGCGTGCATGCCCGCCAGCTGCGCCGCGACCGAGATGACGAAATACTGCTGCTCGGTCCCCTGCCTCGACGCGTCCGGGGTGGACTGGTCGCTCATCGCGCACCTGCCCATCCCGCCCGCGGATCGAAGCCGCTCGCTCTCTCGGCCTCGACATACTTCTGCAGGGCCTCGGTCGCGTCGTCGTCGAGTTTCTGCGGAACCGCGACCTTCACCGTCACCAGCAGGTCACCGGCACTGCCGTCACGCTTGGGCACACCGCGACCGCGCACCCGTAGGGTCCGCCCGTCCGCCGTGCCTGCCGGAATCTTCACCCCGACACGACCGTCGAGCGTCGGCACCGAGACGGTGGTCCCGAGCACGAGTTCGCTGTAGCTGACCGGCAGCACGACCGACAGGTCGTCGCCGGAGCGGCCGAAGACGCTGTCCGCCCGCACGTGCACGGTGACGTAGAGGTCGCCCGACGGGGCACCGCGCAGGCCCGCCTCGCCCTGGCCGGCCAAGCGGATCTTCTGGCCGTCGCCGACGCCCGGGGGAATCCGCACCGTGATGGTGCGGGTCCGGTTCTGGATGCCGGTGCCGGCGCAGTCGGTGCACGGGTCGTCGATGATCGACCCCGTGCCGCGGCAGTCCTCGCACGGCTCGCTGAACCCGAACGCGCCCTGGTTGCGGCTGACGACGCCGGAACCGTTGCAGCGCGGACAGACTCGCGGGCTGGTGCCGGGCTTGGCCCCGCTGCCGTGACACGTGGTGCACGGCGACGGGCTGGTCATCCGCAATGGGATGGTCGTGCCCTGCGTCGCCTCGCGGAACCCGAGGGTCGTCTCGGTCTCGACGTCGCTGCCGCGCCGTGGCCTGCTCGGGTTGGCCCGGGCACCGCTGCCCCGGTTGAACAGCCCGCCGAGGATGTCGCCGAGCCCGCCGTCACCGCCGCCGCCGCCGAAGATGTCGCCGACGTCGAAGCCACCCGGGAACCCGCCCTGGCCGCCGTAGCCACCGCCGGGCGCGAACCCACCGCGACCGAATCCGCCGCCACCGGCGAACATCGCGCGGGTCTCGTCGTACTCCTTGCGCTTGGCCGGATCCGAGAGCACCGCGTTCGCCTCGCTGACGGCCTTGAACCGTTCCTCGGCCTTGCCGTCACCGGGGTTCTTGTCGGGGTGCAGGCTGGCCGCAAGCTTGCGGTAGGCCTTCTTGATCTCGTCGGCGCTGGCGTCGGAGGAGACGCCGAGCTCCTTGTAGAAGTCCTTCTCGATCCACTCCCGTTGGCTCACCGGGCATACCCTCCTCTCACGAGCGTCCCGATGGAATTGTTGTCGTACTGACTACTGCTGGTCACGCGCACCCGCATCCGCGGGCTCGGCAGCGCTCGGTTGGTCTTCGGACGGTCGCTGCTCACCCGTTTCGTCGACGGCGTCGACCACACCGACCATGGCGGTCCGCAAAACCTTGTCGCCGACCTTGTATCCGCGACGCATCACCAGGCCGAGGACCGCGTTGTGGCCCTCGCCCTCGTGTTGCACGGCCTCGTGCACCGCCGGGTCGAACGGGTCTCCCTCGACGCCGAACGCGGCGAGACCGAGGCCCTCGAAGGCGCCCGCCAACTTGTCCGCGACCGCCTTCAGCGGTCCGGCCTCGAGGTCGCCGTGCGCTCGGGCCCGGTCGAGGTCGTCGAGCACGGGCAGCAGGGCGCCGATCACCGACGCCTTCGCGTTGTCGATCGCGGCCTGCCGTTCCCGGTCCACTCGGCGCCGGTAGTTGGCGTACTCCGCGTGCAGGCGCTGCAGATCCGCGGTCAACTCCTCGACCTTGTCCGATTCCGGTTCGGCCGGAGCCGGCGCGGCCTGCTCCGGCTCGGCATCGGGCTCGGCCGGGACCGAGGCCGCAGCATCTGCAGCCTCGCCGTCCGCGCGATCGAACTTGCGGCTGTCGACGAAGGTCACCGGCTCCCGCTCGGATTCGCCGGTGCCTCCCGGCGCCGTCACTTCCGCTCCGCGTCGCTCGGCTCGTCGACGACCTCGGCGTCGACGACCTGATCGTCGCCCGCCTGGCCGCTCGCGCTGCCGTTACCCGACGCGGCCGAATCCGCCGCCTGCGACTCGTAGATCGCCTGGCCGAGGGCCTGCGACTCGGTGGCCAGCTTCTCCACCGCGGTCTTCACCGCGGCGATGTCGCTGCCGGCGAGCGCGTCCTTGACGTCCTTGACCGCCGCCTCGACCTTGGTCTTGACGTCGCCGGGGACCTTGTCCGAGTTGTCCGCGACGAACTTCTCGGTCTGGTGCACCAACGACTCGGCCTGGTTGCGAGTCTCCGCCTCCTCGCGGCGGTTGCGGTCCTCCTCGGCGTGCGCCTCGGCGTCCTTGATCATCCGGTCGATCTCCTCCTGGGACAGGCCGGAGCCCTCCTGGATCTTGATCGTGTTCTCCTTGCCGGTGCCCTTGTCCTTGGCCGTGACGTGCACGATGCCGTTGACGTCGATGTCGAAGGTGACCTCGACCTGCGGCACGCCGCGGGGGGCCGGCGGAAGACCGGTCAGCTCGAAGGAGCCGAGCAGCTTGTTGTGCGACGCGATCTCGCGCTCACCCTGATAGACCTGGATCTGCACGGACGGCTGGTTGTCGTCGGCCGTGGTGAAGGTCTCCGAACGCTTGGTCGGAATCGTGGTGTTGCGCTCGATGAGCCTGGTCATCACGCCACCCTTGGTCTCGATGCCCAGCGACAGCGGGGTGACGTCGAGCAGCAGCACGTCCTTGACCTCGCCCTTGAGCACACCGGCCTGCAGGGCGGCGCCGACGGCGACGACCTCGTCCGGGTTGACGCCCTTGTTGGGCTCACGGCCGCCGAGGAGCTGCTTGACCAGCTCGGTGACGGCGGGCATGCGGGTGGAGCCACCGACGA
>DATDBL010000160.1:0-9842 GCA_036524855.1 Aldersonia sp. | reverse complement strand
CTGGAACGTGACGGTGCTGCTGAAGGGCCGCGCCACCGTGATCGCGGCGCCGGACGGCCGCGCGTTCGTCAACGAGGCCGGCGGATCCTGGGCCGCGACCGCGGGGGCCGGGGACGTGCTCTCGGGCGTCGTCGGAGCGCTGCTCGCGAGCGGTCTCGACCCCGTCGTCGCCGCCGCGGCAGGAGCCCGCGCCCACGCGCTCGCCGCGAACCTCGCCGCCTCCGGGTCGGGCCCGGCGGCGGCCCCGGTCTCCGCGTCCGCGCTGTGCGCGCAGTTGCGCCCGGCGATCCGTGTGCTGCGACGACACGCAACCCGATCGTGACGGAATTCGCACGTGCCGCGCGGTTTCGCGGTCCGCGGCGATGGCAGTATCGGGGATTGTGACCGTGTCTGCACCGGCCGAGGCGCTCGTCGACCTCGACGCGATCGCCCACAACGTGGCGATTCTGCGTGAGTACGCCGACCAGGCCGCGGTCATGGTCGTCGTCAAGGCCGACGCCTACAACCACGGAGCGGTCGAGGTAGCGCGGGCAGCACTCGCCGCGGGCGCCCGCGAGCTCGGGGTGACCACCGTCGACGAGGCGCTGCAGCTGCGCGCCGACGGCATCGACGCGCCCGTGCTGAGCTGGCTCAACCCCCTCGACGCCGACTACGCGGCGGCCGTCGCCGGCGACGTCGAGATCGGGCTCTCCTCGACCGCCCAGCTGCAGGCGGTCGGCGCCGCGGCGAACACGCTCGGGCGCGTGGCGACCGTGACGATCAAGGTCGACACCGGGCTCAACCGCAACGGCGTCTCCCCGTCCGAATACCCCGACTTCCTCGATGCGCTCGCCCGGTTCGAGGCCGAGGGCACCGTCCGGTTGCGTGCGATCTTCTCCCACCTCGCGCAGGCCGACCAGCCGCACCACCCGGTGATCGACGTGCAGCGCGAACGGTTCCTCGATGCGATCGCGACCGCCAAACGCTACGGCCTCGTGCCCGACCTGGTGCACCTCGCCAACTCGGCCGCCACGCTCACCCGCCCAGATCTCGCCTTCGACATGGTGCGGCCCGGGATCGCGATGTACGGGCTGTCGCCGGTCCCCGCACTCGGCGGCTTCGGGCTTACGCCCGCGATGACGCTGCGTGCGCAGGTTGTGCTGGTCAAGCAGGTGGCCGCCGGCGAGGGCGTCTCCTATGGGCACGAGTGGATCGCGCCGCACGACACCCACGTCGCGCTGCTGCCCGTGGGCTATGCCGACGGCATCACCCGCGCGCTCGGCGGGCGGTTCGAGGTGCAGATCGGCGGGCGCCGCTACCCGAGCATCGGGCGGGTGTGCATGGATCAGGTCGTCGTCGACCTCGGCCCGGACGAGCCGGCCGTCCGCAGCGGCGACGAGGCGGTGTTCTTCGGACCCGGCAACCGTGGCGAGCCGGTCGCACAGGACTGGGCGGATCTGCTCGACACCATCCACTACGAGGTCGTGACCGGCGTGCGGGGTCGGGTGGTTCGCACGTTCGCGGGGGCGCGATGAGCCAACCCCACAGGCGGGCCGTGCCCCGGATGCCGCACCCCGAGCCCGGCAGCGTCCGCGAGCTGCTCAGGCTCGCCGGTCGGCACGCGCTGCATCGCCCGACCCAGCTTCGTCGCACCGACGCCCTGCGTTTCGAACAGTTCGACGTCATCGACCGCGACCTCGCCGGCGTGGTGATCACCGACGACGGGCTC
The DNA here is from genome assembly GCA_036524855.1 of Aldersonia sp. GTDB lineage: Bacteria > Actinomycetota > Actinomycetes > Mycobacteriales > Mycobacteriaceae > Aldersonia. The sequence goes on along the minus strand of DATDBL010000160.1, from coordinate 8,134 downwards.
GAACTCGCCGTCCGCGAACACGGTCCGCGCTCCGCGCCGCTCACTGTCGTGTTCGTACACGGCTTCGCAAACCGGATGGAATCGTTCCACCTGCAGCGCACCCGGCTCGCCGAACGCTGGGGCGGCAAGGTCCGGATGGTCTTCTTCGACCTACGCGGCCACGGGCGCTCGGCGATGCCCGACCGCACCACCTGCACCATCACCCAGCTCGGTCGCGACGTCGCCGCCGTCATCGACGCGACCGCCCCCCGCGGGCGGGTGGTGGTGATCGGGCACTCGATGGGCGGCATGGCGGTGCTCTCCGCCGCTCGCCAGTACGAGGACCTGTTCGCCTCCCGGGTCGCGGGCGTCGGCCTGATGTCGACCGCCGCGGCGGGCGTCGCCCGGGCGGGATTGGCGCAGCACCTGCGCCACCCGGCGATCGACGCGTTCCGGCTCGCCGCGGTCACCGCGCCGCGGGTGGTACAGAGCGGGCGGGTGGTCGCCAAGACGGTGATCACGCCGATCCTGCATGCGGCGTCGTATCGGACTCCGGTCAGCCCGAGCCTGAGCCGGTTCACCAGCGGCATGATCGACGAGACGCCGCTGGCGACGATAGCCAACTTCCTGCAGACCCTCGAGCATCACGACGAATCCGAGGTGTTGCCGCTGCTCGCCGGTATCCCGACCGTGCTCGTCGGCGGCGATGCCGACCTGATCTTCCCGTTCGACAACCTCGACCGGATGGCTGCGGCGCTACCCGACAGCGAACTGATCCGCGTGCACGGCGCGGGGCACATGGTGCACCTCGAGTTCCCCGATGTGGTCAACGACGCGATCGACCGGCTGGTCGCGCGCACGGTCGGGCAGCGGGCGAGTGTTGGTTGAGTCCTGTTTCGAGCGGTCGGCCTCGGGTGAGCGGGAACTGCCGACCCAGGCGGACACGGAGGCGTTCGGCCGTGAGCTCGCCGAGAGCCTGCGCCCCGGCGACCTCGTAGTGCTCGACGGTCCGCTGGGCGCCGGGAAAACCGCTCTGACCAGGGGAATCGCCGCCGGGCTCGGGGTGGTCGGGCGGGTGAGCTCGCCGACTTTCGTCATCGCCCGCGAGCACCGGGCGGGCCCGAGCGGGATCGGTCTGGTGCACGTCGACGCCTACCGCCTCGGTGGCGGCGGTGCTCCCGACGAGGGCAGTACCCCCGACCACCGCAGCGCCCCCGACCACCGCGGCGTGCTCGACGAACTCGATGCCCTCGACCTGGACACCGACCTGCACCATGCGGTCGTCGTGGTCGAGTGGGGTGCCGGTCTCGTCGAGCGTCTCGCCGATCGGCACCTGCTGGTGCGGCTGCGCCGTGTCGAGGATTCCGAGACCCGCACGCTGCGCTGGGAGTGGGTCGGCGCGCACTGACGCCGGTATCGTGAATCCATCATGCTCGTGCTCGCCATCGACACCGCCACCCCCGCCGTCACCGCCGGACTCGTCGCGCTCGACGTCACCGCCGGACTCGTCGCGCTCGACGGCACCGCCGGACTCGTCGCGCTCGACGGCACCGCCGGACTCGTCCGGCTCGACGGCACCGACGTGCGTGTGCTCGCGAGCCGGGTGCACATCGACGCCCGCGCGCACGCGGAGGTGCTCACCCCGCAGATCCTGGCTTGCCTCGCCGAATCCGGCACCGCGCGCGCCGACCTCGACGCGGTGGTGGTCGGGGTCGGTCCGGGGCCGTTCACCGGGCTGCGGGTCGGCATCGCCACCGCGGCGGCGTTCGCGGACGCCCTCGCGATCCCGGTGCACGGCGTGTGCAGCCTCGACGCGATCGCGTCGGATGCCCAGCGTCGCGACGACGGTCGGGAACTGTTGGTGGTCGCCGACGCCCGCCGCCGCGAGGTGTATTGGGCGCGCTACCGTGACGGGCGCCGCATCGACGGTCCCGGGGTCTGTCGGCCGGCCGATCTCGACATCGGCGCGGCTGCGATGATCGCCGGATCCTCCTCGCACGTCGAACTTTTCGACCTGCCGGCGGCCGAGGTGCAAACGCCGTCGCCAGCGGCGCTGGTTCGCGTGGCCGCCGTGGCCTTGCGGTCCGGGCAGGAGCCGGAACCGCCCGCGCCGCTCTATCTTCGGCGTCCCGACGCGGTGGAGCGGGCGACGGTTGTCCGATGAGCGTGCGCATCGAAGCGCTGCTGCCCGCCGACATCGCGCGCTGCGTGCAACTCGAGCAGGAACTGTTCGCCGGCGACGATCCTTGGAGCGCACGGGCTTTCGTCGCCGAACTGGCGAGCCCGCACAACCGCTACTTCGCCGCCCGCGACGACGAACGCGGCATGCTCGGCTACGCGGGAATCGCGTTGCTCGGCTCCGACTCCGACCCAGAGTCCGAGGTGCACACCATCGCCGTCGACCCGGCGGCACACGGCGGCGGGATCGGCTCGATGCTGCTGCGGGCGATGCTCGACGTCGCCGAAACACGGGGTGGCCCAGTGCATCTCGAGGTCCGCACGGACAACGAGCCGGCGATTGCGCTGTATCGCCGGTTCGGATTCGACGTCGTCGGTCTGCGGCCGCGTTACTACCAGCCCAGCGGCGCTGACGCCTACACGATGCGCCGGCCCGCGGGCACGGGGGAGGTCGTGACGTGATCGTCATGGGCATCGAAAGCTCTTGTGACGAAACCGGAGTCGGGATCGTGCGATGGCGCGGCGACGGCACCTGCGAGTTGCTCGCGGACGAAGTCGCCTCCAGCGTCGAGGAGCACGCCCGCTACGGCGGCGTCGTCCCCGAGATCGCCTCACGCGCCCACCTCGAGGCGATCGTGCCGACGATGCGTCGCGCGTGCGTCGCGGCGGCGGTGCGCAAGCCGGATGCGTTGGCGGTCACCATCGGTCCGGGGCTGGCCGGTGCGCTGCTCGTCGGTGTCGCCGCGGCCAAGGCGTACGCCGCGGCCTGGGACGTGCCGTTCTACGCGGTGAACCACCTCGGTGGGCATGTCGCGGTGGACACGCTCGAGCACGGGCCGATGCCGCCGTGTGTGGCACTGCTGGTGTCGGGCGGACACACCCACCTTTTGCAGGTCGACGACCTCGCCGCCCCGATCGTCGAACTCGGCAGCACCGTAGACGACGCCGCGGGGGAGGCATTCGACAAGGTCGCGCGCCTGCTCGGCCTCGGCTTCCCCGGTGGACCGGCGCTGGATGCGGCCGCGCGCGCCGGCGACCGCGACGCGATCGCGTTCCCGCGCGGCATGACCGGGCCGCGCGACGCCCGCCACGACTTCTCCTTCTCCGGGGTGAAGACCGCGGTGGCGCGCTACGTCGAGGCGGCGCAGCGGTCGGGTTCGGTGATCGACGTGCCGGATGTCGCGGCGAGTTTCCAGGAGTCGGTCGCGGACGTGCTGACGATGAAGGCGGTGCGCGCGGCGACCGACGTCGGCCTCGACACCCTGGTGCTCGGCGGCGGCGCGACGGCCAACTCGCGCATCCGGGCGCTCGCCGAAGAGCGTTGTGCTGCAGCCGGGTTGACGCTGCGGGTGCCCAGGCCGCGGCTGTGCACCGACAATGGCGTGATGATCGCGTCGCTGGGCGCGCACATCGTCGCCGGGGGCGCGCAGCCGTCGCCGCTGACGGTGGCGTCGGATCCGGGGTTGCCGGTCGCGGTGAGCCAGGTCAGGTAAAGCCCGGCCTCTCGCCGAGTGCACAGTTGATGTCGCAAACGCCGGGTAGAAGCGGCCGAAGTGCGCACTCGGCGGGGCGTGCTCGTCAGCCGGCAGAACCTGTGTCAGGGCGTGGGAACAGCGGCGGCGCGGGGGCGGGTTCGACTGCGGTCGACGTCGGCCGTTCGCCACTCGGCGCCGGGGTGCTCGGCGCCGGGGTGCTCTCCGGCGCCAACTCCCGGTAGCTTCCGTCGGTGCTCGGCGGGGCGGACTCCGAAGTGTCCGGTGAGTCCGGTGATTCCGGCACCAGGCCCGGCCACAGCACCGGGGGCAGGTCCGGGCCCGGGCGCAGCGACGGCACCGAGGTGTGGATCGTGGTCGGGGTCGTCGTGGTGGTCGGGTGCGCCGGCGCGGTAGTGGTTGTGGTCGTCGTCTGGGTCGCAGACACCGCCGGCCTGAAATCGGAGGGATCGGTGCTGACCTGTTCGGAATACTCGTAGGTCGGCGCGACGACGGTGGTCTCCTCGACAGTAGCCGCGGGGGAGGTCGTGGACGCCGTCGACCCCGTCGAAACCGGCATCTCAGGCTCCGCGTTTCGCGTCCCGGCGGGGGAGACGTTCTCGTGGCTGGGGCTGCCGAGTGCCTGCACGCCGTAGCCGATGATCAACCCGACGACGATGAGGACACCGACCATCGCGCCGGCGACCTTGGTGAATGTGCTCGTCGGCGCGTCTGCGGCGAGACTGACCACTGGGTACGGGAGCGGCTGGCGCGAATCGGCAAGCAGCGCTGCACCCTTCGCAATCACAGCCTCCGGCTCCTCGGGACGCAGAACGGGCAGGCGCAACTCGGTGCGCAGTCGGCGCTGCACCGCGGGAATGTTCGCGCCACCACCGATGAGCGCGAGGGCATCCGTTTGCCGGGTTGCGCCCTCGAGAACCTGCGCAGTGAAGGTCGCGGCTGCGGCGACGGCCGGTGCGGTGATCGCGTCGAACTCGGACCGGGTCAGTTCCAGCGGTGCGCGCGAACCGAATTCGACCGACACCGTCTTCTCGGTCGAGAGTTGTTCCTTCGCGGTGCGCACCCGCGCGGCGAGGACCTCGCGGTCCGGTCGGGCGGTGTAGGACCGGCGGCGTGCGAGGTGCGCCGACAGTGCGGCATCGATCGCATCGCCGCTCACCTCGGTCGTGCGTTGCGAGTCGAGGACGGTCCCGTCGGCCTGATCGAGCAGGGTGACGGTCAGGCCGGTCGCGCCGAAGTCGACGATCGCCACCGTCTCGTAGCGCGCCACCTCGCCGGTATGGTGCAGATAGGTCAACGCCGCGGCGGACTCCGGGACCAGTTGGAGGTCGTGGCGGTGCGCCGCGACCGCGGAACGGATCGACTGCACCTGGTCCTTGCTGCGGTAGGCGACCGCGATTCCCGAGGGCCGCACGACCCGCCCAGGGATCTGCGTGGTCATCAATTCGATCGACGAGGCGACGAGTTCGCCCAGGTCGGCGGCGTGATCGTCGGCCGACACCGTGCGGTACTCAGTGGTCTGAGTTCCGTCCTCGGCGGTGGTCAGGAGAGCGGAGCAGACGACGGCACTGCCCGCGGAGACACCCAGCGACGTGCGCACCGACTCACCTCCCGCCCCTCTGGTGATCGTTCTGCGGTCCTGCGCTCGAGCGCAGTCGGCCTTGCGGCCCAGAGTACCCCTGACTCCGTTATCTGAACGTTACCGAATTGATGACCGAATTGAAAGCTTCACCCCGGTTTGCGTGTCGTGGGTCACTCGTGGCGGAGCACAATGGCGCAGATCATATCGACAGGCGAAACGGGAGATCATGGACCTGACGGACCGCCCCACGGCGGAGTTACCCGGCGACGGCTCGAGCCGCCACGAACTGACCCGCACCGGCAAGGCGCACCGGCAGCGAGTGAAGCGTTCCGCGCTCGCAGAGGTCTCCTTCGCGGGCCGGCCGGACCCCATCGGCCTGCTCGAGGAACAGGCTGCGTCCCGGGTACCGAACCTGGTCCCGATCCGCTACGGGCGAATGGCACAGTCGCAGTTCGCCTTCTTCCGTGGGGCGGCGCTCGTGATGGCCGACGACCTCGCGCGCTCCCCGTCGAGCGATCTGCGCGTGCAACTCTGCGGTGACGCCCACCTGTCGAACTTCGGTGTTTACGCCACGCCCGAGCGGCGCCTCGTCTTCGACGTGAACGACTTCGACGAGACGTATCCCGGCCCGTTCGAGTGGGACGTGAAACGGTTGTCGGCGAGCCTCGCGGTCGCGGCCCGCGGTCGCGGCTTCCCGACCGAGCAGTGCCGCCCCATCGCCCGGGGTGCGGCCACCGCCTACCGGATCCGGATGGGTGAGCTGGCGGGCCTGGGGCACCTCGACGTCTGGTACGCACACGTGGACGCCGACACCGTGATGCGGGAGTTCCGCTCCCGGATCGACGCCGAGACTGTCGGCCGTGCGAAGGGGGCGGTGCGCAAGGCGCGCAGGCGCACCAGCATGCAGGCGCTCGGCAAGCTGACCCGCGTGGTGGACGGCCGCCGCCAGATCGTCAGCGACCCGCCGTTGATCATCCGGATGTCCGAGCTGCTCGAAGGCGCCGAGTTCGACCGCATGTACAAGTTGCTGCTCGAGCGCTTCGCCGCGTACAAGGAGACGCTGCAGTGGGACCGGCGGGTGCTGATCGAGCGCTATCGGATGATCGACTTCGCGCTCAAGGTCGTCGGCGTTGGCAGCGTCGGAACCCGCTGCTGGATCGGCCTGTTCGAGGGTGCGGACGGTGAAGATCCGCTGTTCCTGCAGGTGAAGGAGGCCCAGAAGTCGGTGCTCGCCCGCTACGTGACCGGTCCCGAGATCGAGCATCAGGGTGAGCGGGTGGTCAACGGGCAGCAGCTGATGCAGGAGGCCAGCGACATCTTCCTCGGCTGGGACCGGGGTGAGGGCCTCGACGGCGAGGTGCGCGACTTCTACGTCCGCCAGTTGCGCGACGGCAAGCTCTCGGCGCAGGTCGACACTTTCTCCCCCGAACTCCTCGAACTCTACGGGCGGCTGTGCGGGCGTACGCTCGCGCAGGCGCACGGGCGCTCGGGTGACCGGTTCGCGATCGCCGGCTATCTGGGCTCGCGCGGGGCGTTCGACGACGCGATGGCGGAGTTCGCGCTCGCCTACGCGGAGCAGAATGTCGCCGACCACGCGGCGCTGCAGGCGGCGATCGACTCCGGGCGGGTGCAGGCCCGGTTGGACCTGTAGGACGCCGCCTATGGAACGCCACCGTTGCGCTCTGGGTGAACCGGCGCTGGGGAGGCTTGAGTGCTGGCACTCGCGTGTATAGAGTGCTAGTCGGCACTGGGACAGCCTCGGCACCCGCGACGACGGGGCTGTCGGCAGGGCCGGGAATCTGATCGACCGAAAGCAGTTTCGGGAGCAGACCCGGAACGCGACAACCACTGAAAGTGGAGGGCTCATCGTGGCGAGCGTGAAAATCAAGCCGCTCGAGGACAAGATCCTCGTCCAGGCCATCGAGGCCGAGACGACGACCGCCTCCGGCCTGGTCATTCCGGACACGGCGAAGGAAAAGCCCCAAGAGGGCACCGTCGTCGCCGTCGGCCCGGGCCGTTGGGACGACGAGGGTGACAAGCGCATCCCGCTCGACGTCAAGGAAGGCGACACCGTCATCTACAGCAAGTACGGCGGCACCGAGATCAAGTACTCGGGCGAGGAGTACCTCATCCTGTCGGCGCGCGACGTCCTGGCTGTCGTTACCAAGTAAGCGTCACCAAGTCAGCGTCACCAAGTCAGCACGCTTCCGCCCCGGCCCCCGAGCACCTCGGAACCGGGGCGGCTTGCGTTCGCAACCGAACAGGAGAAGTACTCGACTATGTCCAAGCTCATCGAGTTCGACGAGCAAGCTCGTCGGGCGCTCGAGCGCGGCGTCGACCAACTCGCCGCCGCGGTCCGGGTAACCCTGGGCCCGCGCGGTCGCCACGTCGTGCTCGCGAAGGCGTTCGGCGGCCCGACCGTCACCAACGACGGCGTGACGATCGCGCGCGAAATCGACCTGGAGGATCCATTCGAGAACCTCGGCGCGCAGTTGGTGAAGAGCGTCGCCACCAAGACCAACGACGTCGCCGGCGACGGCACCACCACCGCGACCGTGCTGGCGCAGGCGCTGGTGCGGGCCGGGCTGCGCAACATCGCCGCGGGTGCGAACGCGATGGTGCTCGGGTCGGGCATCGCCAAGGCGGCCGACAAGGTCTCCGAGAGCCTGCTCGCCGCGGCCATCCCGGTCGCGGGCGAGAAGGCGATGGCGCAGGTCGCGACCGTCTCCTCGCGCGACGAGGAGATCGGCGAGATGGTGGCCCGCGCGCTCACCACCGTCGGCAAGGACGGCGTGGTCACCATCGAGGAGTCCTCCTCGCTGCAGACCGAGCTCGAGATCACCGAGGGCGTGCAGTTCGACAAGGGTTACCTCTCGCCGTACTTCATCACCGACCTGGACGC
>DATDBL010000159.1:0-35427 GCA_036524855.1 Aldersonia sp. | reverse complement strand
CCGGTGGCGGCGGTAATTACCGCGGCGGCGCAGGTGCAGGCACCGGCACCGGAGCCCCGGCGGGCGGTGGCGGTGGTTTCCGCGGCCGTCCCGGCGGCGGTGGCGGCGCAGGCCGTCCCGGTCAGCGCGGTGGCGCGGCCGGTGCGTTCGGCCGTCCCGGCGGCGCCCCCAAGCGCGGGCGCAAGTCGAAGCGGCAGAAGCGCCAGGAATACGACTCGATGCAGGCGCCCGCCGTCGGCGGCGTGCGGTTGCCGCGTGGCAACGGCGAGACCATCCGGCTCGCCCGCGGCGCGTCGCTGTCGGACTTCGCGGAGAAGATCGACGCGAACCCGGCCGCGCTGGTGCAGGCGCTGTTCAACCTCGGTGAGATGGTGACGGCGACGCAGTCGGTCAACGACGAGACGCTCGAACTGCTCGGCGGCGAGATGAACTACGTCGTCCAGGTCGTCAGCCCGGAGGACGAGGACCGCGAGCTGCTCGAGTCCTTCGACCTCACCTACGGCGAGGACGAGGGCGACGAGTCCGACCTCGAGTCGCGGCCGCCGGTGGTCACCGTCATGGGTCACGTCGACCACGGCAAGACCCGCCTGCTCGACACGATCCGCAAGGCGAACGTCCGCGAGGCCGAGGCCGGTGGCATCACCCAGCACATCGGTGCCTACCAGGTCGGGGTCGCCTTCGAGGACGCCGAGCGGCTGGTCACCTTCATCGACACCCCGGGTCACGAGGCGTTCACCGCCATGCGTGCCCGTGGTGCGAAGGCCACCGACATCGCGATCCTCGTGGTCGCGGCCGACGACGGTGTTATGCCGCAGACGGTGGAGGCGATCAACCACGCGCAGGCGGCGGACGTGCCGATCGTGGTGGCGGTCAACAAGATCGACAAGGAGGGTGCAGACCCGGCGAAGATCCGCGGGCAGCTCACCGAGTACGGCCTGGTAGCCGAGGAGTACGGCGGCGACACCATGTTCGTCGACATCTCCGCCAAGCAGGGCACCAACATCGAGGCGCTGCTCGAGGCGGTGCTGCTCACTGCGGACGCCGCGCTCGACCTGCGGGCCAACCCGGACATGGAGGCCCAGGGAGTCGCGATCGAGGCGCACCTCGACCGCGGCCGCGGCCCGGTGGCGACCGTGCTCATCGCACGCGGAACCCTGCATGTCGGCGACTCGATCGTCGCGGGCGACGCGTACGGCCGCGTCCGTCGGATGGTCGACGAGCACGGCGACGACGTCGAGGCGGCGCTGCCGTCGCGGCCGGTGCAGGTCATCGGCTTCACGTCGGTGCCCGGCGCGGGTGACAACCTGCTCGTCGTCGACGAGGACCGGATCGCCCGGCAGATCGCCGACCGTCGCAACGCGCGCAAGCGCAACGCGATGGCCGCGCGCAGCCGCAAGCGGATCAGCCTCGAGGATCTCGATGCCGCGCTGAAGGAGACCAGCGAACTCAACCTGATCCTCAAGGGCGACAACGCCGGTACGGTCGAGGCGCTAGAGGAGGCCCTGCTCGGCATCGAAATCGACGACGAGGTGGTGTTGCGCGTCATCGACCGCGGCGTCGGCGGTGTCACCGAGACCAACGTCAACCTGGCGTCGGCGTCGAACGCGATCATCATCGGGTTCAACGTCCGCGCCGAGGGCAAGGCGACCGAGTTGGCGAACCGCGAGGGTGTCGACATCCGGTACTACTCGGTGATCTACCAGGCGATCGACGAGATCGAGAAGGCCCTGAAGGGCATGCTCAAGCCGGTCTACGAGGAGGTCGAACTCGGCCGGGCGGAGATCCGCGCCCTGTTCCGCTCGTCCAAGGTCGGGCTCATCGCCGGTTGCATGGTCACCTCGGGCATCCTGCGGCGCAACGCGAAGGCGCGGCTGCTGCGCGACAACCTCGTCGTCGCCGAGACGACGACCATCCAGTCGCTGCGGCGGGAGAAGGACGACGCCACCGAGGTCCGCGAAGGCTTCGAGTGTGGTCTGACCCTGTCCTACAACGACATCAAGGAAGGCGACGTCATCGAGGCCTACGAACTGCGCGAGAAGCCGCGGGACTAGGAGCGGCTCTTGTTCGTCGGGGCGCTCGAGCTCGACGTCCTGCTCGGCGACGTGCGTTCGCTCAAGCAGAAGCGTTCGCTCGTGCGGCCCGTCCTCGCCGAACTGCAGCGCTACGGCGTGTGCGCGGTGGAGGCCGGGTCGCAGGACCTGCATCGGCGGTCGCTGCTTGGAGTGGCGGTCGTGAGCGCGGGCATCGACCATGTTCACGAGGTGCTCGACCGGTGCGAGCGGCACGTTGCCGCCCGTCCCGAACTCGAGTTGCTCGCTGCACGCAGGCGGATCTTCGGACCTGAGGATTGAAAGGGGCTGTTGTCATGGTCGACCAGGCCAGAGCACGCCGGCTCGCGAAGCGGATCGCGACCATCGTCGCGACCGCGATCGAGCACGAGATCAAGGACCCGCGGCTGCGCTTCGTCACGATCACCGACGCCAAGGTGACCGGTGACCTGCGCGACGCGACCGTCTACTACACCGTCATGGGTGCCGACCTCGACACCGAACCCGATCTCACCTCTGCCGCGGCCGGGCTGGAGAAGGCGAAGGGTGTGCTGCGTTCGAAGGTCGGCGCCGGCACCGGCGTGCGGTTCACGCCGACGTTGACGTTCATCCTCGACACCGTGCCCGACACCGCGCGGCACCTGGAGGAAGCGCTCGCGCGGGCGCGCGCCGCCGACGACGAGGTCGCGAAGGTCGCCGCGAACGCGGTGCCCGCCGGCGACGCCGACCCCTACCGGACCACGGAGCGCGACCACGCTGAGCGACCGGACGAACGGTAGCTCGCCAGATGACAGACGCGATTTCGGCCGCGGTGACCGCGCTGCGGGCGGCGACGTCGGTGACGGTGCTGTGCCACGTGCAGCCCGACGCCGACACCATCGGTAGCGGCCTGGCCCTCGCCCTCGCGCTGCACCGCCGTGGCGTGCCTGTGCAGGTTGCGTTCGCCGAGCCCGCCGACCTGCCGGTGTCGATGCGGTCGCTGCCGGGCGCGGAGTTCGTCGTCGCCGCGGATGACGTCGCCGACTCGGTGGACCTGCTGGTCGCCGTCGACTGCGGCAGCGAGGGCCGCCTCGGCGCGCTGCGCGACCGGTTGGTCGGTGCCCAGACGACGCTGGTGCTCGACCACCACCGCTCCAACACCCGCTTCGGCGACGTCAATCTAGTGGACGAGTCCGCGGAGTCTACAACCGCCGTCGTTCTGCGGGTGCTCGACGGACTCGGCGTCGCGCTCGACCGCGACCTCGCGCACTGCCTGTACGCAGGCCTGGTCACCGACACGGGTTCGTTCCGCTGGGTGAAGCCCGGCACGCATGCCCTCGCCGACCGCCTGCTCGCGACCGGCATAGACGGCGCCGAGATCGCGCGCGAACTGCTCGACACCCACCCGTTCGGCTGGCTGCCGATGCTCTCGAAGGTGCTCGGCTCGGCCGAACTGGTGCCGACCGCGGGCGGCGGCGCCGGACTGGTGTACGCCGTGGTGCGTCGCGACGACATCGGCGCGCTGCAGTCGGAGGAGGTGGAGAGCGTCATCGACATCGTCCGCACCACCTCCGAAGCGGCGGTCGCGGCAGTGCTCAAGGAGACCTCCACGGAGACTACTGACGGACTCCAGCACTGGTCGGTGTCGCTGCGTTCGCGCAACGGGACCGACGTGTCGAAGGTTGCGAGCGGCCTCGGCGGCGGCGGGCACCGCTCCGCCGCTGGCTACACGACGGCCGGACCCGTCGAGGCGGTGATCGCCGACCTGCGGGCGGCCCTAGAGTGAGCGAAGTCGGTCCAGTCGGCTCCGTCGGCCCGCGCCGGATCCTGCACTTGGCGCTGCCCGCGCTCGGTGTGCTCGTGGCCGAACCGATCTATCTGCTCTTCGACATCGCCGTCGTCGGCCGGTTGGGTGCGCTGGCGCTGGCCGGGCTCGCCGTCGGCGGACTGATCCTCACGCTGGTCAGCACCCAGCTGACCTTCCTCGCCTACGGCACCACCGCACGCACCGCCCGCCTGCACGGCGCCGGCGACCACGCCGGCGCGGTTCGCGAGGGGGTGCAGGCGACGTGGCTGGCTTTGGGGGTCGGCGCGGTGATCGTCGTCGTCATGCAGGTGCTGGCCGGGCCGGTGACCAGCGTGATCGCCGGCGGCACCGACATCGCGGGCGAGGCCGAGCAGTGGCTGCGGGTGGCACTGTTCGGGGCGCCGCTGATCCTGGTGTCCATGGCCGGGAACGGCTGGATGCGCGGCGTGCAGAACACCATGCGGCCGTTGCGGCTCGTGATCGTGGGGCTGGCGCTCTCGGCGTTCCTGTGCCCGATCCTGGTGCACGGACTGCTCGGCGCGCCGCGGCTCGAGTTGGTGGGCTCGGCGATCGCGAACGTCGTGGGTCAGTCGGTGTCGGGTCTGCTGTTCATCCTCGCGTTGGTGCGGGAGAAGGTCGGGCTGCGGCCGCAGCCGCGGGTGATGCGGGCCCAACTGGTCCTCGGCCGCGACCTCATCCTGCGCAGCCTCGCCTTCCAGGCGTGCTTCGTGTCCGCGGCGGCGGTCGCGGCCAGGTTCGGGGCGGCGTCGGTCGCGGCACACCAGGTGGTGCTGCAACTGTGGAACTTCGTCGCGCTGACCTTGGACTCGCTCGCGATCGCGGCGCAGACCCTCGTCGGCGCCGCGCTGGGGGCAGGCCGGGCGGACGACGCACGGTCGGTGGCGAAGCGGGTCACGTGGTTCTCCGGCTGGTTCGCATTGGTGATCGCGGCCTTGTTCGCGGTGGGGGCGAGCGTCATCCCCGGGATCTTCACGACCGATGCCAGCGTGCTGGACCAGATCGGCGTTGCGTGGTGGTTCTTCGTCGCGCTGATCCCACTCGCCGGTGTGGTGTTCGCCCTCGACGGCGTCCTGCTCGGCGCCGGCGACGCGGCGTTTCTGCGCAACGCGACCCTCGCCAGCGCGCTCGTCGGCTTCCTGCCGATGATCTGGGCATCGCTCGCGTTCGACTGGGGCCTCGCCGGCATCTGGACCGGCCTGGCGCTGTTCATGGTGGCGCGCACCGCTGCCGTCGTGTGGCGTACCGCGTCGGGCCGCTGGGCCGTCGTGGGGTCCGACATCCAACTGCGCTGAACGCTGGCGCCGGTGTCGGTTGGCGGGGCGGGCGGGTGGATGCGGGCAAGCATGAGGCACAGTTGAACCATGGCACCGAAGCTGATGGCGGTGAGCGACATTCATGTCGGTCACAAGGGCAACCGGCCGATCACCGAGCGGATCGAGCCCGATTCGCCGCACGACTGGCTCATCGTCGCAGGTGACGTGTCGGAGAAGACCGACGACATCCGCTGGGCACTGGAACTGCTGCGCAGCAGGTTCGCGAAGGTGATCTGGGTTCCTGGCAACCACGAACTGTGGACGACCGCCAAGGACCCGGTGCAGATGCACGGTGTCGCCCGCTACGAGTACCTGGTGACTCTGTGCCGCGAAATCGACGTGATCACCCCCGAGGACGAGTTCCCGGTGTGGGACGCCGAGGTCGCCGAAGCGGTGACACTGGTGCCGATGTTCCTGCTCTACGACTACACGTTCCTGCCCGCGGGGGCGACGAACAAGGCAGACGGTCTCGCGATCGCGCGTGAGCGCAACGTCGTCGCAACCGACGAGTTCCTGCTCTCGCCCGAGCCCTACCCGACCCGCGACGCGTGGTGCCGAGCCCGGATCGCGTCCACCCGCGCCCGCCTCGACGCGCTGCCCGCCGGCACGCCGGTGGTGCTGATCAACCACTTCCCGCTGGTGCGCCAACCCACGGAGGTGCTGTTCTACCCGGAGTTCGCGCTGTGGTGCGGCAGCGTCGACACCGCCGACTGGCACACCCGCTACAACGTCGTCTGCTCGGTGTACGGGCACCTGCACATCCCCCGCACCACGTACTACGACGGGGTCCGCTTCGAGGAGGTCTCGATCGGGTACCCGCGCGAGTGGCAGCGCCGCGGGCTGCCGGAGAGATTGCTGCGCCAGATCCTGCCGGTGCCGGAGTACCCGCCGGGCTCGCTGAACAAATGGGGTGGGCACTTCAAGGTCTCACCGGAGATGGAGGCCGAGGTCGAAAGGATGCGGTCGAACAGATGAGGACGGACGTCACGGAGGCCGACCACGTGCTGCTCGGGCGCATCCTGCCCGAGGGCGTGGCGTCGGCGGAATTGTTCACCGACCCTCCCGGCCTGGGGCCACATCCGGCCGAGGAACCGCTGATCTCGCGCGCGGTTGACAAGCGCCGCCGCGAGTTCGTCGGGGCGCGGCACTGCGCGCGCGTCGCGCTGGCCGAACTCGGCCTGCCGCAGGGCCCGATCATGCGTGGCGACAAGGGTTCTCCGCGCTGGCCCCGCGGTGTCGTCGGCAGCCTCACGCACTGTGAGGGATACCGCGGTGCGGCGCTCGCGCATGCGTTGGCGTTCCGATCGATCGGGATCGACGCCGAACCGCACGCGCCGCTGCCGGAGGGGGTGCTCGACGCGGTGAGCCTGCGCGCCGAACGGACGCGGATCGCGGCGCTCGCCGCCGAGGACCTGCACCTGGACCGAGTTCTGTTCTGCGCCAAGGAGGCGACATACAAGGCGTGGTTCCCGCTGACGCACCGCTGGCTCGGGTTCGAGGACGCGCACATCACGTTCACCGTCGAACCGGACCGACGCTCGGGAAGCTTCCGCAGCGAACTGCTGGTGCCGGGGCACACCTTGGTCGGGGCGCCGCTCGACGCGCTGCACGGGCGCTGGCTGGTCGCGGGCGGGCTTGTGCTCACGACGATCGTTGTGGGATAAGGGGAGTCGGATAGTGGATCCGCTCGCCGGCGCGGGCCTGCTGATCGTCGACAAGGGCTCCGGCATGTCCAGCCACGACGTCGTCGCCCGCTGCCGCAAACTGCTGGCCACCCGCAAGATCGGGCACGCGGGCACGCTCGACCCGATGGCGACCGGGGTGCTCGTGCTCGGGGTCGGCCGGGCAACGAAGATGCTCGGGCTGCTCGCGCTGACCGAGAAGGAGTACACCGCTACGATCCGTCTCGGCGCCGCGACCACCACCGACGACGCCGAGGGCGCGGTGCTGTCGACCGCCGACGCGAGCGGCGTGACGCCCGAGCAGGTCGCGGCGGTGACGGCGGCCCTGACGGGTGACATCGAGCAGGTGCCGGCGACGGTGAGCGCGATCAAGGTCGATGGCCGTCGGGCCTACGCGCGCCACCGGGCGGGGGAGGAGGTGGAGTTGGCGGCGCGGCCGGTGACCGTGTCGCGGTTCGACCTGCTCGACCGTCGGGTGGTCGGCGAGTTCGTCGACCTAGACGTCACGATCGAGTGCTCCTCGGGGACCTACGTGCGTGCCCTGGCGCGCGACCTCGGCGCCGCCCTACTCGTCGGGGGACACCTGACTGCGCTGCGCCGCACCCGGGTCGGGCCGTTCACGCTGGCGCAGGCACGCACGCTCGACAACCTCGCCGACGATCCCGGCGTCAGCTTCGACATCGACTCCGCGGCACGAATTGCGTTCGGCTACCGCATGGTCGACGACGAGGAGGCGGAATCGCTGCGGCACGGGCGGTGGCTCGATCCGGTCGGGATCGCCGGCACCTACGCGGCGATCGACTCGGCGGGGCGGGTGATCGCGCTGCTGCAGGAGCGGGGGCGGCGGGCGGCGTCGGTGTTCGTGGTGCGGCCGTCGAACCTGTGAGTCAGGTCGTGACGAGCCAGATCGAGCGCGCCGCCGGGTTGCCGAGTTCCACTGGGGTGGTGTCGGCCGCGCCGAGGCGGACGGAGATGGTGCCGGCGAAATCGCGCCGCTCCAGGACTCTGATCTTGGTGTCGAGCGCGATCCCGACCGAATCGAAGTAACGCAGCATCGCCGGGTCGGAGTCGGAGATGCGGGCCACCGTGCCGGACTCGCCGTCGGTCAGGTCGCTGAGTTGGCGGGCGGGCGGCGTCGGCACCGCGCCGTCCGGCGACGGAATGGGGTCGCCGTGTGGGTCGCGTTCGGGATGGCCGAGCTTGGCGTCGATGCGGGCGACGAGGCGTTCCGAGACGGCATGCTCGAGCACCTCGGCCTCGTCGTGCACCTCGTCCCAGCCGTAGCCGAGTTCCTTGACCAGGAACGTCTCGATCAGCCGGTGACGGCGGACAACCGCGATCGCCGCGGCGCGGCCCACCTCGGTCAGCTCGATGGAGCCGTAGCGGGCATGGTCGACGAGGCCCTGGTCGGCGAGTTTGCGGATCGCCTCGGACACGGTGGACGCAGACACCCCGATCGTCTCCGCGAGCAGCTTCGTCGACACGGCCTGCGACGACCACTCCTGCGCGCTCCAGATCTCCTTCAGGTAGTCCTGGCCGACCGCCGTCAGGCTGTCGGACGCGGGCACGTCGGCGGTCGAGCGGTCACGTTTCGAGGGCACGATGTCGAGATTATTCGATTGCGTGGGTCGGGGCAGCGGTGCGCATGCCGGTCAGCGGTCGCAGTCGCGCTCGCGGGAGGCCGGTGCGAGCGCAAGTGTCGGGCCCGGGGCGAACGCCGCGCGCACGTCGTCGGACTGGTCGGCCGGCTCGCCGTACGTCACCGCCGCCGCCGCGAAGTCCGCACCGAACGACGCGGACAACACGAGGGACGCACCGAAATCCGACCACGCCCACTTGCTGCCCACCGCGCCGGGCAGGGTGGCGGTGCCCCAGTCCTGCACGGTGCCGTCGGCGGCGATCGGGGCCGCCATGATCATCCAGGCGAGCACGGGCGAGAGCGGAAACTCGGCCATCTTGGCCTGCAGGAACGTCACCACGTCGGCGACGCTGGTGACCGAGTTGCCCCAGTAGTCGGCGCCGTGCGTGGCGGTGAGGTTGTTTTCAGCGGCGATGTCGTCGATCGCCATCGGGTACCGGGCGGCGAGGGTGTCGGCGGCGACGTCGTCTGAGACGCGGATCATCCGCTCCGCGAGTGCCATGTCGTCCGGGTTGCCATCGCCGTGGCGGACCGCGTAGTCGACGATGTACAGCTTGGCGATCGACAACGCCGGGTAGCTGTCGAACTGGTTGAGCGTGCCGAACCGGGCCGCGGTGCCCTGGTAGGAGATGGCGGTGCGCTCCGGCGCGGACAGGGGGTCGGTGCTCGGCGTCGGGGCGCCGTCGGCCGCCGCCGGGACCACAACCGCTAGCGCTGTGAGCACTGTGAGAGCGCCAGCTATCCAACGCGATCGGGCCATCGGCGACCTCCCGGGCGAGTGATGCGCTTCCCTAACGATATCCCCGCGACGCTATCCGGCGCAGGACATGAGCGAACGGCGCGGTATTCGTGACCCGCCTGGTGGGGGTCCCCTAGGCTGCGAATGTGCTGAGATGGCGAGGTCTCGACGACATACCCGCCGACTGGGGCCGGTGCGTGCTCACGGTCGGGGTGTTCGACGGTGTGCACCGCGGGCATGCACAGCTGATCACGCGTGCGGTCGAGGCGGCGCGCCGGCGCGGGGTGCCGTCGGTGGTGATGACGTTCGATCCGCACCCGATGGAGGTCGTGCGACCCGGCAACCACCCGGCCCAGCTGACGACGTTGTCGCGCCGAGCCGAACTCGTCGAGCAGCTCGGCGTCGACGTCTTCTGTGTCATGCCGTTCACGCAGGAGTTCATGAAGCTGCCGCCGCAGAGTTACGTGCACGACCTGCTCGTGGAGCGGTTGCACGTGCTCGATGTGGTCGTGGGGGTGAACTTCACGTTCGGGCGCAAGGCCGCGGGCACGGTCGAGACGATGGAGGAGATGGGCCACCGCTTCGGCTTCGAGGTCGACGGCGTGAAGCTGCTCGAGGAGCACGCCGTCACGTTCTCCTCGACGTATGTGCGGGCCTGCGTCGACGCCGGCGACGTGCGCGCCGCCGCCGAGGCGCTGGGCCGCCCGCACCGGGTGGAGGGCGTCGTCGTGCACGGCGACGGCCGGGGCCGTGAGCTGGGGTATCCGACCGCGAACATCGCACCGCCGATGTATTCGGCCATTCCCGCCGACGGTGTGTACGCGGCGTGGTTCACCGTGCTCGGGCCGGGGCCGACGATCGGTGAGGTGACCGCGGGCAAGCCCGCCCGCGCCGCGCTGTCGGTGGGCACGAACCCGACGTTCTCCGGCCGCACCCGGACCGTCGAGGCGTATGTGCTCGACGGCGAGGCGGACCTGTACGGCCAGCACGTCGCCGTCGATTTCGTCGAGCACCTGCGCGGCATGCAGAAGTTCGACTCGGTCGAGGCGCTCGTCGAGGAGATGGGCCGCGACGCCGCGCGGGCGCGCGAGGTGCTGCAGGAATCGCCGGGGTAGCGCTGGTGGCTGGTACTCTCGACAACCGTGTGTGCTGCGGTTCGCGGCGGCTGCACGAGTTCCACCCACTCGCGGACTTGACGACCAGGAGTTTCCGTGGCACTGACCACTGCCGAGAAGAAGCAGATCCTCACCGAGTACGGCCTGCACGAGACCGACACCGGTTCGCCGGAGGCCCAGGTCGCGATGCTGACGAAGCGGATCACGGATCTGACCGAACACCTCAAGCAGCACAAGCACGACCATCACTCGCGGCGCGGACTGCTGCTGCTCGTCGGCCGTCGTCGTCGGCTGCTCAAGTACGTCCAGAAGGTCGACATCGCGCGGTACCGCTCGCTGATCGAACGGCTCGGCCTGCGTCGCTGATCCCAACCGAACCAAGCCTGCACGGTAGCCAACGAGGCAACGCATAGAATTGCCTCGTTGGCTACTCGTGTTCGGCGAGTAACCACACCAGCCGTATGCACCTGACGTGGCGTCGGTCTTCGGTAGTGGCTTCCCGGTCGTGGACCGCGGGGCTTCGATCGATGACCGCCACCGCGCCGCCGCACTCGAGGGGAGTGCGGAGCAGGTGCGCGCGCTCCGGCCAGGAGGGTCGGGCCGCGCCCGCGCGGGTACGGCGAAGACGAGAGGTAGAGAAGACACTCACATGACCCAGACCCAAGAACCCCAGTCCTCCGCCGTGGAGGTCGAGGAGGGCGTGTTCGAATCCGCGGCCGTGCTCGACAACGGCCGCTTCGGTAACCGCACCATCCGCTTCGAGACCGGACGGCTGGCCCGCCAGGCCGCCGGCTCCGTCGTCGCCTATCTCGACGACGCGACCATGCTGCTGTCGGCCACCACCGCGAGCAAGTCGCCGAAGGAGCACTTCGACTTCTTCCCGCTGACCGTCGACGTCGAGGAGCGGATGTATGCCGCGGGCCGCATCCCCGGCTCCTTCTTCCGCCGCGAGGGCCGTCCCTCGACGGACGCGATCCTCACCTGCCGCCTGATCGACCGGCCGCTGCGGCCCTCGTTCGTCGACGGCCTGCGCAACGAGATCCAGGTCGTCGTCACCGTGATGAGCCTGGACCCGAACGACCTGTACGACGTCGTCGCGATCAACGCCGCGTCGGCGTCCACCCAGATTTCCGGCCTGCCCTTCTCCGGCCCCGTGGGCGCCGTCCGCGTTGCCCTCATAGAGGGCCAGTGGGTCGCGTTTCCGACCGTCGAGCAACTCGAGAACGCGGTATTCGACATGGTCGTCGCCGGTCGCGTCGTCGCAGGCGCGGGTGATCAGGCCGATGTCGCGATCATGATGGTCGAGGCCGAGGCCACCGACAACGTGATCGCGCTGATCGAGGGCGGCGCCCAGGCGCCGACCGAGACCGTCGTCGCCGAGGGCCTCGAGGCCGCCAAGCCGTTCATCGCCCTGCTGTGCAAGGCGCAGCAGGACCTGGCCGCCAAGGCCGCGAAGCCGGCCGCCGACTACCCGGTGTTCCCGCCGTACCAGGACGACGCCTACGCCGCCGTTGAAGATGCAGCGGCGGCCTCGCTAGCACAGGCGCTCACCATCGCCGGCAAGCAGGAGCGCGACGAGCGTACCGACGAGATCAAGGGCGCTGTACTCACTGCGCTCGAGTCGGATTTCCCGGGCCGCGAGAAGGAGATCGGCGCCGCGTTCCGGTCGTTGACCAAGAAGCTCGTCCGCCAGCGCATCCTGCGCGACCAGTTCCGCATCGACGGTCGCGGGATCACCGACATCCGCTCGCTGTCGGCCGAGGTCGCGGTGGTGCCGCGGGCGCACGGGTCGGCGCTGTTCGAGCGCGGCGAGACCCAGATCCTCGGCGTCACCACGCTGGACATGGTGAAGATGGCCCAGCAGGTCGACTCGCTGGGGCCGGAGACGTCCAAGCGGTACATGCACCACTACAACTTCCCGCCGTACTCGACCGGTGAGACCGGCCGCGTGGGTTCGCCCAAGCGGCGCGAGATCGGCCACGGCGCGCTCGCCGAGCGGGCGCTGATGCCGGTGCTGCCGAGCCAGGAGGAGTTCCCGTACGCGATCCGGCAGGTGTCGGAGGCGCTGGGGTCCAACGGCTCGACCTCGATGGGTTCGGTGTGCGCGTCGACCCTGTCGCTGCTCAACGCCGGCGTGCCGCTGAAGGCGCCGGTCGCGGGCATCGCGATGGGTCTCGTGTCCGACGAAGTTGATGGGGAGACCCGCTACGTCGCGCTCACCGACATCCTCGGCGCCGAGGACGCGTTCGGCGACATGGACTTCAAGGTCGCGGGCACGAAGAATTTCGTCACGGCGCTGCAGCTCGACACCAAGCTCGACGGCATCCCGTCCAAGGTGCTCGCGGGCGCGCTGAGCCAGGCGCACGACGCCCGCACGACCATCCTCGAGGTGATGGCCGAGGCGATCGCCACGCCGGACGAGATGAGCGAGTTCGCGCCGCGGATCACGACGATCAAGGTGCCGGTCGACAAGATCGGCGAGGTGATCGGGCCCAAGGGCAAGGTGATCAACCAGATCACCGAGGAGACGGGCGCGAACATCTCCATCGAGGACGACGGCACGGTGTACGTCGGTGCCGCGGACGGCCCGTCGGCGCAGGCGGCGATCGACAAGATCAACGCGATCGCCAATCCGCAGCTGCCGAAGATCGGCGAGCGGTTCCTCGGGACCGTCGTCAAGACGACCGCGTTCGGCGCGTTCGTCTCGCTGCTGCCCGGTCGCGACGGCCTGGTGCACATCTCGAAGCTGGGCAACGGCAAGCGGATCGGCAAGGTCGAGGACGTGGTAAACGTCGGCGACAAGCTGCGCGTCGAGATCGCCGATATCGACAACCGCGGCAAGATCTCGCTGGTGCCGGTCGGTGAGGAGTCCGCCGAGGCTGCCCCGGCCGCCGGCGCACCCGGCGAGGTCGCGCAGGACGCCTGACCCGGCCGCGACGGCCCCGCACTCGCACCGGGTGCGGGGCCGTCGTGCCTCGTGCGCGGCATACCGATCGTCCGGCGGATTTGCGAATCCGGCTGTGTGGCTCCGGTCGGAGTGCTTGCATGGGACGGGTGAGCACAGGGCAGGTTGTGGACCTGCGGGGGCAGGCGTTCAACCTCGTCCTCGCCACCTGGGTGTCCACGATCAACTTCTGGGCCTGGAACCTGATCGGGCCGCTGTCGACGTCCTACGCCGAGCGGATGTCGCTGAGCAGCACGCAGGCGTCGGTGCTGGTCGCCACGCCGATCCTGGTGGGCTCGCTCGGCCGCATCGTCGTCGGAGCCCTCACGGACCGCTACGGCGGGCGAACCATGTTCATCGCGATCTCGCTGGCGTCGATCGCGCCGGTCCTCGCGGTCGGATTCGCCGGGGCGAACGAGTCGTACGTGTTGCTGCTGGTGTTCGGGTTCTTCCTCGGTATCGCGGGCACGATCTTCGCGGTCGGCATCCCGTTCGCGAACAACTGGTATGTGCCCGCCCGTCGTGGGTTCGCGACCGGCGTGTTCGGAATGGGCATGGTCGGTACCGCACTCTCGGCCTTCTTCACGCCGCGGTTCGTGCGCTGGTTCGGTCTGATGCAGACGCACGTCATCATCGCGGTGGCACTCGCCCTCACCGCGGTGCTGTGCATCTTCGTGATGCACAACTCGCCGGCGTTCACGCCGAACACCGACCCGGTCGTGCCGAAACTGGCCGCGGCGTCGAAACTGCGGGTGACCTGGGAGATGTCGTTCCTGTATGCCATCGTGTTCGGCGGGTTCGTCGCGTTCAGCAACTACCTACCCACCTACATCAAGACGATCTACAACTTCGACGCGGTCGGGGCCGGATCCCGCACCGCGGCTTTCGCGCTCGCGGCCGTCATCGCGCGCCCGATCGGAGGCGCCCTGTCGGACCGCATCCCGCCGAAGTACGTCGTTCTCTTCTCCCTCGCCGGAACCACGGTGATGGCCGTGATCGCGACCTTCCAGCCACCGGCCGACTTCTGGTCCGCGGTCACGTTCACGTTGCTCGCGGTCTTCCTCGGCGTCGGCACCGGCGGCGTGTTCGGTTGGGTCGCGCGGCGCGCGCCCGCGCAGCGGGTCGGCAGCGTCACCGGCATCGTCGCCGCCGCGGGCGGACTCGGCGGCTACTTCCCGCCGCTGGTGATGGGTGCGACCTACAACGCGGCGGACAACAATTACACGATCGGGCTGCTGTTGCTCGCGCTGACCGCATTCGCGGCCCTGCTATACACCGCCTTCGCGCTGCACGCACGCGAGCCGGCCCAGCGCGCGACGTGAGGAGGATACCTTGGTGGACAACCGGATCGGAGGACCGGTAGAAGACCTGCTGGTGAGCAGCGGACGGTTCTTCACGCGGGGGAACGTGTCCGGCGACGGGCGCTCGGTCGACCGCGTGGGCGGGCGCGACGGCGACATCTTCTACCGCGACCGGTGGAGCCACGACAAGGTGGTGCGCTCGACCCACGGGGTGAACTGCACCGGGTCGTGCTCGTGGAAGATCTACGTCAAGGACGGCGTGATCACCTGGGAGACGCAGGAAACCGACTACCCGTCGGTGGGTGCCGACCGGCCGGAGTACGAGCCGCGGGGGTGTCCGCGCGGTGCCGCCTTCTCCTGGTACACCTACTCGCCGACGCGGGTGCGCTACCCGTACGCCCGCGGGGTGCTCGTCGAGATGTACCGCGAGGCGCGCAACCGACTCGGCGATCCGGTGACGGCGTGGGCGGACATCCAGGACGATCCGGAACGCCGCCGCCGCTACCAACGCGCCCGCGGCAAGGGCGGGTTGGTCCGGGTGAGTTGGGCCGAGGCCACCGAGATGATCGCCGCGGCGCACGTGCACACGATCAAGGAGTACGGACCCGACCGCGTCGCGGGGTTCTCGCCGATCCCCGCGATGTCGATGGTCAGCCACGCGGCGGGGTCGCGCTTCGTCGAGCTGCTCGGCGGCGTGATGACGTCGTTCTACGACTGGTACGCCGACCTTCCCGTCGCGTCCCCACAGGTCTTCGGCGACCAGACCGACGTGCCCGAGTCCGGGGACTGGTGGGATGCAAGCTATCTCGTCATGTGGGGGAGCAACGTCCCGGTCACCCGGACCCCGGACGCGCACTGGATGGCCGAGGTCCGCTACCGCGGCACAAAGGTCGTCACGGTCAGCCCGGACTACGCCGACAACACCAAGTTCGCCGACGAGTGGATGCCGTGTGCCGCCGGTACCGACGGCGCGCTCGCGATGGCGATGGGGCACGTCATCCTGCGCGAGTTCTTCGTCGAGCGCGGCGAGCCGTTCTTCGTC
This sequence comes from Aldersonia sp., assembly GCA_036524855.1. Classification (GTDB taxonomy): domain Bacteria; phylum Actinomycetota; class Actinomycetes; order Mycobacteriales; family Mycobacteriaceae; genus Aldersonia. The sequence continues at coordinate 19,797 of DATDBL010000159.1, read as the reverse complement.
GATTACGTCCGGCGCTACACCGACCTGCCGTTCCTGGTGAAACTCGAAGAGCGCGATGGCCGTTGGGTGGCCGGGAAGTTCCTCACCGCGGCCGATCTGGGGCATGATGTGGAGAACGCCGCGTTCAAGCCCGTGGTGCTCGACGCCGAGACCGGCGAGGTGGCGGTTCCGGAGGGGTCGCTCGGCTTCCGGTACGGCGAGCAGGGAGTGAGCCGCTGGAACCTGGATCTGGGCAACGTGGTTCCGGCGCTCACGGTGGCGGGACTCGGCGGCGTGGCGGAGGTAGCGCTGGCGGCGTTCGACACGGTCGACGGCAGCGGTACCGCGGTGACCAGGGGCGTGCCGCTGTTCGAGGTCGCCGGGCAGCGGGTCTGCACGGTGTTCGACATGGTGCTCGCCCAATACGGAGTGAGCCGGCCCGGACTGCCCGGCGAATGGCCGAGCGACTACGACGACGCGGCGCCGTACACCCCGGCGTGGCAGGAATCGATCACCGGAGTGTCCGCGGCGCAGGCGATCCGGGTTGCGCGCGAGTTCGCGACGAACGCGATCGATTCGGGCGGACGGTCCATGATCATCATGGGTGCCGGGATCTGCCAGTGGTTCCACGGCGACGCCACCTATCGCGCGGTGCTCGCGATGCTGCTGTTCACCGGATCGATGGGCCGCAACGGCGGAGGCTGGGCGCACTACGTGGGCCAGGAGAAGTGCCGCCCGGTCACCGGGTGGGCGACGATGGCCATGGCCACCGACTGGACCCGCCCGCCGCGGCAGATGGCCGGCACGTCGTACTGGTACGCGCACACCGACCAGTGGCGCTACGACGGCTACCGCGCCGACGCGCTCGCGAGTCCGTTGGGGCGTGGTCGGTTCCGCGGCAAGCACACGATGGACGTGCTGGCCTCGGCGGCCGCTATGGGGTGGTCGCCGTTCTTCCCGCAGTTCGACCGCTCCAGCCTGGACCTCGCCGACGAGGCCGCCGCGGCCGGCAAACAGGTGCCCGCCTACGTCGCCGACGAACTCGCCTCGGGTCGGTTGCGGCTCGCGGTGACCGACCCCGACGACCCGCGCAACTGGCCTCGGGTGCTGAACATCTGGCGGGCGAACCTGCTCGGTTCGTCGAGCAAGGGCAACGAGTACTTTCTGCGGCACCTGCTCGGCACGGACTCCAACCTGCAGGCCGCGCCGACGCCCGCGGACCGGCGGCCGCGGACGGTCGCCTGGCGCGAGGACATGCCGGAGGGAAAGCTCGATCTGCTGATGTCGATCGACTTCCGGATGACGTCGACCACGCTGTTCTCCGACGTGGTGCTGCCCGCCGCGACCTGGTACGAGAAGGCCGACCTGTCGAGCACCGACATGCATCCCTACGTGCACGCGTTCTCGCCCGCGATCGACCCGCCGTGGGAGACGCGGTCCGACTTCGACGCGTTCGGCGCAGTCGCGCAGGCGTTCAGCACTCTCGCCGCCGAGCATCTCGGCGTCCGCCGCGACGTGGTGCTCGGGACATTCCAACACGACACGCCGGGTGCGATGGCGTATCCCGCGGGGACCGAGCACGATTGGCTGGCGCTGGGCGAGACACCCGTCCCGGGCAAGACCATGGGCCCGATCGCCGTCGTCGAACGCGACTACGGCGCGATCGCGCAGAAATGGTCGTCGCTCGGCCCGCTGGTGGAGAAGTTGGGGGTCACCACCAAGGGCATCACCGTCGTCCCGGACGAGGAGGTCGCCCAGCTTGCCGGGACGCACGGGGTGATGAGTTCCGGTGCCGCCGCGGGTCGTCCGGCTCTCGACACCGCCGTGAAGATGGCCGACACCATCCTAGCGTTGTCGGGCACGACGAACGGGCGCCTCGCCGTCGAGGGCTTCCGCGAACTCGAGCGGCGCACCGGACGGCAGCTGGTGCACCTCGCGCTCGGCAGCGAGGAACGTAGGATCACCTACGCCGACGCGCAGGCCCGTCCGGTGCCGGTGATCACCAGCCCGGAATGGTCGGGCAGCGAGACGGGCGGGCGGCGCTACGCCCCGTTCACGGTGAACATCGAGGAGCTCAAGCCCTTTCACACGCTCACCGGGCGGATGCACTTCTACCTCGACCACGACTGGCTCGAGGAACTCGGCGAGCAGCTACCCGTCTACCGTCCGCCGCTGGACATGGCGCGGCTGTTCGACGAGGCACCGCTCGGCAGCGCGCGCGACGGGATCGGGTTGACCGTGCGGTATCTGACCCCGCACAGCAAGTGGTCGATCCACTCCGAGTACCAGGACAACCTGTTCATGCTGTCGCTGTCGCGGGGCGGGCCGACGATGTGGATGTCGCCGGGCGACGCGGCGAAGATCGGTGTGCACGACAACGACTGGGTGGAGGCCGTCAACCGCAACGGTGTGCTGGTGTGCCGGGCGATCGTGTCGCACCGGATGCCCGACGGTGTCGTCTTCGTCTACCACGCGCAGGAACGCACGATCGACGTGCCGTTGACCGAGACGACCGGCCGCCGCGGCGGTATCCACAACTCGCTGACCAGGCTGCTGGTCAAACCCACCCACCTCGCGGGCGGGTACGCCCAGACATGCTTCGCGTTCAACTATCTCGGTCCCACCGGAAATCAGCGCGACGAGATCACCGTCGTGCGGCGACGCTCGCAGGAGGTGCGCTACCAATGAAGGTCATGGCTCAGCTCGCCATGGTGATGAACCTGGACAAGTGCATCGGCTGCCACACCTGTTCGGTCACCTGCAAACAGGCCTGGACGAACCGCGCCGGCACCGAGTACGTCTGGTTCAACAACGTGGAAACCCGCCCCGGACAGGGCTATCCACGGACCTACGAGGACCAGGAGCGCTGGCGCGGCGGCTGGGTGCGTGATCGGAAGGGTCGGCTGCGACTGCGCGACGGCGGTCGGCTCGCGAAGCTGGCGAAGATCTTCGCCAATCCCAAGCTGCCCTCGATCGACGACTACTACGAGCCGTGGACCTACGACTACGAGAACCTCACCAACGCGCCTGCGGGTGAGCACATTCCGGTCGCCGCGCCGCGCAGCCTGCTCTCGAGTGAACCGATGAAGGTGTCCTGGTCGGCGAACTGGGACGACGACCTCGCCGGCTCGCCCGAGATCGTGCCGGGCGACCCGGTGCTGGCGAAGGTCAGCGAGAAGGTGAAGTACGAACTGGAACAGACCTTCATGTTCTACCTGCCGCGGATCTGCGAGCACTGCCTGAACCCGGCGTGCGCGGCGTCGTGCCCGTCGGGGGCGATCTACAAGCGCGCCGAGGACGGTATCGTGCTCGTCGATCAGGACCGCTGCCGTGGCTGGCGCATGTGCGTGTCCGGATGCCCTTACAAGAAGGTGTATTTCAACCACAAGACCGGCAAGGCCGAGAAGTGCACGTTCTGCTATCCGCGGGTGGAGGTCGGGCTACCGACCGTGTGCGCGGAGACCTGCGTGGGTCGACTGCGCTACATCGGGCTGATGCTCTACGACGCCGACGCGGTGCTGGCGGCGGCGTCCGTCGAGCGCGACGAGGACCTGTACCCGGCGCAACTCGACGTCCTGCTCGACCCGCGGGACCCGGAGGTGATCGAGGCGGCGCGGCGCGGCGGAATCTCGCAGGAGTGGATCGAGGCGGCCCAGCGCTCGCCGGTGTACACGCTGATCAAGGACTACCGGGTGGCGTTGCCGCTGCATCCGGAGTTCCGCACGGTGCCGATGGTCTGGTACGTGCCGCCGCTGTCACCCGTGGTGGATGCGGTGAGCCGCGATGGGCACGACGGCGAGGACCTCGGGAACCTGTTCGGCGCACTCGACGCGCTGCGGATCCCGATGGAATACCTCGCGGGCTTGTTCACCGCGGGCGACACGGCCGTCGTCGAGGGCGTGCTGCGACGCCTCGCGGCCATGCGGTCGTATCTGCGCGACATCAACCTCGGCCGCGAACCGCAGGCCGACATCCCCGCGGCGGTGGGGATGAGCGAGGAGTCGATCTACGCGATGTACCGCCTGCTGGCGATCGCGAAGTACGACCAGCGCTACGTCATCCCGACCGCGTACGCGACCGAGGGGCACCGGCTCGAGGAGACCGCGACCGACTGCCCGCTCGACTTCGACGGGGGACCGGGCATGTACACCTCGGGGCCGTTCGGGGAGGCCAGCGGCGCTCCGGTGCCGGTCGCGGTGGAGAACTTCCAGGCGCTGCGGGAGCGTCAGCACACCGAGGAGATGTCGGTGACGGCGACCCGGCCGTCGCGGGTGAACCTGCTGAACTGGGACGGCAAGGGCAGCCCGGTGGAGCATGAGGGGAACGCGCGATGAGGCTGCTGCGCCGCGGCATCGCCGTCGACGATCGCCTGGTGTGGCAGGCGGCGTCGCTGTTGCTGGACTACCCGGGCGACGGGTTCGCGGACCGCCTCGACGCGGTCGAGGCCCTGCTGCGGCGGCTGCCGTCGGCGACGGCCGCGCCGCTGGCACGGTGTGCGGCGGGGTTGCGCGCCGACGCCGGCCAGGTTGCCGCCAGCCGCTATGTCGACACGTTCGACCTGCGCAAACGCACGACGCTCTATCTGACGTACTGGACCTCGGGCGACACCCGCAACCGGGGCCGGGAGATGCTGCGGTTCGTCGAGGCGTACCGGGCGGCCGCGGTGGCAGTACCCGCGGGCGAGTCGCCCGACCACCTCGCGGTGGTGCTGGAGTTCGCGGCGACGGTGGACGCCCGGGCAGGTGGGGCACTGCTCGCCGAGCACGGCGTCGCGATCCGGATGCTGAGCGCGGCGTTGACCGAGACCGGGTCGCCGTACGCGGATGTGCTCGCCGCGGTGTGCGCGACGTTGCCGGCGGCGACCGGGCACGACGAGGAGCGCGCGCGGCGACTCGCGCGCGAGGGACCGCCCGCGGAGGCGGTCGGGTTGGAGCCGTTCACGCTGACGGTGCCGCCGCGCCGGAGAACTGAGGTGAGTAGCTGATGTCTGCAGCGTTCTGGGACGTCGTCCCGTACGTCGTCCTCGCGATCGTCGCGGTCGGGACGTGGTGGCGCTACCGGTACGACAAGTTCGGCTGGACGACGCGCTCGTCACAGTTGTACGAGAGCCGGCTGCTGCGGATCGGCAGTCCGCTGTTCCACTTCGGCATCCTGGTGGTGATCTTCGGCCACGTGATCGGCCTGGTGATCCCGCAGTCCTGGACCGATGCGATCGGCCTCAGCGAGCACGCCTACCACGTCCAGGCGGTGGTGCTCGGCACCATCGCCGGGGTGTGCACGCTGGTCGGCGTCGGCATCCTGGTGTACCGGCGTCGTACGACGGGGCCGGTGTTCCTGTCGACGACGTGGAACGACAAGCTGATGTACCTGGTGCTGATCTGCGCCATCGTGGCCGGGGTGGTCGCGACGATGCTCGGCGCGGACGGCAGCGAGGGTAACTACCGCGAGACGGTGGCGCCGTGGTTCCGCTCCATCTGGATTCTGCAGCCGCGTGGGGACCTGATGGCGGAGGCGGCGACGTCGTACCACGTGCACGTGATCATCGCGATGGTGTTGTTCGCGCTGTGGCCGTTCACCAGGCTGGTGCACGTGTTCAGCGCACCGATCGGATACCTGTTCCGCCCCTACATCGTGTACCGCAGCCGGGACACCGCGCAGCGCGGCGAGTTGGTGGGTTCGCGTCCGCATCGTCGCGGCTGGTGAGCACGGGTCCGCTTCGGCCCGTGTAGGTTCGGGTCGTGTCGGTTTCCTTTCTGCCCGCCGGACCGGAGTCGGGAGTGGCGCGCACCGTGTTGCCCGGCGGACTGCGGGTGGTCACCGAGCATGTGCCGGGGGTGCGGTCGGCATCGGTGGGGGTGTGGGTCGGCGTCGGTTCACGCGACGAGGGCCCCACGGTCGCGGGCGCGGCGCACTTTCTCGAGCACCTGCTGTTCAAGGCCACGCCCACCCGCAGCGCGCTCGACATCGCCCAGGTGGTCGACTCTATCGGTGGGGAACTGAACGCGTTCACCAGCAAGGAGCACACCTGCTACTACGCGCACGTGCTCGACGACGACCTTCCGCTCGCCGTGGACCTGGTCACCGACGTGGTGCTCAACGGGCAGTGCCGGGCGGGCGACGTCGAACTGGAACGCCAGGTGGTGCTCGAGGAGATCGCGATGCGCGACGACGATCCCGAGGACCTCGTCGGCGACGCATTCCTGACCGCGCTGTTCGGTGAGCACCCCATCGGTCGCCCGGTGATCGGCAGTGTCGACTCGATCGAGCACATGCAGCGCACCCAGTTGCGGTCCTTCCACACGCGGCGCTACACCCCGGAGCGGATGGTCGTCGCCGTCGCGGGCAACGTCGAGCACCGCCACGTCGTCGAGTTGGTGCGCGCAGCGTTCCGGGGGCGGTTGCGGCCCGGCGCGGTGCCCGCCGGGCGGCGGGAGGGCCGCCCGGTACGAGCGGGTATGCCCGGTCTGAGCCTGATCACCCGGCGGGACTCGGAGCAGGTGCACCTGTGCTTCGGCATGCGCGGCTACGGCCGGCACGACGGGGCGCGGCGGTGGCCGCTGTCGGTGCTGAACGCGGCGCTCGGCGGCGGGCTGAGTTCGCGGCTGTTCCAGCGCATCCGTGAGGAGCACGGACTGGCGTACTCGGTGTACTCGAGCGTCGACACCTTCGCCGACACCGGCGCGATCTCGGTGTACGCGGCGTGCCAGCCGGAGAACGTGGCCGAGGTCGCGCGGCTCGCATCGGAGGCGTTGGCGCAGGTCGCGCGCGACGGCCTCCCGGACGCGGAGGTCGCCCGCGCGAAGGGGTCGCTGCGCGGCGGCCTGGTCCTCGGACTGGAGGATTCCGCGTCGCGGATGAACCGCATCGGTCGCTCCGAACTGAACTACGGCAACCACCGCAGCATCTCCGAGACGTTGATGCAGATCGAGGCGGTGACCACCGAGCAGGTCTGCGCGGTCGCTGCAGGGGTCCTCACCCGCCCAACGGCCGTCGCCGTCGTCGGCCCGTTCCGCCGCCACCGCGACCTGCCTGCCGCGGTGCGACGGTTGTGACTGGGGCGAGTCCATGGCGTCGCGCACGTTGTCCACGCACCGCGCACGATGTAACGTGCGCGGCGCGTACAGAACCGGCGCGGCACCGCGAACCGTTGGGCTGTGCCGAGCCGCGCGTCAGGCGGCGGCGACGTGCTCCGCGTTCTGCGTCTCGTCACCGAGATCGGACGCCCGCAGCCGGATGGTGAACAGCACGACCACCAGCGCGACGACGAAGAACCCTGCGCCCCAGTAGAACGCGACGTCGTAGCTGTAGATGCTGGCGTCGGTGAACGCGGCGGGATCGACGGGAACCGGGTTCCCGGTCGTTGGATCGATCGTCATCGCGGCGCCGGGTTGGCGGGCGAACGCCTGCGCAACGATGGTGCTCAGCAGCGCCAGGCCCACCGAGCCGCCGATCTGCTGGCCCGTGTTCAACAACGCGCTGGCCACACCGGCGTCGCGTTCCTCGATGCGATGCAGGGCAACCGACTGCATGGCGACGAACACCATGCCCATGCCGCCGGCGATGAGCAGTTCGCTCGGCAGAACGTGCACCAGCCACGTGCTGGCCGAATCCAGTTGCGCCAGATACAGCAACCCGACGACGCCGAGCGCCGATCCGACGATCATCGGGATCCGCGGCCCGATCCGCGGCAGCAGCGAGCTGGCGATACCGGCGGAGACCACGATCGCCGCAGGGAACGGCAGGAACACGATGCCGGCCTTCAGCGGTGAGTAGCCCAGCGTGCGCTGGAAGTAGTAGCTGAGGAACATGAACATCGCGAACATCGGGATCGGGATGATCAGGGCCACCAGGTACGCGCCGCCCCGGTTGATCTCACCCGGAATACGCAGCGGCAGGAGCGGGTTCGCCGATCGCGCCTCGATGGCGACGAACGTGGCGAGCAGCGCGGCGGCGGCGACGAACAGCGCGATCGTCGATCCCGCGCCCCAACCGACCTCGGCGGCCCGGGTGAACCCGTAGACCAGCGCACCCAGGCCGGCGGTCACCGTCAACGCGCCGGGAAGGTCGTATCCGCCCTGCCGGGGTGTCGGGCGGTCGCGCCGGACGAGCGCAAGCGCGCCGAGCGCCGCGATCAGTGCGATCGGGGCGTTGATAAGCAGAGTCCAACGCCAGGACAGGTATTCGGTGAGGGCACCGCCCGCGACGAGGCCGATCGCGGCACCGCCGGCGGACACCGCCGCGTAGACGGCGAAGGCCCGTGCGCGGTCGCGTTGCTCGATGAACGTCACCGTGATCAGCGACAATGCGGCCGGGGCGAGCACCGCCGCGAAGGCGCCCTGCAGGGCACGGCCGCCGAAGAACGCAGCGCCGTTCCAGGCGAGACCCGCCAGTGCGGAGGAGACGGCGAAACCGCCGAGGCCGATCAGGAACATGCGTCGTCGGCCGAGGTAGTCGGCGAGGCGACCGCCGAGCAGCAGCAGGCCACCGAAGATGAGTGTGTACGCCGTGAACGCCCACTGCCGGTTGGTGTCCGAGATGCCCAGGTCCACCTGGGCGTAGGGCAGGGCGATCGTGACGATGGTGGCGTCGAGCACCACCATCAGTTGAGCGAGGGCGATGACGGCCAATGCCCACCAACGACGGGCGGAGTGGTCGATCACGACCCGATCGGGAGACTTTCGATCGGGTGAGAACACTTGGGTTTCCGACACGATGAGACCCCTAGAGTCAGGAGGTTTCGGCGGGCCGGGCCGCAGCAGTGGGGCGGGGCGCCGTCGCGAACAATGAAATAATGGCAGAGTCAGACAGAAGTCGTCAAGCGACAAATGTTTATCGCCGACAATTGGCGCGATATGTCCGATTCTTGGCGCGCTGGGGTATCATCACCACCATGGGGTGCACGACCGAGCGGCTTGGCCTGCGCGAACGCAAGAAGTTGCAGACCAGGACTGCGCTGATCGAGGCGGCACTCGACCTGTGTGACCGCCAGGGCTTCGACGCGACCACCGTCGAGCAGATCGCCGACGCGGTGGACGTCTCGCCACGCACGTTCAACCGGTACTTCGCCACCAAGGAAGACGTGGTGCTCGGGCCGATCGAGGATCTGGTCACCGCCGTCGTCGCCTCTCTCGACGCCCAGCCACGCACCGGCAACGAACTCGATGCGCTCGTGCGTGCGCACGTGTCGTTCTTCGAGGGCGCTCCGCAGGGCGAGCAGCCGACCCGGCTGTTCGACGAGTTCGTCGTGATGAACCGGATCATCGCCGCGGCACCGTCGGTGCGGGCCCGCAGCGTCGAGATGGCCGAATGGAAGCTACACGCGATGCGGAGCAAGGTCGCCGAGCGGATGGGTGTCGACGAAGCCGACCTCCGGGTGCGGGTGATCATGTCGACCTGGGCCGGGCTGATGCAGGTCGCCATGGAGCAGTGGCAGAAGGGCGGTGACGACGATCGCCCGCCGATGCTGTGCTGCGCGCACGCCATCGAGGCTACGTACGCGACCTTCCAGGACATGGGTGCTTCGCGCCCGTGAGTGGCGAGCCACTGCGGCCGACACGTCGCGCAGGTTCTGTACACGTCGCGCCGGGTACAACCCGCGCGGCGCGTGGAAAGGTGCGCGGCGTGGCGTCGCGGTGACCAGCGAGAACGATTCGGCCGCTGCGTTTTCCGGGAGCGCAGGGTCCGCGTAGGCGACGTGGAAGCCGTGCGCGCCCGGAGCGTCTGCATCGTCGGCGTGAATCGACACCACGGCGTCGGCGCCGGCCCGGGGGCCGATCGCGGCGCGTTCGTCGACGCACGGCCCGACGCCGGTGTCGTCGGGGCGGGTCAGCGCCACCGTGAACACGTCGGTGTGGGATCCGCCGGCGCAACCTGCCAGCGCGAGCACACCGAGCAGCGCGATCACGTGCGGTCGATGCATGCACCACCGTTGCACACAGCGATTAGGCTCAGATAGCTGACCACTTGCGCGTCGAGGGGGTGGACGATGGGCAACGATTCGCCGGCCGAACCACGTGTCGGCAGGAGGTTCGGCCCCTACGAACTGCGTGCCCTCGTGGGGCGTGGCGGCATGGGCGAGGTCTACGAGGCCTACGACGCCGCCAAGGACCGGACCGTCGCGCTCAAGTTGCTGCCGCCGCAGTTCGCGCGGGACGCGGAGTACCAGGAGCGGTTCCGGCGGGAGTCGCAGGCCGCGGCCCGCCTGCAGGATCCGCACATCATCCCCATCCACGACTGGGGCGAGATCGACGGCGTCCTCTACATCGACATGCGCCTCGTCTCCGGGCACAACCTCCGCGACCTCGTCCGGAGCTACGGCCCGATCCCCCCCGCGCGGGCTGTCGCGATCGTCGAACAGGTGGCCTCCGCGTTGGACGCCGCGCACGCGGCAACGCTCATCGACCGCGATGTGAAGCCCGAGAACATCCTGGTCACCCGGGACGACTTCGCCTATCTCGTCGACTTCGGCATCGCACATTCCGGCTACGACCCGGCGCTGACCGCCCTCGGCGACGCGATCGGCTCCTATGGCTACATGGCACCGGAGCGGTTCGACAACGTCTCGATCACGAACCGCGCCGATGTGTATTCGCTCGCGTGTGTTCTGCACGAGATCCTCACCGGCGAACCGCCTTTCGCCGGCTCGCGGCCCAGCCAGCTGATCAAGGCGCACACCCTCTCGCCCCCGCCGCGGCCCAGCGCGATCCGGGCCGGCATCCCCGCAGCGCTCGACGACGTCGTCGCCCGCGGCATGGCGAAGAACCCGCAGGAGCGCTATGTGACCGCCGGTGACCTGGCGCGCGCCGCGCGCGAGGCGTTGACGGCACCGCAGCGCGACGAGGCGACCGCGATCGTGGGTCGGGCGCTGGATCCGACGCGGCTCGAGACCGGCGACGCGACCGTGTACCGGCCGGTCGAGGGGCCCGGTTCCGAACGCGACGTGGTCGCCCGAACCTGGCCGCCCCCAGGTCAATCCGTGCCGAGCGTCCCGTACGCGCTGCCGCAGCAGTACACGCCGCCGCAGCAGTACGCGCCGGCCCCGCGGCGGTCCTACACGGTGCCGATCCTCGTCGGGGCGATCGTGGTGGTCGCGCTGGCGTTGGGCGGGACCGGCGTGTGGTTGGTCGTCAACGAGAGCGGCGCCGACAGCGACACGGCCGCCGCCCCGACCTCGGTGATGACCGCTGCGCCCGCGACCACCGCGCAGCCCACGACCGTCGCGCAGCCCACGACCGTCGCGCAGCCCACGACCGCCGCCCGCGCGACCGCACCGCCCGGGTCGACGCCGTGCCCGGCGGTGTTCGGGCCGACGGGGGACTTCACCGCCTCCGCGGCCGGCACCACGGTCACGTCGTGCCCGTTCGCGGAGGAGGTGCGCCGGGCGTACGCCGCGAGCGGTCCGGCGCCGTCGCAGCCCCGGCAGGTCGTCGCGACGAGTCCCGTGACGGGGCAGGCGTACACGATGACGTGCACGGCGAACGGCGGACTGGTTACATGCACGGTCTCGGACAACGCCGCCGCTGAACAACTCTGGGCGATGATCGGCGCGGGGCCGGGTGCAGCCACCGAGGTGGAGGCGGTGCTGCGCGAAGGCGGCGATGCAACGACCGTCGTGCAGTCGCAGCGGGTGCGCCCGGAGTTCACCGCGTTCGGCCAGACCCATTGGAGCCTGGCCCAGCAGACCCTGTTCCCCGCGCACCTGCCGTGCCTGCCCGAGGCGGCCGCGGTGGTCGGGTGGATGTCCCAGATCTCCCCGGATCAGCGGTGGGGGCTCGCGCGGATCGACGGGTCCGCGTCGAAGGCCGGATGGGGACCCGGCACCGACGGCAGCTACCTCGTGCGGCAACTCGCCGTCGTCCCGACCGACGCCGGCCAGACCGCCGTCACGCTCGCCGCCGAGCCGTCGGACGGCAGTTTCGCCAGCGGGGTCGCGATGCTCGACCGGCTCGAGGCGTGGGTCGAGGCGAACGAGTCCCTACTTCCCTCGGGGGGGTGTGCCGCATGACGGATACCGATTCGCTCATCGTGCAACTCGGCAGTGCGCAACGTGCGTTCCCACCGGACCGGCCGGTCCGTATCGGCCGCGCGCCGGAGGTCGACATCACCCTCGACCACCCGCTCGTCTCCCGCGAGCACGGCGAACTGTCCTGGCACGACGGCGGCTGGTACCTCACCGACACCATGAGCACCAACGGGGTGTTCGTCGGTGGGCAGCGGGTGGACCGGTACCTGCGCATCGACCGGCCGCTCGAGGTCCGCTTCGGCGACCCGGCCACCGGTCCCGCGCTGACGCTGATGCCGGCGCGCCACAGCACGGTCGCGCCGCCGCCGGCCACCGCGGCCCGCCTGCCCGCGGGGACTCTGATGATCGGGCGCACCGCCGACAACGACATCGTCATCGACGACATGCTCGCCTCCCGCCACCATGCGCGGCTGGTCTCGGGCAGTCACGGTCTGGCGATCGAGGATCTCGGCAGTATCAACGGCACCTACGTCAACGGTGTGCGGGTGCAACGCTCATTACTGCGCGAGGGCGACATCGTCACGATCGGCAACGTCGACGCCATCGCCCGCGGCGGCACGCTGCAGTACCTCGACCGCAGCCGCGAGGCGACCGGGCTGCGGGTGCACGGCGTCGGGTTCGTCGTCGAGCACGACAAGCCGCTGCTGATCGACGTCCACCTGTCGGCGCAGCCGGGCACGCTCGTCGCGATGATCGGGCCTTCGGGTGCGGGCAAGTCGACGCTCGCGCGGCTGGTCGCGGGCTCGACCAACCCGTCGTCGGGGGCGGTGTCCTTCGACGGGCACGACGTGCACGCCGAGTACGACGCGCTGCGCAGCCGCATCGGGATGGTGCCGCAGGACGACGTGCTGCACCGGCAACTCACCGTGCGACAGGCGCTCGGCTACGCGGCGGAACTGCGCCTGCCGCCCGACGTCAGCTCGGACGACCGCGCGAACGTGATCGCGGGCGTGGTCGCCGAGCTCGGGCTGACCGAGCATGCGGACACCCGCGTCGACCGGCTCTCCGGCGGGCAGCGCAAGCGCGCGTCGGTGGCGTTGGAACTGCTGACGGGCCCGTCGCTGCTGATCCTCGACGAACCCACGTCGGGTCTCGACCCGGCGCTGGACCGGCAGGTCATGACGATGCTGCGCGAGTTGGCCGACGCCGGGCGCGTCGTGGTCGTGGTGACGCACTCGCTGACGTATCTGTCGCTCTGCGATCAGGTGCTGCTGCTCGCGCCCGGCGGCAAGACCGCCTACTGCGGTCCGCCTTCCGGTGTCGCTGCCGCGCTCGGCAGTTCCGACTGGGCGGAGATCTTCACCCACGTCACCGCCGACCCGGACGGGGTGTTCGCCCGCTACCGCGCCGCCAACCCGCAGCCGCCGCCCGCCCAGGCGGCGCCCCACGGCCCGCACGGCAAGCCCGCGCACACCAGCGTCGGCCGGCAGATCTCGACGGTCGCGCGCCGGCAGGTGCGGCTCGTGCTCGCCGACCGCGGCTACCTGGTGTTCCTGGTGCTGCTGCCGTTCGTGCTCGGTGCGCTGTCGCTGGTGGTGCCCGGCAACGCCGGCTTCGGAGCGGCCGGTCCGGACGCACCGACCGAGCCACAGCAGGTGCTGGTGCTGCTCATCCTCGGTGCGTGCTTCATGGGGCTGTCGCTGACCGTGCGCGACCTCGTCGGCGAGCGCACGATCTTCCTGCGAGAGCGCGCCGTCGGCCTGGTGCCGTCGGCATACCTGCTGGCGAAGGTGGTGGTGTTCTGCGTCGCGGCGTTGCTGCAGTCGGCGGTGTTGGTGGCGATCGTGTTCGCCGGCAAGGGGACACCCGGGCCGGGTGCGCTGATCGGGTCCGGGTCGGTGGAGTTGTACCTCGACATCGCGCTGACCGCGTGCTCGTGCGTGATGATCGGGTTGGCACTCTCCGCGCTGGCCCGCTCGAGCGAGCAGGTGATGCCGCTGCTGGTCGTCACGATCATGGCGCAACTGGTGATGTGCGGAGGGCTGATCCCGGTGACCGACCGCGCGGTGCTGGACCAGCTGTCCTGGCTGTTCACCGCGCGCTGGGGGTTCGCGGCGTCGGCGTCGACCATCGACCTGCGCAACCTCGTCTTCGCCGTCCCCGGTCAGGCGCCGCCGGTGCAGCAGGACACGCTGTGGCAGCACCTGCCCGAGATCTGGCTGCTGAACGTGACGATGCTGGTGGTGCTGGGTGTCGTGTTCGGGGTGCTGACGTTGGTGCGGTTGCGGCGGACGTGAGCGCGGGCTCCCGATCGGCGTGTCAGCGGTGCGCGAACTCGACCATCGGTTCGTTGGCGGCGACGTCGCCCGAGCCGTCGACAATCGTCAGCGCCGACGCCGTCACCTGGTAGCGGGTGCCGTCGGTGGGATTGACCACCGTGAAGCTGCCGCCGGGGCCGGGCACGGGATCGTCGAGCGAGATGGCGGCTCCGTCGGACAGGCGCATGCCCTCGTAGTAGTAGCGCCCGACCGCGGTCTGGCAGATCACCACCTGCGACTGCGAGGTGCGGCCGATCGTCATCGCCAGGTTGGTGGAGTTGCAGCGTGGACCGCTGGGCGGCAGGAAGCCCTGGCCGTCGGCGCCGGAAACCGAACCCACCAGCGGGGCTGGGGCCGGCGTCGTCGTGGTCGTTGTCGATGTGGTGGCCGGTGTGACCGCCTCGGTCGTGATTGCGGCGGTCGGTATGACGGTGGTTCGGTCAGCCGTCGTCACATCGTCGTTGCGGTTCTGCGTGAGCAGCCACACCACCACACCGCCCAGACCGAGCAGCGCGACGACGAGCAACGTGATCAGCACCGGGACCATCGACGATCGCTGCGGCGGGGCAGGCGGCGGGTAGTACGGCGGTGGAGTGGGAGTGTAGGAGGGGACCGGGCGGACGACTGTCGGATCAGTCGGCGGTGGCCGAACCGCCGTCGGTGGGGGCCCGGGATCGGCTCGGCCCTCGAGCGCATCCTGCGCGGCACGGGCGAGGCGGCCGGCGGTCTCGTACCGCGCCTGCGGGTTCTTCGCCAGCGCCCGCGCGACGACGTGGTCCAAAGCGGGTGGTATGCCGGGCACTATCCTGCTCGCCGCCGGGGGAGTGGCGGTCAGGTGCGCCATGACGAGCGCGCTCACGGTGTTCGCGGGGTACGGCTTGGATCCGGTCAGCGCCTCGTGCAGCACGCAGCCGAGCGAATAGATGTCGGCCTGCCCGGTGACCGGCTCGTTGTCGAACCGCTCGGGCGCCATGTAGGCGTAGGTGCCGATCGTGCTGCCCGCGGTCGTCAGGGCGACGTCGCTCGCGTCGCTGGCGATGCCGAAATCCACCAGGTACGCGAAGTCTCGCGAGCCGATCAGGATGTTCTCCGGCTTCACGTCGCGGTGCACCAGGCCGTGCGCGTGCGCGGCGTCCAACGCCGACGCGACCTGCCCGACGATCGCCACCGCCCGCCGCGGCGGCATCGGCCCCTGTGCGACCAGCAGTCGGCGCAGATCCTGTCCCTCCACCAGACGCATGTCGATGTAGAGAACCCCGTCGTGCTCGCCCCAGTCGTGGATCGGGATGACGTGCGGTTCCTGCAGCCGCGCGGCGGCGTGCGCCTCGCGTCGGAACCGCTGCTCGTAGCCGGTGTTGCGCGCGAACTCGGGCGGGAGCAGCTTGAGCGCGACGACGCGGTCCTTGCTGGTGTCGTAGGCGATGTACACCTCGCCCATCCCGCCGCGACCCAGCAGCGAGCGCAGTTCGTAGCGGCCGAATCGCGAGCCCGCTCGGGTCACGTCGCCGCCTCGTCGGGCAGCCGCAACTCGACCCAGCTGACCCCGCGCAGATCCAGCCACGCCCGGCCTGGCGCGCGCACGATGCGGGCGATCACCTCGGTGCAGCCGGGGCAGCGCAGCACCGCACCCGGCGCATCGAGGTAGACCTCCGCGCCCGCGAGTTCGTTGGTGGCACCGCAGGATTCGCAGCGGCACCGTGCGGTCGTCATGTCGACGGCGAACAGTTCGCGCAGCAACCCGGCGATCGCGTTGCCGTCCAGCGGTGCGCTCATGCCCGTACTCCCGTCGCTCCGAAACGCTCGGTCCTGATCGCGTCGGGCCGATGCCCCAACGTCAGCAGCAGCGACGTCGCGGCCTCGACGAAACCGTTGGGGCCGCAGACATACACCCGTGGTGCCGCATCCGCGGTCCAGCCGGCGACGGCGAGGTCGTCGGCGCCGATCCGGCCCGGCGCACGGGCGAATCCGTCGGGCGCGGTCCGGGTGTAGATGCGGTCGACGACGACGGTGTCGAAGGCCGGGTCACCGGCGTACAGCTCGTGTGCGGGCGAGCGCGTCGAGTACACCAGCCGAAACGGCTGCTCGGTGCCGGCGACGGCGCGGGTACGCAGCATCGACATCAGCGGCACCAAGCCCGTACCGCCGCCGAGGAGCAGCACGGGCCCGGGATCGGCGGGCCGCCAGACGAACCACCCGCCGAGCGGGCCGCGCACCTCGAACTGGTCGCCGACCTCGACGATCTCGGTGAGGTACGACGACACCTCGCCATCGGGCAGGAGGTCGACGGTCAACTCGATGGAAGTGGAATCGGGCTCCGCTCCTGCGTTGTCGGGTCGCTCCGCGGGCTCCGCTCCCGTCGCGATCGAGTAGGAGCGTTGCGCGCTGTACCCGTCCTCTGCGGTGAGCCGGACGTCCACGTGCTGACCGGCGAGATGGCCGGGCCAGTTCCCGACGTCGAGCACGAGCGTGCGGGCGGTCGCGGACTCGGGCCGCACCGCCGCGACCGTGGCGACCTGCCAGGTCAGTCGCCCCAGTACCGCTGTTCCCGCCATGGGTCTCCGTAGTTGTGGTAGCCGAGTTGTTCCCAGAAGCCGGGGGTGTCGTCGTTCCGCAATTCGATGCCGCGCACCCACTTCGCCGACTTCCACAGGTACAAGTGCGGCACCAGCAGCCGGGCGGGGCCGCCGTGCTCGGGTGCGAGGTCGGCCCCGTCGTAGCTGAACGCAATCCAAGCCCTGCTGCCCAGTAGATCGGCCATCGGCAGGTTGGTGGTGTAGCCGCCGTGGCTGGACACGAGCGCGTACTCGGCCTGCCCGGCCATGTCGGCGAGCAGGGTGTCCAGCGAGACGCCCCGCCAGCGGGTGCCGAGCTTCGACCATTTCGTGACGCAGTGCAGGTCGACGGTGATGTCCTCGGAGGGCAGGCCGCGGAACGTCAGCCAGTCCCACGAGCGGGAGTTCCCCTCGGGAGTGGAGACCGACAGGCGCCACCGGTCCTGCGAGATGCGTGGCGTCGGGCCCGCGGAGAGTACCGGGAAATCGGTGGTGAGGTACTGGCCGGGCGGCAGGTCGGGGTCGCTCGACCGGCCGCGACCCCGGAATCCGCGGGAGATGAGGACCATGTCTGCTCCTGGGTCGTTCGGAACGGAATCTACCTCGCGCGCTCGGGCGATGTGCGGCCGCAGCGACGATCGACCGGATATCATGTGATCGCCATCGCACCTGTGTCTCGGTGCGCGCCAGATCGGATCTACTCCCTGCTGCATGCATGAACCAGTTGAAGGGCTTTCGTAATGGCACAAGCGATCGGATTCGATCTCGGGACGCTGCGGTCGGCAATGCGGGGACCAGTGCTCGGTCCCGGTGATGCAGACTACGACGCTGCGCGGGCGATCTGGAACGGTGACATCGACAAGCGACCCGCGGCCTTCGCGCGCGCCGCCGGGCCCGACGACGTGGTCGCGGCGCTCGCGTTCGCCCGGGAGAACGGGCTCGAGATCTCGGTGCGTGGCGGTGGGCACGGCTACAGCGGTTCCTCGCTGTCCGAGGGAGGTCTCACCATCGACCTGAGTGCGCTGGACCAGGTGACGGTGGACTCGCAGGCGCGCACAGCGCGCGTGGGCGGGGGTGCGGCGTTGGCACAACTCGATGCCGCGGCGCAGGCACACGGGCTCGCGGTGCCGGCCGGCGTGATCAGCCACACCGGCGTCGGCGGCCTCACGCTGGGCGGCGGCATGGGCTGGTTGACGCACCTGCACGGCCTCGCGATCGACAACCTCGCCTCGGCGGAGGTCGTGCTAGCCGACGGCCGGACCGTCCGCGCGTCCGAGCGCGATCACCCGGACCTGTTCTGGGCGCTGCGCGGCGGCGGCGGAAACTTCGGCGTGGTCACCGAGTTCGAGTTCCGGCTGCACGAGGTCGGTCCTGAGGTGTATATCGGCCTGTTCTTCTGGGGCGCCGACGACGGGCCCGCCGCGCTACGACTGTGTCGGGAGTTCGTCGCGACGCTCCCGCCGCGCGCCGGGGTGCTGATCGCAGCTGCTCTGACGGCACCGCCGGCGCCGTTCGTCCCCGAGCAGTACCACTTCACGCCTGGTCACGCGCTCATCGTCGCGGGGTTCGGCACCGCCAGCGAGCACGCCGATCTGGTCGAACCGATCCGGCGGCAGCTGCCGCCGCTGTTCGAATTCGTCGCGCCGATTCCATACGCGGGGTTGCAGCAAATGCTCGACGACGCGGCGCCGTGGGGTGCGCACGCCTACGAGAAGAGCTTGGACTTCACGGAGTTGACCGACGAGGTTATCGAGGTGCTGACCGAGCACGCTGCGCAGAAGACCTCGCCGCTGTCGTTCATCCCGATCTTCGCCCTCGACGGGGCGTTCAGCGCGGTCCCCGAGGATGCGACCGCGTTCGGTGGGAGTAGGCGCCCGCACTTCACCTGCAGCATCGAGGCGTGCGCTCCGGACCCGGCGATGCTGCCTGCCGACCGGCTCTGGGTGCGTTCGACCTGGGATGCGCTGCGCGGGCTCGCGTCGAACACCGGTGGTTACGTCAACTTCATGACCGACCTGGAGCAGGACCGGGTCCGTGCGTCGTATGGTTCGGCGAAGTACGAACGCCTGGCCCGCATCAAGGCCGAGTACGACCCCGACAACGTCTTCCACCTGAACGCGAACATCAAGCCGGCGTGACGCCCGGCGTCGGCGGACCCGGAAAACAGGAGGCGTCACGGCCGCTCGCACGTCGACGACCACCTCGCCGGATTCGGGGTCGACGTCGCCGACGCGCTGACCCGCGGCGGGCTCTACCCAGGCGCGCCCCGGCTTCCGGCCGTGGTCGGCTATGACGTAGCAGCCGAGATCGCTCATGGGCACCGAATGGGTCGCACCGCCTGCTCGGTGCTCTTGGTGCCCTGATCACCGCGGGCGATGTCCGCCGAGGGCCGCGGCCTGCGTAACCTCGGGAGCGGACGCGACGGTGAGACGGAGGAGACGTGACCGCGACAACGATGAGGGTCGGCGTACTGGGTGCCCGCGGCCGCGTCGGGAGCACGATCTGTGACGCGGTGCGGGCCGCCGCCGACCTCGACCTCGTCGCGACCGTCGACCAGGACGACCCGCTCGAGACGTTTGTATCGGCGCAGACGCAAGTGGTGGTCGACTTCACCAACCCCAGCGTCGTCATGGACAACCTGAAGTTCCTTGTGCACAACGGGATTCACGCCGTGGTCGGTACAACCGGATTCGACGACGCGCGTTTCGAACAGGTCCGCGGGTGGCTCGCCGACAGCCCTGGCACGGGGGTGCTGATCGCTCCGAACTTCGCGATCGGAGCGGTGTTGACGATGCGGTTCGCCGAGCAGGCGGCACGGTTTTTCGACTCGGTCGAGGTGATCGAACTGCACCATCCGAACAAGGTCGACGCGCCGTCGGGCACCGCGTTCCGGACGGCGGAGCTGATCGCGAAGGCGCGGGAGCGCGGCGGGGTCGGGCGCAGCCCCGACGCGACGACGACCGAACTCGCCGGGGCGCGCGGCGCC
>DATDBL010000158.1:0-9933 GCA_036524855.1 Aldersonia sp. | reverse complement strand
CTACGCGCTCGGCTCGAAGATCGAGACCCGGCTCGAGGGCGAGGTCATGCAGTCGGCGAACACCGACGACCTGGTGTTCACCCCTGCCGCGCTGGTGGACTACATCAGCCACATCGTGACCCTGCAGCCCGGCGACGTCATCATCACCGGCACCACCGGTGGCGTGGGACATGCCCGCAAACCCGCCCGTTACATCCGCGACGGCGAGACCGTCGAGGTGACCGTCGAGGGTCTCGGGTCGGTGCGCAACAAGACGATCGTCAAGTAGTTGGCCCTCGAAGAGGAACCCCAGTGAACTTCCACGATCTGCCGCTCGCCGAGCAGCTCACCGTTGCGCGGCGCGGCACCGCCTACTTCGCGCAGCGCCTGGCCGAGTTGGGCGACGCCGCGCTGGACGCGGACACCGCGCTCGCCGGGTGGACGCGTCGGCACCTCGTGGCGCATGTCGGCTACAACGCCGCCGCGCTGTGCCGGCTGATGGACTGGGCCGCCACCGGTGTCGAGACCCCGATGTACGGCTCGACCGAGCAGCGTGGCCTCGAGATCAAGGAAGGCGCCACGCTGAACCCGGCCGCGTTGCGGAACCTGTTCACCCACACCGTGGCCCGCCTCGACGAGAAATGGCGCCACCTGCCCGACGCGGCGTGGGACGCGCAGGTCCGCACCGCGCAGGGCCGGATGGTGCCCGCCTCGGAGACCGCGTGGATGCGCACCCGTGAGGTGTGGATCCACGCCGTCGACCTCTCCGACGCAGCCCGCTACGGCGACTTCCCGCCCGTCGTGCTCGAATCGCTGTTGACCGACGTCGTCGGCATGTGGCGCCGCCGCGACCAGGGCGCCGGCGTCGTCCTCGCCGTCACCGGCTGCGACCCCATCCCCGTCCAGCCCGAGTCCGACGAAACCCAGCACATCGCCGGCGACCTCCCCGCCGTCGTCCGCTGGATCACCGGCCGCGGCGCCGTCGGCATCGACGCCACCGGCCCCGACGCCGCCAACGCCTCCCCACGCTGGCTGTAGGCGCAGCCGGCTCAGAAGTTTCCGCGGGCGTCTTGTTCGCGTTCGATGGCTTCGAAGAGGGCTTTGAAGTTGCCGATGCCGAAGCCGAGGGAGCCGTGGCGTTCGATGAGTTCGAAGAACACGGTGGGGCGATCGACCAGGGGTTTGGTGAAGATCTGCAGCAGGTAGCCGTCCTCGTCGCGGTCGACGAGGATGCCGCGGGACTGCAGTTCCTCGATCGGCACCCGCACCTCGCCGATCCGGGCGCGCAGCTCCGGGTCCTGGTAGTAGGTGTCGGGGGTGGCCAGGAACTCGATCCCCTCGGCGCGCAGGCAGTCCACGGTGCGCAGGATGTCGTTGGTGGCCAGCGCGATGTGCTGCGCGCCGGGGCCCTGGTAGAAGTCGAGGTACTCGTCGATCTGGGAGCGCTTCTTCGCGATCGCGGGCTCGTTGAGCGGGAACTTCACCCGATGGTTGCCGTTGGAGACGACCTTGGACATGAGTGCGGAGTAGTCGGTGGCGATGTCCTCGCCGACGAACTCGGCCATGTTGGTGAAGCCCATGACCCGGTTGTAGAACCCGACCCACTGGTCCATCTTGCCGAGTTCGACGTTGCCCACGATGTGATCGATCGCCTGGAAGATCCGCTTCGGGGCGCCGTCGCGCTTGCGGTAGGACGAGGTCCGCTCGACGTAGCCGGGCCAGTACGGGCCCGAGTAGTTCGACCGGTCCACCAGGGTGTGGCGGGTGTCGCCGTAGGTGGCGATGGTGGCCGAACGGATGCTGCCGTGCTCGTCGGACTCGTCGTGCGGCTCGACCAGCACGGTGGCGCCCTGGGTGCGGGCGTGGGCGATGCATTTGTCGACGTCGGGGACGGTCAGCGCGATGTCGAGGACGCCGTCGCCGTGGCGGCGGTGGTGATCGGCCAACGCGCTGGCCGGGTCGACGGCACCCTTGATCACGAACCGCACCGCACCCGAGGCGAGGACGAACGCGTGGTGGTCGCGGTTGCCGGTGGTCGGGCCGGAGTAGGCGATCAACTCCATCCCGAACGCGGACTGGAAGTAGTGCGCGGACTGGGTGGCGTTACCCACCACCCACACCACCGCATCCCAGCCGCTGACCGGGAACGGATCGGTGCTGGCGTCGTACTCGACGAGTCCGACCAGCTGGCGCAGCTGCTCGGCATCCAGATCGGCCAGACGCTCCGCGTCGTTCAATGTGCTCTCGATCGTCATCTCGCGATCACCTTTCCTGGTGGCAGGGTGTGAAATTGCAGGTAGGTCGTGCCGTCGTCGGCTGATGCAAGTAAGCCCCGCAATGTGAGCCGCGTCAATCGATGCATATCTAGGTGGTCTAGATGACCACGTTCTGCCGAGTTGTCGCCGATCCTTCTATACGATCTGACTATCAGCTCGGCGAAGGGAGCTTGAAGGTGCCCGGCGACATCGAACTCGACGAACTCGACCAGGCGTTGCTCGCCGCCATGCACGACCATCCCCGCGCGGGCGCGCTCGAGTTGTCACGCATTCTGCGGGTCGCACGCGCGACCGTGCAGGCCAGGCTTAAACGACTCGAGGACTCCGGCGTGATCGCAGGGTACGAGCCGCGAATCGGTCTGGCGGCGGCGGGTTTCGGCGTGCAGGCGTTCGTCACGTTGGAGATCGCGCAGGGCGCCCTCGACAGGGTTTCCGCGGAACTCGCGGCTATACCCGGTGTATTGGAGGCCTACGCGACGACCGGTTCGGGCGATGTGGTCTGCCATATCGCGGCGGAGTCGCACGAACGCCTGCAGCAGACCCTGATCGAACTCAACCACTCGGGCGTGGTGCAGCGTTCGACGAGCGTCGTCGCCCTCTCGACGGTGGTTCCGTACCGGGTGCTGCCGCTGCTGCAGACCCGCCGCCCGCCCGGGCGGTCCACAAAGGCCCCGGCTTTCCGCAGGTCAGGACCCGTGAGTGGTTAAAGAGTGGATAGGCTCCTTAACCACTCACGGGTGTGGGCGTGCCGAAAATGATCAAACTGTGAACTGAATCCGGGTAGGGTTGACCCATGACGGAGGAGCGTGGGTCGGAGGTGTTGACGTTCTGGTCGTTCATCGAACGGGCCAACGCGCGGCTGAGCGAGATGGGGTTCGCGCACCCGGCGGCGACCGAGGTGCTGCTGACGCTGAACCGGGCGTCGAGCGTGGTGACCTACGATCTCGAGTCGTCGATCCATCGTCCGAAGGGGTGGTCGTGGGCGTCGTTCCGGCTCATGTATGTCGTCTGGCTGGTTGGCCCGATCGAGTCGAAACAGGCCGCCGAGCTGAGCGGATCCAGTCGTGCGGCCATCTCCAATCTGACGAAACCGCTGGTCGCGGACGGTCTCCTGCAGCGAACCCCGGATCCGGTAGACGGACGCTCGGTGCGCCTGTCGCTGACCGACGCCGGCGCGGCGCGGATGAAGGAACTGTTCGCCGTGCAGAACGAGCGCGAACAGGCCTGGGTCAACGTGCTGACCGAGGCCGAGCAGCGCATCCTCGTGCTGCTGCTGAACAAGCTCATCGCCGACCGCGACCAGTTCGACGTCCGCGGCCGGTTGTGAGAACAGGGGTTGCGCACTCCGCACAAATTGATTAATGTGTGTATCAATCCGAAGCGGACAGCGAACGAGGAGTTCACCATGGCGTACTACCGCCAACTCGGCACAATCCCGGCGAAGCGGCACACCCAGCACCGTGCGGCCAACGGCGACCTCTACTACGAGGAGCTGATGGGTGAGGAGGGCTTCTCCTCGGATTCGTCGCTGCTCTACCACCGCACGATCCCGTCGGCAGTCGTCGACGCGACCGTGTGGGAGCTGCCCGACCAGACGACGACCCCGAACCACCCGCTCAAGCCGCGGCACCTCAAGCTGCACGACCTGTTCTCCGGTGACGTTCCGCTGACCACCGACGTGGTGACCGGGCGCCGGCTCATCCTCGGCAACGGCGACGTCCGCATCTCCTACGTGGTGGCGCAGAAGGACTCGCCGCTGTACCGCAACAGCGTCGGCGACGAGATCGTCTACATCGAGTCCGGCGAGGCGCTCGTGGAGACGGTGTTCGGCCCGATCAACGCGCGCACGGGCGACTACGTCCTTATCCCGCGGGCGACCACGCACCGCTGGCTCCCGAAGGGCACGGAACCGTTGCGGGCGTACGCGATCGAGGCCAACAGCCACATCGTGCCGCCGAAGCGCTATCTGTCGCGGTTCGGCCAGCTGCTCGAGCACGCCCCCTTCTGCGAGCGTGACCTGCACGGCCCGGGCGAGCTGATGCTCGTCGAGGGCACCGACGTCGAGGTGCTGGTGAAGCACCGCGGCTCGCGCGGCATCGTGGGCACCCGCTACGTCTACGCCGACCACCCGTTCGATGTCGTCGGCTGGGACGGCTGCCTGTACCCGTTCACGTTCAACATCTCCGACTTCGAGCCCCTCACCGGCCGCGTGCATCAGCCGCCGCCCGTGCACCAGGCGTTCGAGGGCCACAACTTCGTCATCTGCAACTTCGTGCCGCGCAAGGTGGACTACCACCCCGACGCGATCCCGGTGCCGTACTACCACTCCAACGTGGACTCGGACGAGATCATGTTCTACTGCGGCGGCGACTACGAGGCCCGCAAGGGTTCGGGCATCGAGCAGGGCTCGATCTCGATCCACCCGGGCGGACACGCCCACGGGCCGCAGCCCGGCGCGATCGAGCGCAGCATCGGCGCGGACTACTTCGACGAACTCGCCGTCATGGTCGACACGTTCGCGCCGCTCGAGCTCGGCGAGGGCGCGCTGGCCTGCGAGGACCCGGGCTACGCGTGGACCTGGGCCGGACGGGGACCGGCGGAATGACGCTCGTACCCAGCCTCTTCCACGGACTGTGCGACGACGCCGCGCTGTTCCCGCCCGGCAACGCGCCGATGCCCGACGCGGTGCCCGCCCACGCGCGGCACCTCGCCAGTGGCTACGCCGCGCTGGTCGGCCCGTTCGTCGCGCCGGCGACTCGGATCGGTGAGCTGATCACTGAAATATCAGCGCTCGGCTCCGAACTCGACTTGTCGCTGACGGCTCCGGGCGGTGCGGCGCAGCTGGCGTCCGCCCAGCCGGACCTCGCCGGCGACAACCGGATCGCGCTGCGGGCGGTCGAAGTGGCGTTGCCGGCCGAGGCGTCGGTGGATGAGTTCTTCACCGAGCTCGCCGCGGTGCCGCTGGATCCGGGCGTCGACGTGTACGTCGAGGTGCCCCGCGACGAGCGCCGCGCCGCGGTGCTCGACGCGATCGCGGCGGCCGGGGTGCGGGCGAAGTTCCGCACCGGCGGCATCCGCGCCGACCTCTACCCGAGCGAAGCCGAACTCGCCGAGTCGATCCGCGGCGCCGTCGAACGCGACATCGCGTTCAAGGCGACCGCCGGACTGCACCACGCGATCCGCAACACCGACCCGCGCACCGGGTTCGAACAGCACGGGTTCCTCAACCTGCTGCTCGCCGCCGCGAACCCCGCGGACGCGGAAACCCTACTGGCCGTGCGGGACCGCCGCGAGATCACGGCGCGCGTCCGTGACCTCGACCCGGCCACCCGGGCCCGGTTCGTCTCGTACGGCACGTGCAGCGTGCTCGACCCCGTGACCGACCTGATCGACCTGCACCTGCTGCCCGCGCAGGTCCACACCGAAGGAGTACGCGCGTGAGCGCCATCGAAATCCCGGCCGACTCGCTGTTCGGCCTCGACAACCTGCCCTACGGCGTCTTCTCCCCGGCCGGCGGCGAACCCCGGGTCGGGGTGCGCGTCGCCGACTCGGTTGTCGACCTCTCAGTCGCATTGGGTGACGACGTGTTCGCCGCCCCGACGCTGAATCCGTTCATGGCCCTGGGCCGTTCGGCCTGGGTCGACGCTCGGGAGCGGATCACCGCGATCCTCAGCGTTGGCGACGTCCCCGCCGACGCGATCCACGCCGTCGACGCCGTGACCATGTGCATGCCGTTCGAGGTCGGCGACTACGTCGACTTCTACGCCTCCGAGTACCATGCCACCAACCTCGGCAAGCTGTTCCGCCCGGATGCCGCGGCGCTGCTGCCGAACTGGAAGCACCTGCCGGTGGGCTACCACGGACGCGGCGGCACCGTCGTCGTGTCGGGCACCGAGGTCGTACGCCCGCAGGGCCAGCGCAAGACCCCCGACGCCGATGCGCCGGTGTTCGGCCCGTCCGTGCGCCTCGACATCGAGGCCGAGATGGGCTTCGTCGTGGGTGTCGGATCCGAACTCGGCGACCGGATCTCGGTCGACAAGTTCGCCGAGCACGTGTTCGGCGCGGTCATCGTCAACGACTGGTCCGCCCGCGACATACAGGCCTGGGAGTACGTGCCGCTCGGCCCGTTCCTCGGCAAGAGTTTCGCGACGTCGATCTCGCCGTGGGTGGTGCCGCTGCTCGCGCTCGAGGCCGCCCGCATCGCCACCCCGAAACAGGACCCGACGCCGCTGCCGTACCTCACCGAGTCGCAGCCGTGGGGCCTCGACATCGACCTCGCGGTCGCGTGGAACGGGGAGGTCGTCTCGCGTCCGCCGTACGGCCAGATGTACTGGTCGCCGGCGCAGATGCTCGCCCACACCACCGTGAACGGCGCCTCCACCCGCACCGGCGACTTCTACGCCTCCGGCACGATCTCGGGCCCGGAGAAGGACCAGCGCGGCGCGTTCATCGAACTCACCTGGGGCGGCGCCGAACCCGTCGCGGTGGGCAACGCGAAGCGTACCTTCCTCGAGGACGGCGACGAGATCGTCATCAGTGCCACCGCGCCCGGCGCCGCAGGGGGGCGCATCGGGTTCGGCGAGGTCCGCGGGCGGATCGCTCCGGCACGCTGATCTCAGTTTTCCGTCGCCCGACCGCATGGCCGTCCGGCTGACGTCCAGCGTGCTAGGACGACGCGCCGCGCCTCGAACGAGCCGCCTTCACCATGCCGACGCGTTCGAGAGGCGGGTCGGGTGGCGCGGTTCACGCGCCAGTTCGTCCCCGAAGTGGCGATCGCCCCCAATGTAGCGAAATCCTGCGTGCGTTGACGTTACGGGAGCGCACCACCCATGCCGCGACGGCACGCAGCGATGGCAGGGTTGCGCTGGACGCGATCGATGCCCACGCCGGCGAGCTGCAACGCCACGGGCGCGCCGCCGGTTGTCGTCTGTCACGACGGGTGGCAGTCTGCTCAGCCGCAATATCGCACCCCAGTGCCGGCGTCACCAGACCCCGCCGGCACGAGTCGCATTGGCCGGCATCAGGACACAACGCGCTGGACCGACTCGCCGAGGAGTGGGGAGCCGGCAACCGCAGCACACTGGTCGAACAGGCCGCTTCGGCTGTACCTTTCGGACTGAGTCGGAGTCGGAACGAGCCCGTCCCTCGTCGGGCTCTGCCTCGACCCGCCCGATTCCGCGCATCGCGTGGGCCTAGCGTGACACCGCCGCGGGGGTGGTGCCGATCGACATCGACGCCTGTCGACCCCCGTCGCACTCGCGCCGGCATCGACACCGGGCCCGGCACCGCACGGGCCCTCGCCACCTGTTGGGGTGTGCGGGTTACGCTGCGCGGACGGTGGCTCGGCCGGTGTCCGTGCGCGGCTTCAACCGGGTGCTGTAGGGCTTGATGAGGTCGAGGCCGACCTCGGCTCGCAGCAGCGTCGTCGTGACGTCGCCGAGGGTGGCCTGCGTCGCGCCGAGCGCGGCGGGGGCGTTGCTGGAGTCGTGGGGCCGGTCGTCGAGGTCGAGGAGGTCGACATCGAGGCTGTGGTACTGGTGACGCAGCTCGACGAAGGCGCCGCGCAGTTCCCGTAGCCGAGCGTTCAGTTCGCCCATGCGGTCGTCGAGGTGGGTGGGGTTGGTGTCGGTCATTGCTGCTCCCTTGGTCGCTGCACGCAGAGCGGATCCGGGGGTCGAGCATCCGAGATCATCGACGCGGGGTCGGTCGGTTGACCTCGCCTACCCGTCAAGGGCAACACATTTCACCCTGTGGTGCCAGCAAAGCGGGGCGCGTTGTGATCGATCACCAGTCCTCGCCCCGATGTGGCCGACGAGTCTGCGACCGTGCGCACACCTGTCCCGGCACACGTGCCCGGGCCGCCGCATCGGCTCCGTGCGGCCGGGGCAATCCCGTTCCGTCGACGGCGTCGAGGACGGGATCCTGACATCCGTGCGGGAGAGTCCGGTGGCTGGTTGCCGGTGCGGGTCCGGTCGGTCTGTCCCGTGGATGCCGGCGTGTCGGCCACCACCGGGGCAGTTCCCGATGGTGGCATACGGTCGGCCGTGGCGTCGAATCCGATTCGGCGGTCTGCTCGGCGGTCGCATGTCCAGGCGCACCGACGATCACAGGGTGTGGGTCGGGGCACGGTGGCGTTGGGGGAGCAGGCACAGCGCTGCGCATCGAACGCCGAACACCCGACAATCCGACCCTGACCAACCCCCGACGGCGTGCGGCCGCAGCCGAAGGGACATCGCCGAAGCCGCTGCCGGGCGGCCCAGACTGGGCTGAACACGACAGTGCGGCGCGTCACTGCGTCGAGTTCGTTGACCGCACGCAGCTCGACGCGCGCGGCGACGGCAGCGGATGATCGGACGTGGCGCGGTCGACTAGCAAGACCCGCGCGTATCATGGAGACATCGGCGGCTCCCGCACGCGAGCACTCGAGATCACGTCGCCGCCGGTAATCACACCGGCCGCAACACGGTCAAGGCAGGAGCGTCGTCATGACGCCGCAACAAGACCGGCTGTCGCCCAGACCCCACGACGCCCATACCGGCGGTGGACCGGCCCAGGTCCCCCGTCTGCGGTTGAAATCGAACGAGCCCCGGGCCGTGTGCGTACACGGGGCCTGGTGGCCCCGCTCCCGCGATCTCGCAGCCGAACTTCCTGGCCTGTTGACGGTCCTCCCGATCCAACTCGGCGCGATCGACCGCGTCGTCTTCGACCGGCGTCCGCGCCACGTTCGATCGCACCGAGAGTGCGACGGCACGAGAGCGCTGGGAATATGAGGCGGTCATGCCGCCGCCCCCGGCCGATCACGATCTGCCGTCCCGGCATCAGGAGCATGAAAAATGAACCATGACACCATACCTCCGTCTCCCCGCCGAGACCTCGGCCGATTTCAGCCCGCCGCGGATGGTGGACAGCCCTTCGAACCGGCTACCCGGACTCCGCGGCTGCTCCTCCGTGCCCGCGGCGATGAATCCGGCGGGGTGGACGGCGCGTGGTGGCCGAGAACCAGCAACCTCACCGCCGAATTGCACGACGTGATCACCGCACTTACCGAGCGACTCGGAGCAACCCAACGGCTCTCCTTCGACTGGAATGCGCACAGCATCTCCCAGCGCAACATCGACCGCGCCGACGGCGTACAGGTGACCGGGCCCCTCCCGGAACAGCCACCCGACATCATGTACGTTTTCGGCACCGACGGACGTCGGCTGCAGCTGCTGATCATCCCACCCGAGACCGACGCCGACGACGCCTTCGCAGCGATGCAGCGATCCGTGGGCTCAACAGCGGACTAACGTTACGTCATGCGGGATCCGAGGTCTCCTGTGGCCGAGCGTGTTTCGCAGGAGTGTGAATTACATTCTTGTCGGTCGAGTGCTTCGCGGAACGACCGAACCTCCGCGCCATGTGCGGGGACCGCAAGACCTACCGGCGTCGGAGGCGCTGCGTGAGTGCGACCACCGGGCCGCGGCGCTTGCCGTTCTCGATCGCGGTGAGCAGCCCGCGACGTTTGCCGGTCACCGGGTCGAACGTCGAGGACACGTCGCCGTGGAACTTGCGCTCGGACGCGGTCTCGGGCGCGTCGTCGGCGGTCGCGGTGAGGTACTTGTTCGGCAACGCGAGCTTGAAGATCGTCCGCCACGACTTCACGTACTGCACCGGCAGTGAACCCGTGGTGTAGGGC
>DATDBL010000157.1:0-11407 GCA_036524855.1 Aldersonia sp. | reverse complement strand
AGGAAGGCCGACAGCGTCTTGCCGGACCCGGTCGGCGCGATGACCAGGGTGTGCTCCCGGCGCGCGATCGCCGTCCACGCGCCGAACTGGGCGGGTGTCGGCGCGCGGAACGCACCGTCGAACCACGCCCGGGTGGGTGCTGAGAAATTGGCGGGTAGCGGCACGGAATCCATCATGCCCGCGGGGTCCGACAAGTTACCGGGACGATTGCTCGGTAGGTTTGCGCGACGTGGGAACCGTCGTCCGCCTGCTGCTCGTCAGGCACGCCACTACCGAGGCGTTGCTGGCCGCGCGGTTCCCGGTCGACGAACCGCTGACCGACTCGGGCCGTGCGGCGGCGCAGCGCCTGGCCCGGTTGTCGGCGCCGTCGGCGCTGGTCGCGCCCGAGCGACGGACCCGCGAGACCGCGTCGGCGTTGGGTCTGGAGGGTCGGGTCGAGCCCGTACTGCGCGACCTCGACGCCGGCGAGTGGGCCGGGCGGAGACTCGACTCGGTCGCCCCCGACGAGGTGACCGCCTGGCTCACCGACCCGACCTTCCGCCCGCCCGGCGGCGAGGCGATCGTCGACCTGGTCGCGCGCATTGCGTGGTGGCTGGCGACCGTCGCGACCGCTGGCGTCGACACGCTCGCGGTGACCCACCCGGCGGTGGTGCGGGCGGTGGTGCTGAGCGCGTTGGACGCGCCGGGTCAGTCGCTGTGGCGCCTCGATGTGCCGCCGCTGTCGGTAACCCGGCTGCATCATCGCGGGGCGTGGACGCTGAGGTCGTTCGGGTACGACTCGCCGCGGCTCACGCCGTGAGCTACGGGCGCTGCCACCGCGCGCGAACCTCGTGATGGGGCCGGGGTGACGGCATCCGGGCGGTCAGGTTCACGAACTCCGGTGGCTCCTCGTCGCCGTACGCGACGGTGCAGTCGACGGCGTCGACGTCCACGTCGATCCGCACCGTGTGCATTTCCCCGTCCGCCGTGGAGTACGTGATGGGAGAGACGAGACGGTAGTCGAGCCGGGTCTGCGTGCCGGGCCGAATCGCGGTGTGCGTAGTGGGATGGGGCGGGCACAGGGCGTCCTCGTCCGTGTCGTCGTCACCGGAGTGCAGCTGCAGGACGCGCGTCTGAGGGTCGTAGCGGATCCGGGTGACCTCGGTCGGGACGAATTGCGTTGCGGCGCCGTGGTTGGACAGGGTCACGGCGAGGTCGTGGAAGACCGCGCCGGAGTCCGCCATCGCCTGGGTCAGCCGCTGCGCGGGCAGTGTCGTGAGGTCGACGTCGTCGACCGTGAGGTCGCCCATCGGTGCACCCCCACGCGCTGCGACTCGGTGTAGCCCGTTTCCTCCAGCACCGGCAGCAGTTGCGGCCAGCGGCCCAGCACACGTCGCGTAAAGGCCGCGCGGCTCGCCGGGTCCGGGAACAGGCGATCCCGCAGCACGCGCAGTTCTTCCCGCATCCGCTCGAGGTCGAGGCTCGCTCCGGCCGGAATAGGCACGCGCGCGAGCCATTCACCGATCGCGAGTTGCCCGGTCCGGGACGCGGCCTCGTGCAGGAACTGCGCCAGGCCGTCGAGCACCCACGCCGGACCGGCCGTGTCGGCGCCCGAGCGCCGGGCAGCGGCCGCAATGGGGGAGAACACCGATCCCGCGACACCCTCCTGCTCCGCCGCCCGCCCGGCGAGCGATCGGCTCGCCGCCGACGCGTCCGCGGCGGCGTCCGCGAGCGCCACGGCGGGGACTGTGCCGGCGTATTCGGCGACCACGCGGTCGATTTCGCCATCCAGGCGCGCCCCAGGAGCCGTCGAAAGGTAGCTCTCGACGATGCGCAGCAGATGGCCGGCGGGTTCAACACCGAAGTGCAGCAAGGCGTCACGGAACTTCGGATCGGCGTCCATCTCACCGGCCACCCGCGGGCCGAACAGTTCGTAGGCGTTCAGCATCGGTGCCAGGATCGGCGCCGAGCCGAACGTCAGTTCCTCGAAGTCGCGTTTCGCGCGCCGGAACGCCACGATCTGCCGCGCGCCCGGCGACCCGAGCGCCGCGGTAGCGATGCTGCACACATTCGCCCAGGGATTCGAATAGCCGCCGGTGGCTTGGCAGGTCACGAACGTCACCCCGCCGTGCGACGGCATGCCGACATCGTTGGACCAGTAGTCGGTCGGATGTTCCAACGTAAGCTTCAACTGGTCGCGAAACTCGTTCTCGTCCTGGCGGGCCTGGACTTCCTTCCCGTCCCGGTCCGCTGGGGCATCGTGTTTGATCTTTTCGTGGTACGCGTGCGCAAGCTCGTGATAGAGAATCAGGGGCAGCGGTGAGTAGATCGTTTGCCGCTTGACGTCGATGTCGCGATAGTGCTGGCCGAAGGCGTCTTCCACGTCGACGAAGATGTTGGTCTGTGTGGAGTAGTTCAGGGAGATGCCGCCGCCGCTCTTGATGATCGGTTTGCCGTCCTTCGTGTTCTTGTATCCGCTTCCGACGCCGGCAATGTGGATCGGCCACTCATCGCTGGTGAGTTCGAGCAGCCGCAGCGACGACTTAGTGCTCGTATGCTTCGGCACGTAATCGACATACAGGGACACCCCGACGGAGTAGGTGATGAGGCCGGGGTCGCAGCGGGCGATCTGCAGCAGTGCGTCGAACACCTTCAGTTCCCGCTCGCCCCGCACGATGTAGATCGTCACGACTGCCCTCCCACGGTGAGGTCGCAGATGCGGCCGAGTGAGTCGATCGTGACGACGCTGGGGGTGATCCGGACGCCGGCGCGGCGCGTGAGTGATCCGTCCGGATCGGGGGGGCGGCGAAGGCGGGGATGTCGACGTCGCGCCACGCGGCGGGCACCTCGTCGGCGCCGTCGACCACGACCGCGACGAGCGGCGGCGCATCGCCGGGCTGGTCGCGCAGTCCGTCGACGAAATCGGCGAGATGTTCGGCGGCGACGAAGGCGACCTGTGATCCGGCTGTGTCGGGCCGCGCGGTAGGGATCGGTGGGCACCCGTCAACGGCCAATTCGAGGTCGAACCGGGCGCCTATCCGTGCGTCGGCGTCGATCGTCGTGGGAGCGGCGAAACCGCTCGGGCGCAGCCTCTCCTCTAGGGAGCGCGCCAGTTCGTCGGCGGTCACCGCGCCCCGGTGCGCCCACAGTGGGACACCGTTTCCGGCGAGCACCCACCATCCGGGGCCGTCGGTGTCGCCGCCGCCGAGCACACCCGCCCACCGGCCGTCCGCGTCCTCGGCGATCACGGCGGGAGCGGGCAACTCCTCGGTGAAGCGGGTCAGCCGGGCCGCGAGGTCGGGTTCGGCGCGCCGCAATACACCGTCGTCGAGCAGCACGAGCACAAGCAATTCGACGTTCTCGCATCGGCACTGACGCAGCGCGGTCACCAGCGTGTCAGCGGTGTCGTCGTGCCAGTCCTCGCCCAGGTGCACGATGACGGTGTTCGACGCCGCGGCGGAATCGGACGCCACCCGCAGCAGGCCGACTTGCGGTGCCGGTCGGCCGTCGATGGCGCGCAGCGGATCGCACAGCCGCAGATACGGCCCGACCTCGATCGGCAACCGGAACTGGTAGCCGAACTGGGTGCAGACCACGGTGCTCTGTACCGGAACCCAGACGCCGGTCACCGGATCAACCTGGACGCCGGTGATCCGTAGGCAGACCCGCCCCATGCCGTCGAGACCCGGGAGCGGTGACTCGACACCCAGCGCGAGACCGTACTTGCTGTGCGAGCGGTGCGGGCGACGAAGCAGGAAACTGTCGTGGCGCACGGCTGCGCCAGGCGGCCCGGGCGGGGGTTGCACCGGGTTGGTGAACCAGTGCCACGTCCACTCGAAGCTGTCGACTCGCCCACCGGGGATCCAGCTTTCGATCGCGTCGAAGCCGTCGCGGGTCGGTGCCGTCGCGAACGAGGCCCGTGCGGGGTAGCGGTTCGCAAGCCGGACGGTGCCACGCAGCACGATTCCGTCCCGGTCGAACGCGGCGGAATCGAATCGCGCACCCGGTGCGGCGTCGACCGTGGCGAGCATCTCGAGCAGCGCGGCCTTCTTTTCTGGCGCCGCGAACTCGTTCACCGCGGCCTGCGCAGCCGCCAGGACCGGCCCGATCGTCGACTGGCTTTGTGCCGAGATATGTTTGCGTGCACTGGCTTTGACCTCACCGGCGAACGGCCCGTGGTACTCCACGATGACAGCCGGGTCGCCCGCCAGCGCGAGCGCGAGGTACTCGCCGACCGGATAGAAGTGCACCGTGACGAACTGTTCGGCTGTGAAACTCGTGTCGAGTGCCTCGATGTCGACGGAGCCGATGTTGTACACGCCGCTGCGGTACAGCCGAGTCGCCCAACCGTGGCCGGTCACCGTGATGCGCGCGAGCCCCATAGGAATCCCGAACCCGGCGCCGCCGATCCACTGTGCGTCGGCGGTGTCGATGCGCACGTGGTAGTCGATCTCGAGTCCACCGCCGAAGCCGGCGTCGCCGCTGATGTGGAGGTCGCGTTGCGTGTCGACGAGCTGGTCGAGTGGCCCACGGACGCGTTCGAGGATGTAGTCCGCGCCGACCGCGACCGCGAAATCGTGCCCGGCCAGGAACAGTTGGGTCACGCTGGCCAGGTTCCCCGCCGGGATCTCGGTGCCGACGCCGAGCGGGATCACGGCTCCGGATGCACCCGGTCCCGGCCCGGTCGACAGCGACTGCATCCGCTTGAATCGTTTGCCGATTCGGTGCGGACGAGGTGCGTATGGCCCGGCGAGCAGGGCCGCGAGTCGCCGACCGATGCGCTGGGTCAGATCGGGCTGGTCGTCGATCGGGGTCAGCGCGAAACTGGACGATTCACGGTAGGCCACACCATCGAAGGACACCGAATCGCGCGTCACCCGCAGCCAGAGGTAGTCGTCGGCGCGGTCGCGGTATCCCGCACACGAGGAGTCCACGTCGACGATCCGGTATGTCGCCCGGAGCGTGCCGCGAAAGACGTCGGCGAAGCGCGGGCTGCCGGGATCCGCGCGGAAGCGGGCGCGGATGCCGATCTCCACCGCGACCCGATCCGTGGCGCCGTCGATCAACACCACCCGCGGCGCCGCGATCTGCGCGGAAACCGACCCGTGCTCGGGGCCCAGCGCCGGGGACGCCTCCATCCGGAACCACGCGACGTGGGGCAGGCTCGGCCGGTTCTCGTCGGCGAAACCGTTCTGGTGCATCGCGCCGGCCAACCTCGCGACGGTCGTATCGCTCACCTCGAGGACCACGTCGAAATCCCCGGTCAGACCGTTCGGCATCGTATGCCTCCGCGAACGCCGCGACTAATTCATGCCTATCGGGTCGCGTCGGTGCAGCGACCGGACCGAGAACATGTTCGGAGCAATCATGGATCCGTCGCTAACACCTGCACAACCCCCAGCGTCGGCGGACCGAGCAGGTCGGCGACCTCAGCCGTCCAGCACGGCCGGGTGGCCGGGCACCAGCCAGCGGATTCGATTGCGCGGATCCGAGTTGTCGAGAACCTCGTGCAGGCGCGCAGCGGGTTCGCGGAAGTGGGACCAGCCCTCGTAGTGGACGGGTACCACCAGCCGAGGCTGCAGGTCGTCGAGCAGTCGCAAGGCGTCACTGCCGCGCATCGAGTACCGCACGGGACCGGTGAGCCCGAACCCGACACCGCCGACGTGCAACAAGGCCACCGCCACGTCGAGGCGCCGCGCCACGTTGCGCACCGCCGGGTAGTAGACCGTGTCTCCGGTCATCCATACCGCACAGCGGTCCTCCCCAGCGCGGCGGATGGCGAACCCGACGACCGCGCCCGCGAGCGGACGGCTGAACCGTGGTCCGTGTCGGCACGGCGTCGCGGTCACGATCAGCGACGGCCGTCCCGGCGCGTCGAGGGTGACGGTGTCACCGGCGGCGAGTCCGCGGACGTTGCCGGCGTGCAGTCGCCGGGCCCCGGCGCGGGTGGTGAGCACGGTGGTGGCGCGCGGCAACAGATCCCGGCCCGCGTCGTCGAGGTTGTCGGCGTGGTGGTCGTGGCTGAGCAGGATCGCGTCGAGCGGTGCCGTCTCGGCTGCCGCGAGCGCCGGACCCGTGAGCTTGCGGGACGCCGTGCCCCACCCGAAGGTGTATCGACGTCCGGGTGGGTCGAACGTGGGGTCGGTGAGTATGCGCCAGCCGTCGAGTTCGATCAGCACGGTCGGGCCGCCGACGTGGGTGAGCTGCATCATGATGTCGTTACGATGCGGCCGGTTTCGGTCCCTGGCCGGCGTGAGCGAGTGCCCAGTCGAGTGCGTAGTCGGCGACGGTCTCCCAACCGGGTTCGCCGCACGTCCAGTGCGAGCGACCCTCGAACTCGTGGTAGTCGGTGACCGCCGGCGACTTGTGGTAATGGTGCGCGTTGGATTTGTTGACCGACGGCGGCATGATGTGGTCGGCACCGCCCGCGATGAACAGCAGTGGTGCGCGGTCGGCGTCGAAGTCGACCCATGTTTCCTGGTGTCCCGGTTTGAAGTTGGCGATCAATCCGTAATCCCACACCCACCTGCCTGGCGATGGGATGTGATAGCGGTCGTAGACCTCGCGGGAGTCGGATTCCGACAGCGTGTTGGTGAACGCGTAGTGGAACTCGTCGGGCGTGAATCCCGCCGCTCGGTGCCGATTCTTCGGGTTCTTCAGCACCGGGAACAACGACCTCGCCTGCGACGGAGGATTCACCCGAACGCCCTCCGTCGGTGCGGAGTCGATCGCGACCGCGGCGGCACCCAGACCGCGCGCGAGCAGCAGTTGTGTGAGGGTGCCGCCGAACGAGTGGCCCATGATGATCGGCGGTGTATCGACGGACTCGACGATGCCGGCCAGGTGGTCGACCGTCTCGGGTACCGTGAGGTTCGCGATGACGTCCGGGTTCTCGCGTAGCGCCTCGACCTCGATATCGAAGCCCGGGTAGCTCGGCGTGACAACCGTGAATCCTCTGGCCTCGTAGTGGGGAACCCAGTGTTCCCAGCTGCGTGGGGTCATCCACAGTCCGTGGACGAGCACGACGGTGTCCGGGGCGGTGCTGCTCATGCGAACTCCTCGTCAGAGTGGCGGAATCCGATTGTCGCGTGGATCGGTCGCTGCTGCAGCCCGAACGTTTTGGGGCCGATTCGGGTGGAAGATCGGGGGAGTTCCCGATGTGCAACCGTGATGGTGCCTGCCGTCGCGATCGTCCGGCGCCAGCGAGCGTTTCGTCGGCTCCCGCAGGAGGATCCGGTCCGGTCTCGTCGCCTGCTGGCGGCTACCCCGTGCGGGCCGTGACCTCGATCGTCGGCGCCGTGCGCAGCGACTGGGCGACAACGCAATACCGCTCGGTGAGCCGCCGAAGCGCCTCGAGTTGCTTTGCGTCGGCGTCGGTGTCGAGTGCGAACGTCAGCCGGATGGTCTCGAAGCCGACGGGTGCCGCCTTGTCGACGCCAAGGGTGCCGCGGAAGTCGAGATCGCCTTCGGCTCGCGCCGTCCCGCCACGGATCTCCATTCCCATCGAGGTCGCTACCGCGCGCAGGGTGACTCCGGCGCACGCGACCAGAGCCTCGAGCAGCATGTCGCCCGAGCAGGCGAGGGATCCGTCGCCGCCGGTGGCGGGGTGCAAGCCGGCTTCGACGGGGCCGGCGAACGTCTGCACCGTGCACGACACGTCGGTGCCGGTGAGTTCGCCGTCGGCGTGCAGCGTGACGACGGCACTGGCCGGATCGACGCGGTAGCGGTCCTTGAGCGGATTCTGCAGCTGGCGCAGGTCGTCGGCGTTCATGGGTTCCGCTCTACCACGTTGGGGCCCGTCACACGGTGCGGACGACGCGGCCGACGGGTTCGCCGTCCGCGAGGTAGCGGATCGCGGCGGCCGCCTCGGCGAGCGGGAACGCGCGGCCGACGACTCGTCGCCGGC
This sequence comes from Aldersonia sp., assembly GCA_036524855.1. Lineage (GTDB taxonomy): Bacteria > Actinomycetota > Actinomycetes > Mycobacteriales > Mycobacteriaceae > Aldersonia. The sequence goes on along the minus strand of DATDBL010000157.1, from coordinate 3,522 downwards.
ACTCGACCGAACGATACGCGGCGGGGCGACCGCTCAGGTCCGCACCACAGCAGGTTTTCTATCATTTGACAGATACATACGGGCTGTGTACCGTGGACCGCGGGACTCGGCGATGTGATCGGGTCGGCGGACGAGGGAGCAGTACCCGCACAGACAAGACTGACTCGCTGGAGGTTCTTGTCGTGGCGTGGATCGTTCTGGTGTTGTCCGGTGTGCTCGAGGCGGTCTGGGCCAGCGCCCTCGCCGCCTCGCACGGCTTTCGCCGACCTCTTCCCGTGGTTGTCTTCCTTGCGGCGCTTGTCGTCAGCATGGCGGGGCTCGCGTACGCGATGACCCAGCTGCCGACCGGGACGGCCTACGCCGTGTGGGTCGGTATCGGTGCCAGCCTGACCGTGCTGTGGGCGATCGGAACCGGTAAGGAACGTGGTTCTGCCCCAAGGTATGCCATGTTGGCGCTGCTCGTCGGCTCGGTGGTCGGGCTCAAGGTGGTGAGCTGAGTGACATCTCTGACGGCTGAAGCCGCCAGCTTCTTTTCACGCCGCATCGGCGTGACGGGCCAGTCCGGCCCGGAGGATGTTGCGTGCGGCGTGCTCGTCGGCGTGCGCCTCGTACGAGCACGCACGGCACCGGAACAGCGCTTGCGTGACGCGGTTGTCCCTGGCCGCGAACCCACAGTGTTCGCAGCGGTCGGAGGTGTGCCGGGGGTCCACGTCGATCAGTACGCGTCCAGCGTCTTCCGCTTTGGCTCGCAGGATCGACAGGAACTGCCCCCACCGGGCCGACCCGCACGAACGGATGCACGCGGTCGGCCACGACCTCGCCGGCCACGGTCTCCCACCCAATCTCGGCGGCGATCCGCTCCAACAGCTCGCCGAGCCGTACCGCGACGCGCCCGCCGAGCAGCCGCCGCCGGTACCTCGGGCACCACACCAGATGCAGCCCCAGCGAACTCACCCCACCCGCAGGACGACGAAACCGGGAGTCAGCCATGCCCGCACCCTACGGACGACCACCGACACTCACGGATATCTCGTGGTCGGGTGTCCCGATTCCCCCGACGGCTGAAGCCGCCAGTCCCCTCGGGACCCACTGATGGCCTGGGTCGTGCTGCTGATCAGCGCGGTGCTCGAGGCGATCTGGGCGACGGCGTTGGGATACTCGGACGGGTTCAGTCGCCTCGTCCCGTCGGCGGTGTTCGCGGTCGCGCTCGTGGCCAGCATGCTCGGCCTCGGTTGGGCGGCGACCCGCATCCCGATCGGAACCGCCTACGCGGTGTGGACGGGAGTGGGTGCCGCGCTGACCGTTTCGTACGCGGTGCTCACTGGGCAGGAGTCGGCGTCGATCCTCAAGCTGGTTTTCATCGGAGGGATCGTCGCGGGGGTCGTGGGGTTGAAGCTGCTGCCGAGCGCTCCGTCACGCGGTGGTGTCGTCGCCGCTCTACGCCGCGATTAGCCTCGCGGTGTCGGTGGCTATAATCGACATAGCAAAAGTGGTCACCGAGGAGACGCCGTGAACGTCGGTGTGCGCGAGTTGCGCGACGGCCTGAGTCGCCATCTGGCTGCGGTGCGCTCCGGCCGTACGATTGCTGTGACTGACCATGGCCGGCCGATCGCGCGGATCGTGCCGGTGGATCAGCCGACCCGGCTCGAGCAACTGGTTGCCGAGGGGAAGGTGCAGCCCGCCCGGCGGCCCAAGCGGCCGGCCCCGCGACCGTTGAGAGCGCGGGGAACAGCCAGCGACCTGGTAGCCGACCAGCGGCGGTGATCGGCTACCTGGACACCTCCGCTCTGGTGCCGCTGCTCGTTGCCGAGCCGATCAGCCCAGCCTGCCGACGGCTCTGGGACGACGCGGACGCGGTCGTGTCGTGCCGACTGATGTACGTCGAGGTGGCAGCGGCGCTGGCCCAGGCGCAACGCATGGACCGGCTCAGCGCCCGGGCGCATTCCGGCAGTCTCGGGCGGCTCGGCTCGACAGACCGACCACCACCACCACCACCTGTGGGAGCAGGTGACATCTCTGACGGCTGAAGCCGCCAGCTTCTTTTCACGCCGCATCGGCGTGACGGGCCAGTCCGGCCCGGAGGATGTTGCGTGCGGCGTGCTCGTCGGCGTGCGCCTCGAACGAGCACGCACCGCACCGGAACAGCGCTTGCGTGACGCGGTTGTCCTTGGCCGCGAACCCACAGTGTTCGCAGCGGTCGGAGATGTGCCGGGGATCCACGTCGATCATTACGCGTCCAGCGTCTTCCGCTTTGGCTCGCAGGATCGACAGGAACTGTCCCCAGGCAGCGTCACTGATGCTTCGGTTCAACCCGGTCTTGGCCGCAGCCCCGTTCGGCAGGAACGCACCAGGAGTCTGCGGGTCGGGGACGGGGTTCGCCCGCCGCACCATATTGGCGATGTTCAAGTCCTCCACCGCGAGCAGGTCGTAGGTCCGCGCGAGCGTGAGCGCGGTCTTGTGGTGGAAGTCGCGGCGCTGGTTGGCGATCTTACGATGCCGCGCAGCGACCGTCGCGCGCGCTTTTCGGCGGTTGCTCGAGCCGCGCCGCTTGGTCGCCAACCGCTGTTGCGCGGCGGTGAGCCTCGCGGCACCGGTGCGCGCCCAGCGCGGGTTGTGGATGTGTTCGCCGTCGCTGGTGGTGGCGAAGCTGGCGATCCCCACATCGACACCGACCCGGTTGCCGGTGGCGGGCAACGGGTTGGTCGGCACCCGGTCGCACGACAGGATCAGATACCAGTGCCGACCCTCGCGTTTGACCTGGATCGTCTTCACCACACCCCGCACCCGCCGGTGCGCGGTGACCTTCACCTGCCCGACGCCTTGGAGGTAGATCCGGTTCGTGTCGGGGTGCCAGCGAGCGCCGTCGCCGTCCTTCGGCCATTCCACACTGTCGAACCGGTCCGCACCCTTGAAGCGCGGGTACCCCGGCGTCGCGCCGGATGTGATGCGGCGGAAGAACCCGTCGAACGCCTTGTTCAACCGCCGCAGCGTGGCCTGCTGGCTGGAGAACGACCACACCCCCACATCCGGGCGGACCGCCCGAATCTCGCGCAGTTGCGCCGACTGATCGCCGTAGCCGACGCGCGTCCTGCTGTGCCGCCACGCATCCCGGCGTTCCTGCAACGCGGCGTTGTACAGCTCCCGATGCGACCCGACACACGCGTGCAGCGCGGTGTGCTGACGGCTGGTGGGGCGCATCCGGAACTTGTACGAGCGTCTCACGCGACCGCACCCCACCGGTGCTCGACGTCCCGGCGCGCCGTCGCCTCCGACATGGACCCCACCGGCGCAGCGCAATACGACGGCGACCACCACACCGTCGAGTCGGCCGGCCACGCAAACTCCTGCCGCAGCACCCGTGCGGTGCGGCCCTCGAACCTCCGCACCACCTGGGCAGGGGCGTCGACCGGGCCGACCCGCACGAACGGATGCACGCGGTCGGCCACGACCTCGCCGGCCACGGTCTCCCACCCAATCTCGGCGGCGATCCGCTCCAACAGCTCGCCGAGCCGTACCGCGACG
>DATDBL010000156.1:0-7355 GCA_036524855.1 Aldersonia sp. | reverse complement strand
CAGCAGGGTGTCCGCGGCGATCTCCGCGGTGGTGGGCGGGGCCACCTGCGGGGATCGCTGCTCGTCGAACATGCTGTCGACTCTACCCGTCGAACACCGGTTCGGCAACGGTTTTCTCCAAGTCGCCCAACAACTTTCGTGGAATCACAGCGGGGCCGCGACACACTACCAGCACCCACCGACACGAATCCGCGCAGCAATCGCCCGCGTGACCGTCGACCCGCTCGAACCCGCAAGACGGGTCCGCGCCCGACGACCACCTGCTCACCATCGGCGACTTCGCCCGGCGCTGTGGGCTAACCACCAGCGCGCTGCTTTCTTGTACGCACCGGACCATGTGGGCCGGACAGCCCAGCTGAGTCGCCTCCGCAGGATGGGAATGTCGCTCGCGCAAACGGTCGAGGTACTCGACGCGGGTCACCTCCGCGTCGCCGGCCGCATTATCGACGACCACGTCACGGACGCGAGTCAGCGCCCTCCTAGCCCTAGGAGGCCGCTGAATAAGGGCCAAAATCGATGACTAGCGGACCTAAAAGCGCAGGTCACAGCGTTGTGGCTATCACGGTTTCGGGGTTATTCAGCGGCCTCCTCTAGCCTAGCTAGCGCCCAAACGTCCGAGTGATTCCCGAGCGTTGGATGCCGGGGATCGGGAATCGCCGATCGCCGTAGAAGTGCATGTAGCCGTTCACCATGACGAGGGTGCGGTCGTCGACCTTGTCCCATGTCGGACGCATGACCAGCACCCCCAGCGCGTCGGTGCCGTAGATGATCCCGGTGGCCAGCACGGCAAGCACGGCGAGTAGGTGGCTTGCGAGGTTCATGACATCTCCTTCGCGCCGCGGGTGGTCAGGAGCCTGCCGCGGCGTGCGCGGCTTCGGAGGTGGTTGTCGGTGCGGGGCGCTCGCGCAGGATTAGGGCTGCACCGGCCAGCACCACCACGGCGGTCAGACCGTGGATGCCGAACGCTGTCGCGGGCGACCCGCCGTGGCTCAACACGATCACCATGTCGCCCGCGGGAATGAACGCCAGAGTGAGCATCGCCCACCCCAGGCCTCGCCGCTGTCCGGACAGCAGCAGCGCGAAGACGACCAGGCCGGTCGCGATGTCGCGGACGCCCTTGACGGTCAAGAAAGCTGTGCCGTCCCGTTGCGGCCACGTCGGGACGCCGAACCCGGCCGCGGCGGCCTGCGGGATCAGGAGGTACGCCAGGCCGATGTAAATGATGAACAGGCCGGTCAGGACGGCGATGCCGGTGGCGAGGTGTTTCACAGTCCAGCTCCTTGTCAGTGCTAGATGATAGATCAATGCTAGACGAGCCTCGCTCGAATGTCTAGCGGCGCTAACATGCAGTGGTGTCCCTCCGTTCCCAGCAGCGTCGCGAGCGCGAGCTCACCCAACGTCGCCAATTGATCATCGACTCGGCCCGCGAGCTCGCCGAGGCCGAGGGATGGGACGCGGTCACCACCCGCCGATTGGCTGACAAGATCGAGTACAGCCAACCGGTGCTCTACAGCCACTTCGCCGACAAAAACGCGATCATCGAGGCCGTCGCCGTCGAGGGGTACGCCGAGCTGGCGAGCGCGCTGGGTGCGGCCGCCACCGGGGGGTTGGAAGCCGTGGCCCAGGCCTACCTGGACTTCGCGGACAACCAGCCCGCCCTCTACGACGCCATGTTCACCCTCGCGTCCGATCTTCCGTTCGGCACACCGGAGGCCCCGACCCCACTGCATGCCGCGTTCGCGCAGCTGCGCACGACCCTCGCCGGGGAGGCCGACCAGCGAGATTCCGAGGTGCTGACCGAGGTCGCCTGGAGTGCCCTACACGGGCTTGCCATGCTCACCCGGATGGGCAGGCTGCGCCCCGAGCTACGCGAGCGACGGCTTCCGCAGCTCCTGCAACTGCTACGCGCGGCTGGCACCTGATCAGGCGTCGGGCGCCCGCCGAAGCCGTTGACGCGCCGAATCGGCCTCGCGCGCCGACCCGCCCGTGAGGGGCGGCTTGGCGCTGCAGCGTCGGCGGCGCAGCTGCCCAAGGACCGTCAGCTGATCTTCTTCGGGTTCATCCTGCAGGCGTGCACGCCCGAGGAGCGGCGCCGGTTCCTGCGGGAGGTGCCCTACGTCGCTCGGGTCATGTGGCGCCCGGTCGGCAAGCGGGCGTACGGCAAGGAGCACCGCGAGATCTACGCACCGCGCCCGACTGGGCGGCGTGACCGATCAGGAGGCCGAGACCCACTTTCCGAAGGGCGGCGGCCCCTCGCCGTGCACCTGGACACCGTCGGCGTCCTTGCGGTGCTTCCACTCGTACCCGTGCAGCACGTGCTCCTCGGAGGACTTGCGGTCGACCACCACGAGGTTGCCGTCCGCGCGCTGCTCGAACTCGAACCCGCTCTCGGGGGCGATCACCCACCACTGCTGTGTGCTCACGGCAGGAAACGCTACTCCGGCGGTGGTCGGTTCGAGGGAGTTGTGACACGTGTGCCTGGCACGCACCAGAGTGCTTGTGGTGAAATGTGTAAACCAACCACGCTACCGGTGCGCACGTTGCCTCTGGGGAAGGCGCGCCGGGAGTGCCGCTCGGGACGAGAGGGTCCGCTGTGGCGTTTTTCGACACTGTGCCGTTATCGCGACGGAATCTGCTGCGCAGCGCGGCGGTGCTGGGCTTCGCGGGGGTCGGTGCCGTCGGGCTGGGCGCCGCCCGTCCGGCGCCCGCCGCCGCCGAGAACCTGGGCACCCTGCTCGACTACGCCGGCGGCGTCCCGTCGGCCGCGGCGATCGCCGCCGCAGGCCACATCGGTGTGATCCGGTACGTGTCGGATCGCCGCAAGGGCGCGGCGTGGATGGTCGGCAAACCGCTCCAGGCGGCCGAGGTGGACGACCTGCGGGCCGCGGGCCTCGAGATCGTCTCCTGTTACCAGTACGGCAAGTCCGATACCGCCGACTGGCGCGGCGGGCTCGAGGCCGGCAAGCGGCACGCTGCACGCGGACTCGAACTGCACCGTGCCGCCGGGGGACCCGACAACTGCCCGATCTACGCCTCGATCGACGACAACCCGGACGCCGCCGAACTCACGACGCTCATCGGCCCGTACCTGCTGGGATGGGAGTCGGTGATCGGCAAGGAGAACACGGGCGTGTATGCGAACGCGCCGACGATCACCGCGATGCAGGCCGCGGGGATCGGATCGTGGTTCTGGCAGCACGACTGGGGCACACCCGACGGGTTCGTGCACCCCGCTGCGCACCTGCACCAGTTCGAGATCGACAAGCGTGCCGTCGGCGGGGTGACCGTCGACCTCAACGCCGTGCTCAAACCCAACTACGGCCAGTGGTCAGGCGCGTGAGGAGGTCGAGATGGAACTACTGATCAACGTCGGGTACTTCCTGGCGTCGGTGCTCTACGAGGGGCTCTCGCAGTACCTGATGTCCGGCTCGAGCTGAATGGACCCCGAGCCGGACCGGCCTACTCACGCTGTGTGGTGTCGCTAAGCGACGGTGAAGAAGCCCACCGTCGGCAGGAACGTGCAGGAGCGCGGTGCCTCGCTCTCGGCCTGCGTGGTCAGCCCGCCGGAGATCACCGCGACCACCCGGCCCGGGCCGGTGTCGGCGATCGCGGTCAGCGCGGCCGGACCGTCGGGATGGTTGATCCTCGCGGCGTCGGTGAGGTTCTGCGTCTCGCTGCGCCGGTTGTCGAGGTTGAGCCAGGTCACGGTCATCGGCACCGGCTGCTCCGCAGCCGGGATCGGCGTGCCGAGGGCGGTGAACACGAACCCGGCCTGCCCGGGGCCCACGCCGGGGGGTGGCAACAGGGCCGGACCCGGCACGGCGAGCGCGGCACCGATCGAGTTGCCCTCCTCGGAGATGCAGCCGAACCCGATGGTCGGATAGAGGAACTGCGCAATCACCGGCCCGTCGTGCGGGATCGCGGGACCGCCGCCGCCGCTGCCGTCGAGGAACGTGATGACCCGCAGCAGCGTCGACTTCAGCTCGGGCGGCAGGTTCGCGCCCTCGAGCAGTTGGCGCGCGGTCGCCAGCAGCGATTGCAGCGGCTCGGGCTGCTGGATGTCAGCGGGACCGGCGGCAGCACCGAGGATCGCCGGCACAAACGCGGCGAACGCCTCGATCTGCTCGCGGTTGGCGTCGGTGTCGACCAGGTCGGCGAGGTTGGCGAGATCGTCGGCCGACAGGTCGCCGGGGAGGGTGCCGCCGGGGGTAGCGATCGCCGGTACGGCGTCGGCCGGAGCCGCGGCAGCAAACGCGGGTGCCGCGAATGCCGCGCAGGCCGTCACGGCTGCGACCGCCAGGCAGCGGTTGGCATCGCGTCTGGTGGTGTGCCTCGCTCGGGTACGCAGCACTTCCCCTCCTGCACCTATCGTCACAAACCGTCCGGGCGACACTCTATGTAGCGCCCTCTCGGCTTGTACAGCCGGACGGCACCCGTCGAGTCGAACCCTAGCTGTTGCAGATGTGACAGATGTTGATAGTGATGCAACTGTTAACTGTGAGTGGTAACGAACTGGGGAAACGGACGATCTGCCGCGGTGCCGATAGGCTCGAGAGTCAGTCGAGCTCCCAAGACCGCTCACCCCGAAACCGAAGGACCCCGTTTGTCGAGCCCACCCGTACCCGGCCGACTGCTTCGGTTCGCGCCGCTGCTGCTGGTCGTGTCGGTGGCTGCGCGGCTGATCTGGTCGTTCGCGTCGACGAACGGGATGAACCTCGTCGACCTGCACGTCTACGTCGACGGGTCGGCGCGCCTGGCCGAGGACGACCTCTACGACTACACGTATTCCGAGGACACCCCCGACTTCGCGCTGCCGTTCACCTATCCGCCGTTCGCGGCGCTGGTCTTCTACCCGCTGCACTATCTGCCGTTCACCGTCGTCGGGGTGGCGTGGGTGCTGCTCACGATCGCGGCGTTGTACGCGGTGGTGCGGATCAGCCTCTCGCTGCTGCTCGGGGACGTGGCAGGCGAACCGCGCTGGCGGTCGGCGGCGCTGATCTGGACCGCGGTCGGGGTGTGGACCGAGCCTGTCCGCACGACGCTGGACTACGGCCAGGTCAACGTGTTTCTCGTGCTTACGGTGATGATCGCGGTGCGCAGTTCGCGGTGGTGGCTGTCGGGCCTGCTGGTCGGGGTCGTCGCCGGTATCAAGCTGACCCCGGCGATCACCGGTCTCTACTTCGTGGCGCGGCGGCGCTGGGCGACCGTCGTGTGCTCGGCGCTGGTGTTCGCGGCGACCGTGGGCGTCAGCTACCTGGTCGTGGGGGCGCAGGCGCATCAGTACTTCGGCACGCTGCTCGGCGACGCGTCGCGCATCGGGCCGGTGGGCACGGTGTGGAACCAGTCGCTGCGCGGCGGGCTGACTCGGGTCTTCGGCCACGACGTCGGCGCCGGCGGAGCGGTCGCGGGCGGGGTGCTGATCGCCTCGATCGTCGCACTTGCGCTGCTCGGGTTCCTCGCCTGGCGTGCGCTCGCCGCCGACGACCGGCTCGGCACCCTGGTCGTCGTGCAGTTGTTCGGGCTGCTCGCCTCGCCGATCTCCTGGTCGCACCACTGGGTGTGGGTGCTGCCCCTGGCGATCTGGCTGCTACACGGTCCGTACCGCGAGCGTCTGGGCGCCCGGGTGGTCGCCGGGTATTGGCTGGCGGTCACGCTCGTCGGGGTGCCGTGGCTGCTCAGCTTCGCCCAGGACTCGATCTGGGCGATCTCGCGGCCTGGCGGGCTGGCATGGCTCGGCGCGGTATACCCGATCGGCGTGATCGGGTTCTACGTGCTGCTGATCGGCTACGGCCGGCGCGGCGTCACGACGCCGGCACCTCCCGGTCGATCTGTTCGGCCAGAGTCACATCCTTCTGCGTGAGGCCGCCCTCCGAATGCGTCGACAGCACCAGCTTCACCTTGCGCCAGCGGATGTCGATGTCGGGGTGGTGGTCGGCCGCCTCCGCGAGGTCGGCGACCCGGCGGACGAACTCGATGGCGGTCGGGAAACTCGCCAGTTCGATCGTGCGGGAGATCTCGTCGCCGTCGCGGTTCCAGGCGGGGATGGTGGTGAGCGCCTGCGCGAGTTCGGTGTCGGTGAGCTTCGCCATGAAAGCGATCGTAGTTGGGAGTGATCGTTGGGAGTCATCGTTGGGAGTGAACACAGTGATCCGTGAGGTGGTGGCGGCGGCGATCGTCGCGGACGGCCGGCTTCTGCTCGCGCAGCGCACCCGGCCGGCGGAGTACGCGGGGCTGTGGGAGTTGCCGGGCGGGAAGGTCGAGGCCGGGGAGACGCCGGCGGACGCGCTGCGCCGGGAACTGGCCGAGGAACTCGGCGTGGACGTGGCGGCGTCCTCGCGGATCGGCATCGACGTGCCGCTGGCCGGTGACCTGGTGCTGCGCGCCTATCGGGCGCGGATCGTGGCGGGCACGCCGGTCGCGCTGGACCACGCGGCGCTGTGCTGGGTGGATGCGGACGAACTCGCCGACGTCGACCTGGTGCCCAACGACCGGGTGTGGCTGGCGGATCTGGTCGCCGAACTCAGGCGGCTCGGGCCTGCTTGAGCGCCTTCTGCAGGTCCTTGCCGGTCACCCCGGCGGCCTCCGCCTTCTTCATCCGCATGATCACGACGGGGCACTTCACGCACCGGCGCTTGCTACGGCAGCACTTGCGCTTCGGCTCGAGTCTCGAGACCTTGCTCGCCTTGATCTTTCCCATAGCGGGGCCAGCCTAGCCGCAGCGGTAGTGTTGCCTGCGTGTCAGGACCGGTAACCAGTTTCCGCAACGTCGCCATCGTTGCCCACGTCGACCACGGCAAGACCACGCTGGTGGATGCCATGCTGCGGCAGTCGGGGGCGTTCGCCGCACGCGCCGAACCCGTCGACCGGGTGATGGACTCCGGCGATCTCGAGCGGGAGAAGGGCATCACGATCCTGGCGAAGAACACGGCCGTGCACCGGCTCAACCCGGACAATACGGTCACCGTGATCAACGTCATCGACACGCCCGGCCACGCCGACTTCGGCGGCGAGGTGGAGCGCGGGCTGTCCATGGTCGACGGCGTTGTGCTGCTCGTCGACGCGTCCGAGGGGCCGCTGCCGCAGACCCGGTTCGTGCTGCGCAAGGCGCTCGAGGCGCGGCTGCCGGTGGTGCTCTGCGTGAACAAGGTGGACCGGCCCGACGCGCGCGTGAGCGAGGTGGTGGACGAGGTCTACGAGCTGTTCCTCGACCTGGACGCCGACGAGTCGCAGATCGAGTTCCCGATCGTCTACACGAACGCTAAGGCGGGCTGGGCGTCGCTCGACCCCGAGGTCGAGGGGTCCGACCTGCGGCCGCTGCTCGAGCTTCTGCTGGCGACCGTTCCGGCGCCCGAGTT
>DATDBL010000155.1:0-4818 GCA_036524855.1 Aldersonia sp. | reverse complement strand
GTCGGTCACTGCGTATCTGCCGTCGTCGACGCTTGCGGCCGTCGTGATCGTCGCAGCGAGTTCGCTGTTCGACTGGGCCTCGGTGGCCCGGCTGTGGCGGATGAGCAAGGTGGAGGCCTCGCTGTCGATCGTCGCGTTCCTCGGGGTCGCGGCCATCGGTGTGCTGGAGGGGATCGTCGTCGCGATCGCGTTGTCGTTCGTCGCCTTCGTGCACGAGGCGTGGCAGCCGTACCGGACGGAGTTGGGCCGGCGCCCGGGTGTGCGCGGCTACCACGACCGGGCGCGGCACCCGGATTCCGCGCGCATACCGGGCATCGTGATCGTGCGGTTCGACGCTCCGCTGTTCTTTGCCAACGGCGGCATGTTCGACGACTACATCCGCTCCGTCGTCGAGGGTGCCGGCGACGACGTGCACACGGTCATCCTTGCCGCCGAACCCATCACCGACATCGACACGACCGCGGTCGACGAACTGCTGGAACTCGACGACTTCCTCGCCTCGCGTGGGACGACGCTGATCATCGCCGAGATGAAGGGCCCCGTGAAGGACCAGTTGCGTCGGTACGACCTGTACGAGCGGTTCGAGGATCGGTTCGCGCCGACCACCGGCGCCGCCGTCGACGCCGTCACCGGCGAGTTCCGCGGCGACATCGGGCCGGATGGGGTTGACACCAAGTAGAACACGTGTTCGACTTTGAATCGTGCGTTGGCAGGGGCAGTCGGTTGGGGTCGACGACGGTGCGCTGCCGGGGCTGGATCGCGCCGGTCTGGTGCGTTCGGTCACGACGCCCGAGTTCGACGGCGTCACTTTCCACGAGGTGCTGTGCAAGAGCGCGCTCAACCACGTCCCGGCCGCAGCGAACCTGCCGTTCGAATGGACCGTGAACCCGATGCGCGGGTGCTCGCACGCCTGCCGGTACTGCTTCGCGCGCGGCACGCACGAGTACCTCGACCTCGACGCCGGCCTCGACTTCGACACCCAGATCGCGGTGAAGACCAACGTCGCCGATGTGCTGCGCCGGGAGGTCGCGCGCCCGTCGTGGGGCCGGCACCCGGTTGCGCTCGGCACCAACACCGACCCCTACCAGCGGGCCGAGGGTCGGTATCGGCTCATGCCGGGGATCATCCGGGCGCTCACCGACTCCGGCACGCCGTTCTCGATTCTCACCAAGGGCACACTGCTGCGGCGCGACCTGGCGATGCTCGCGGACTCGTCGCAGCGGGTCGAGGTCGGGCTTGCGGTGTCGCTGGCGCTGCTCGACCCGGACCTGCAGCGTTCGCTGGAGCCGGGAACGCCGTCGCCCCGCGCGCGCCTCGACCTGATCCGCGCGATCCGGACGCACGGGCTGTCGGTGCACGTGATGGTCGCGCCGGTGGTGCCGTATCTGACCGACGACGAAGCCCACCTCGACGCCCTGCTCGCAGCCATCGCCGACGCGGGTGCCGGGTCCGTCACGGCGTTCGCGATGCACCTGCGGCGGGGGACCAAACCGTGGTTCCTGCGCTGGCTCGCCGTGGAGCATCCGGGGCTGGTCGCGCGCTACCGTGACCTCTACGGCCGCGGCGCGTATGTCGCGCCCGAGTACAGCGCGTGCCTGCGGGCGCGGCTGGCGCCGTTGCTGCGTCGGCACGGTTTCGACTCCGGCGGCGGCGGCGCGCAGTCGCAGCGGCCCGCCGCTGGAGCGTTGGCGCGTCCCGCCGCGCCGGACCCGACGCTGTTCTGACCCCGAACCTTCGGGTGCGTAGCATCGCGAGAGGAGGGGCGGAGCCCAGACGCCCCGAGAGGTAGGTGTCGATGACCTCCGGAGAGGCCACCCGGCTCGAGCAGGTCGTGATCCGATTCGCCGGCGATTCCGGTGACGGCATGCAGCTGACCGGTGACCGGTTCACGCACGAGGCGGCGGCGTTCGGGAACGACCTGGCGACGCAGCCGAACTTCCCGGCGGAGATTCGGGCGCCGCAGGGGACGCTGCCGGGTGTGTCGTCGTTCCAGATCCAGATCGCCGACTACGACATCCTCACCGCGGGCGACCGCCCCGACGTGTTGGTGGCGATGAACCCGGCGGCGTTGAAGGCGAACGTCGCGGACCTGCCGCGGGGCGCCCTCATCATCGCGAACAGCGACGAGTTCACCAAGCGGAACCTGGCGAAGGTCGGGTACGCGGGCGATCCGCTGACGGACGGGTCGCTCGCCGATTTCCGGGTGCACGCCGTGGCGATGACGTCGTTGACGCTCGGCGCGGTGGAACCGTCGGGCGTGGCGAAAAAGGACGGGCAGCGCGCGAAGAACATGTTCGCGCTCGGGCTGTTGTCGTGGATGTACAACCGCCCGGTTGGGCGGACCGAGACGTTCCTGCGCGAGCGGTTCGCCGGCAAGCCGGACGTCGCCGAGGCCAACGTGCTCGCCTTCAAGGCGGGCTGCCACTTCGGGGAGACGACGGAGTCGTTCGCCTCCACCTACGAGGTGGCGCGCGCGGCGCTGGCGGCGGGGACGTATCGCCAGGTCACCGGGAACACGGCTTTGGCGTACGGAATCGTGACGGCCGGCAGCCTCGCCGGCGTGCCCGTCTTCCTCGGGACATACCCGATCACGCCGGCGTCGGACATCCTGCACGAGTTGTCCAAGCACAAGCGCTTCGGCGTGACGACGTTCCAGGCCGAGGACGAGATCGCCGGCATCGGGGCGGCGCTGGGGGCGTCGCTGGGTGGTGCGCTCGGGGTGACGTCGACGTCGGGACCGGGGCTGGCGCTCAAGTCCGAGACGATCGGACTGGGCGTGATGACGGAGTTGCCGTTGGTGGTGATCGACGTGCAGCGGGGCGGGCCGTCGACGGGGCTGCCGACGAAGACGGAGCAGTCGGATCTGTTGCAGGCGATGTTCGGGCGCAACGGGGAGTGTCCCGTGGCGGTGATCGCGCCGCGCTCACCGGCCGACTGCTTCGACGCGGCGGTGGAGGCGGCGCGCATCGCGTTGACCTACCGGACGCCGGTGCTGCTGCTGTCGGACGGGGCGATCGCGAACGGGTCTGAGCCGTGGGCGATTCCACGGGTCGAGGAGTTGGAGCGGATCGACCCGGACTTCGTGCCCGCGGCGGATGCGGACGAGCACGGCTTCGCGCCGTACGCGCGGGACCCGCAGACATTGGCGCGGCCGTTGGCGGTGCCGGGGACGCCGGGTCGCGAGCATCGCATCGGTGGGTTGGAGAAGGCCGACGGGTCCGGCAACATCTCCTACGATCCCGCGAACCACGACCTCATGGTGCGGCTGCGGCAGGCCAAGATCGACCGGATCGCGGTGCCGGAGTTGGTGGTCGACGACCCGGCCGGTGACGCGGAGTTGCTGCTGATCGGGTGGGGGTCGTCGTACGGGCCGATCGGTGAGGCGGTGCGCCGGGCGCGGCGTGACGGGATCAAGGTCGCGCACGCGCACCTGCGGCATCTGAATCCGTTCCCCGCCAACCTCGGTGACGTGCTGCGTGGCTATCGGCAGGTGGTGTGCCCGGAGATGAACCTGGGCCAGCTCGCGCTGCTGCTGCGAGGAAAGTTCCTGGTGGATGTGCAGTCGGTGACGAAGGTGCAGGGGTTGGCGTTCACGGCGGGGGAGTTGGAGTCGGTGATCGAGGCCGCGCTCACCGGCACGTTGGCGGAGTGGGAAGCGAACAAGACCGAGGTCGCGTTGGCCGCGGCGACGTATCGGAACGGACAGCAGGCATGACCATCACGAGCAACGGAAAGTCGTTGGCGGGCACCGACCTCGGTGTGACTGGGGTCTCTGCGGTACCCCGCAGCGATGCGGTGTTGAAGGCGAAGGACTTCACCTCGGATCAGGAGGTGCGCTGGTGCCCGGGGTGTGGGGACTATGTGGTGCTCGCGACGGTGCGTGCGTTTCTGCCGGAGTTGGGGCTGCGGCGCGAGAACATGATGTTCGTGTCGGGCATCGGGTGTGCATCGCGGTTCCCGTACTACCTGGACACCTACGGGATCCACTCGATCCACGGTCGGGCGCCGGCGATCGCGACGGGGCTCGCGGTGACGCGGCCGGATCTGTCGGTGTGGGTGGTGACCGGTGACGGTGACGCGTTGTCGATCGGCGGCAACCATCTGATCCACGCGTTGCGGCGGAATGTGAACATCACGATCCTGTTGTTCAACAACCGGATCTACGGGTTGACGAAGGGTCAGTACTCCCCGACGTCGGAGGAGGGGAAGGTGACCAAGTCGACGCCGATGGGGTCGCTGGATCATCCGTTCAACCCGTTGTCGCTGGCTCTCGGTGCGGAGGCGACGTTCGTGGGCCGGGCGTTGGACAGCGACCGCAAGGGTTTGACGTCGGTGTTGCGGGCGGCGGCGGCGCATCGGGGTGCGTCGTTCGTGGAGATCCTGCAGGATTGCCCGATCTTCAACGACGGCTCGTTCGACGTGCTGCGCAAGGAGGAGGCGGAGGATCACCTGATCCGCCTCGAGCACGGCCTCCCGATCCTCTTCGGAACCGACGGTCAGCATTGTGTCGTGCGTTCGGGATTCGGGTTGACGGTCGCGGAGACGGCGGATGTGGATGCGGACGACATCGTCGTGCACGATGCCTACACCGACGACCCGGAGTACGCCTACGTGCTGTCGCGGTTGTCGGACCAGGGGCTGGATCACGTGGTGACCGGCATCTTCCGCGACGCGGTCCGCCCGACCTACGACGACGCCGCCCGCGCCCAGGTCGCAGCCGCCCAGGAGCAGTCCCCGGTCGCCGACGCCGCCCTGCAAGACCTGCTCACCGGCCGCGAAACCTGGACCGTCCGTTAGCCCCGCGCACCCGTGAGTTGT
>DATDBL010000154.1:0-8077 GCA_036524855.1 Aldersonia sp. | reverse complement strand
GCGCCTGCCGGAAACCAGCGAGGCCATGATCAAATGGGCGATGATCGGACTGATGGTCCGCCGGCTCGAGCCGTCACCGGGTCGCAAGCCTTGGGAGGGAGCCTCAACAGCCGCTTGAGACTTTCCCAACACGTTCTAAGGAACGCGTCCGGATCGGTGGTCGGGTGCTCGAGCGCCTGCCGACTGAGAAAGCAGTCCTCGGGAGCCAGGTTTCCCTCGATGTTGACGAAGCTGTTGACGCGGTCGGGGTGACGGTCGGCGAGCAGCAGAGCAGTGAGCGCGCCCATCGAGTGCCCGACGAGGTCGCAGCGGTCGATGCCTGACGCGTCGAGCGCGGCGATCGCGACGTCGACGAGGAACGGGATCGTCACCGCAGACAGGTCGGCACAGGTGGTGGCACCGCAGCCGGGGGCGTCGTAGGCGAAGATCGGGCGGTCGTCGAGCGCGGCCTGGTGCACGATGTCGGCGTAATCCTCCTTCGTGGAACCGAATCCGTGCAGAAACACGATCGGCGTCCCGGTGCCGCCGCGCCGCATTCCCGCCAGCCCGACGTCGATCCCACGCACGGTGAGGGGCAGCGAGAAGGGTTCGAGGCGGTTGAGGTCGGCCATGATCGCTCCGGTTCAGTGGGTGGGGGCGTGTTCGCGCAGTCCCATGAGGTCGAGCAGGCTCTCCCCGGCGTCGATCGCGACACGCAGCCGGTCCTCCTTCGCCTGACGCTGCGCCGCGGCGGCGAGGGCGGTGTCGACGTCGCCCGCGGGAACGACGGTGAGCCCGTCGGCGTCGCCGATCACGATGTCGCCAGGTTCGATGCGGACGCCACCGAACACAAGGGGCACGTTGATCCGACCGGGGTTCAGCTTGTCGGTTCCCTTGATACACAAACCGCGGGTGAAGACCGGGAATCGCATGCCGATAATGTCGCGGCTGTCGCGGACCGCGCCGTCGACGACGATCCCCGCCACACCGCGGTGCTGCGCGTAGCGGGTGAGCAGGTCGCCCCACAGCCCGGCGTCGAGGTAACCCTTGGCGTCGATCACCAGCACGTCGCCGGGGTCGGCGAGGTCGACCGCGCGTTGCACGGCGAGGTTGTCGGCCGGCGCGCAGTCGACGGTGAACGCGGTGCCGACCAGCGTGGTCGTCGGGTCGAGCGGTTTGATGGCGGGGTCGATCGCTCCGAGGCGTCCGACAGCCTCGTGGACGGTTGCAGCACCGTAGGCGCGCAGGCGGTCGAGTTTGTCGGTATGGCTCACGGGGTTTCCTCGGTCAATGCGGCGGTGCGGCGGTCGAGTTTGTCGGTGTGGTTCACGGGGTTTCCCCGGCCAGCACAGCGGTGAGGCGGTCGAGTCCGGTGCGGAGTTCGTCGATTCCGGTGGCGAACGAGAGCCGGACGTGCCTCGCGCCGGACGGGCCGAACTCGGCGCCGTCACGGACGAGTACGCCGGCGCGGGCCAGTCGGTCGACGAGGTCGGCGGTCGGGACGCCGGTGTCGATGCGCGGGAAGGCGTAGAACGCGCCTCGGGGGCGGGCCATTTCGATACGGGGGTGGCCGCGCAGCGCATCGACGACGATGTCGCGGCGGTGCTGGTAGCCGCGTCGCAGGTCGTCGAAGTGGGAGTCGGGTAGCTCGAGCGCCGCCGCGGCAGCGTCTTGGACGAACGTGCTCAGCGGCCCGTTGATCGTGCGGTGCACCAGGTTGATTCGGGCGGCGACGTCGGTCGATGCGGCCGCGATCCAGCCGACCCGCCACCCGGTCATGGCGAACGTCTTGGAGAAGGTACCGGCGCAGAGCACGTGCTCGGCGGGGAACGCCGACGCCGCGGTGTGCGGGGTGAGGCCGTCGAAAACGATGTCGCCGTATGCCTCGTCGACGAGCAGGTAGCAGCCGGCGCGGGCGGTCAGGTCCACCACCGTCGCCAGGTCTTCCGGGGGGATCACCGCGCCGGTGGGATTGCCCGGGTTGCAGACGATCACGAGGCGCGCGCCGTCGACCGCCGCCTCGAGCGCATCGAGCGCAAGCCCGCCGTCGGGTCGCAGGCCGACCCACCGCACGTCACCGCCGGCCATCGCCACCTGGTCGGCGTAGAGGGAGTAGGTCGGCTCGGGAAGGACCACGGTGTCGCCCGGGCCGACCACGGACAGCACGGTTGCCGCGAGGCCGGCGCTGCCGCCGTGGGAGATCACGACGTTCCCGGTATCCACCGTGGTGCCCGCGCGGGCGGTGAGGTGGGCGGCGAGGCGTTCGCGCAGGCGGGGGGAACCCGAGAACGACTCGTACCGGGTGCGGCCGGCGTGCAGGGCGGCGACGGCGGCGTCGACGACCGGACCCGGTGTGCCGGCGTAGGGTTCGCCGATCGCCAGCGAGAAGGCGCCCGCGGGTGCACTACCCAGAGTTGCGGGTCGGCGTGACGCCACTGCGATGCGCGTGGGCAGCGGTGCGTGCAGAGTGCTGGTCATGTCGTTCCTCTTCCGTGGTTCTCGGCCGTCTGAAGCCGGTGGTAGCCGTGCCGGGTTCGCGCGTCTTCCAGCGTCGCGCCGGTGAGGACGGAGTCCACGATCGCGTGTTCGACCTCCTCGATCCCGCGCGCGATCCGGGCGACCTCGGACAGGTGCGAGGCCGGCACGACGACGACCCCGTCCGCGTCCGCGCACACCAGGTCACCGCTGCGGATCGCGACGTTGCCGATCGTGATCGGCTGCTGCACCGCGGCCAGCCGCACTCGGTCCTTGCCGGTGCGCATGAAACGGCCACGCGCCCAGATCGGATAGTCGAGCAGCGACGCCTCGGCGGTGTCGCGGCAAACCCCGTTGACGACGGTGGCGGCCACGCCGCGGTGGTGTGCGACACGGCTCATGATGCCGCCCCAGACGGTGCAGTCGGTGCGCCCGTGGTTGTCGATCACGACGACGGCGCCGGTCGGGACGGCGTCGAGGAAGTCCCCGACCGTGCCGTGTTCGGCGCCAACCGGTTCGTAGGCGACGGTGAACGCCGGCCCGTACACGGCGCCGGTCCCGGTGATCGCGCCGATGTCGTCGAGGGCTCCCGGCAGTCCGAGTTTGTCGAGGGCGTCGGAGATCGCGGCGGTGGGCTGTCCGGTGAGTTCGTGGGTGGTGGTGGTAGTCATCGATTCGTCTCCGTGTCGGTTTGCGCGGTCAGGCGTGCGTCGTGCATGGCCTCGTCGATCCCGACGCCGGCGCGGATGTCGGCGGCGATCGCGGCCTCGCAGCGTTGGGCCCACTCGGCGCGGTCGAGGATCTCGTGCACCCGGGCGGCGGGGACGAACGCGATGCCGGAGTCGTCGGCGACGACGTAATCTCCGTCGTTGACCGGGATTTCGTCGATCACGACCGTTCCCGCGACGGCAATCTGGGCGAGGCGGGTGCGGGCCGTGCGCGGGGTGACCCCGCGCGCGAAGACGGGGAAGCCGAGTTCGCGGGCCTCCGCCACGTCGCGGCACGCACCGTCGACGACGACCCCGCGGACTCCGCGCTGGGCGGCGCCGAGGCTGAGGAGTCCACCCCAGCAGGACACGTCCGTGCGACCGTCGTTGGCGACCACGATCACGTCTCCGGCCGACGCGGCGGCGATCGCCTGCGTCGCGATGTGCGGACCGGGCGCGGCGCCCGGGGTGGCCGGGCCGAGTTCGACGGTGCGCACGCGACCCGCGACGGGCACGGACGCGCCGAGTGGCTGCAGCGCGCCGGTGCCGCTCGGCAGGCCGAGCGCGTCGAGGGCGTCGCTGATCAGGGTGCTGTCGAGCGCCTGGAGCCGCTGGAGGACGGCGTCGTGCGCGACGGGGGACGGCAGCGATTCGGTGTGCATGCATCTATTGCAGCCGCTCAAAGCAATATAGTGAAGGTCTGAATAGCTCTTTCAGAAAGAGGGACTGCGACCTAATGATCGAGGTGCGGGAGGCGGACTATTTCATCGCCGTCGCCGAGGAACTCCACTTCGGCCGGGCCGCCGCCCGTCTGCAGATGTCGCAGCCGCCGCTGTCGCAGGCGATCCGGCAGCTCGAGCGGAAGCTGGGAGTCGAACTGCTGCATCGCACCACGCGCGCGGTGCGGCTCACCAGCGCCGGCACGGCGTTCCTGCGGGACTGTCGCGAACTCGTCGGGGCGTCGCGCGCCGCCGAGACCACCGCCCGCCGCGCCGCCGACGGGCGGGCGGGCGAGTTGCGAATCGGCGCGGTCACGTCGGCATTCACCGACCTGCTGCCTCGACTGCTCGCGCAGCACCACGCCGCGTACCCGCGGGTGACCACGACCGTCGACGAGATCGACAGCCACGAGGCGGCGGCGTCGCTGCATCTGCGCCGACACGACGTCGTGCTCGGACGACTGTTGCGCGCGCCGGCGAACCTGCGGCAGATCGTGATTCACCGCGACGAGTTCGTCCTCGTCACGCCCGGCTCGTGGCCGACTCCCCCGGACCTAGCCGCGGCCTCCGACCTGCCGTGGGTGTGGATCCCGCGCGCAATCTCCCCCGACTACCACGATCACGTCGTTGCCTGTTGCCAGGCAGCAGGCTTCGCCCCGATCGAGCGGCACACGGCGCGCTCGATCAACAGCCAGCTGGTGATGGTCGGCGCCGGTCTCGGCGTCGCACTCGCACCCAGCCGGACCGCGCACACCGTCCCCCACACCGACCGGCTGCGCTACCACCCGCTCGTTACCCCGACGGCAGCGATCACCGAACTCGCCGCCGCCTACCGTGACGACAACGACCCCCTCGTCGCCAACTTCATCGACATGGCAGGGCAAGTCGACCCCCCAGGCGGTTCGCGCGCTTGAGTTACAAACTCTCGAAGGATGACTCGGTTCTGGTGCGCGGGTGAGCCGCCCGCAGCTGCCGCGTCCAGCGCGGCGTGTCCGCGGCGGCGACACGTCGGATTCACGGACGGGCCTGCATCGGGTCAGCCGCAAATCCGCCGTGGGCTACGCGCCGAGCAGCGGCGGCGCCACCCACCCCCTGGCGTCGCGCATTACCTGCTCGGCGATCCGTTCGTGCTCCAGTGGCCAGCACCGTGCATGCCGATCACCGGGTGCGTGTAGGGGCAACGGCACCGCTTCGACCCTCCGCGGCCGTATCGGGGATCTCCCCGGTGTCAGGGGTCGGTTCGGTCGCTGCGGGCGAGGCGGGGGTGTGCCATCGTGGCGCCATGTCGACCCGGCGAGCTCGAGTGAGCACCCCGACCGCGGCGAGCACGTCGACCCGTCGGTCGATCCACTGCCCGGCCAGGACAGGACCGCCCGCGGTATTCGCCGCTCACTGCAGCGGCCAGCGCGACCGAGACGGCCCCGACTCCCCCAACTCGCGCCCTACACTCGCATGCCGCGAGGCAACATACGTCGGTGCATTGATCTTGAACGACTGCACCGACGGCCACGTCGCTGGGTTGGACGCACGCCCAGGTAGTTCTGGCTACCCTGGCGGAGTGCGGAGTAGGCGCGCGCGGGCGCTGGCCGGGATCGCCGCGGCGCTGGTCGCGCTCGGGGTGGCCGAACTGATGTCCGCGCTCGTCGGACCGGACGCCTCGCCCCTGCAAGCGCTCGGCGCGACGGTCGTCGACCACACCCCGCAGTGGCTGCGCGAGTGGGTGATCGAGACCTTCGGCACCGCCGACAAGGCGATCCTGTTCGCCTCCATGCTGATCGTCGCGGTGCTCGTGGCGGCAACCGCCGGCATCATCGAGCGGCCCACCCGGCCGGTCGGGTCCGCGATCTTCGCCGTCTTCGGAATCCTCGCCGCCGCAGCGGCGCTCGGTCGCCCCGACGCGACCTGGACCGCCGCTCTGCCGGCGCTCGTCGGTGCGGCGGCAGGCATCGTCGTGCTGCGCCTGCTGACCAGTCGATCCACCGAGCCGACCGACCGGCGCGACTTCCTGCGCCTCGCCGGCATCGCCGCCGCGGTCGGTGCCATCGCGTGGGTCGGCGGCCGCTGGCTCGGCTCGAATGCCCGCAACGTCAGCGCCGACCGCGCCGCCCAGCGCCTGCCGACACCGGCCAGCCCCGCACCCCCGATCCCCGCGGACGCGGATCTGCGGATCGGAGGCGTGGCGAGCTATGTCACCAACAACGACGACTTCTACCGCATCGACACCGCGCTGATCCTGCCGCAGGTGTCCACGCAGGGCTGGTCGCTGCGCATCCACGGCATGGTCGACCGCGAACGCACGCTGACCTTCGCCGACCTGACAGCCCGCCCGGCGGTCGAGCGCCTGGTGACGCTGACGTGCGTGTCCAACCCCGTCGGCGGCGACCTGATCGGCAACGCCCGCTGGCTCGGGTTCCCGGTCGCCGACCTGCTCGCCGAGGCCGGCGTGCACCCCGACTCCGACATGGTGCTCTCGCGCAGCACCGACAACTTCACCGCGGGCACCCCACTCGAGGTGCTAACCGACGGCCGCGACGCACTGATCGCCATCGGCATGAACGGCGAGCCGTTGCCGGTCGCGCACGGCTACCCGGCGCGGCTCGTGGTGCCCGGGCTGTACGGCTACGTCTCGGCCACCAAGTGGCTGACCGACCTCGAGGTCACCCGCTTCGACCGGGCGAGCGCGTACTGGACCCAGCGCGGCTGGTCCGCGCGCGGACCGATCAAGACCGCGAGCCGGATCGACGTTCCGCGTCCGTCGGCAAAGCTGTCGCCGGGTCCCGTCACGGTCGCGGGCGTCGCTTGGGCGCAGCATCGCGGCATCGACCGGGTGGAGGTGCAGGTCGACGACGGTCCGTGGCTGCCGGCGCGGCTGTCGCAGCAGTACTCCACCGACACCTGGCGGCAGTGGGCCTACGACTGGGACGCGGCCGCGGGCCCGCACACGCTGCGCGCGCGGGCGACCGACCGGACCGGCGCGACCCAGACCGCCGACGTCGCCCCGGTCTTGCCCGACGGGGCGACGGGTCTGCCCGCCGTCTCCGTCCGGGTCGGGTGACTTCTTGCGTTGCACGCGAGTGTGCATGATTGCGCGCTCGATCGCGTCGGCGGGCTTCTCCTCGACCTTTGCGATGAAGTTATGCCGGGACGGATTTCGTGCTGGCGTTTGGGATCCGTCGCTCGTCGACTCGTGTCTCGTGGACGCCCGGTAGGACATGCGCCCCACCCTGATCGGAGTCGGCGATCGAGCCGCAGGCGCTGTGATGGGAGCCGTCATCGGATCAGTCCCCTGGAAACCCTTCGACCTGGCGCTCCGCAACTCGTCGTCGAGCGTCTGGCCCGCGGCGTCGCGGGATTGCCCGTGTGGAGTCGTCGACGCGTCCAGCAGCGGCGACGACCGGATCGTCGAGGTGGTCGCCGCGGCCGGCGACCGTGTCGTGCATGTCGTGACGGCCGACCGCGAACTTCGTGATCGGATCGGTCGCCTCGGGGCGCGTGCTCGGTCCGTCGGCCGTTCGCGGGCGTTCCTGAACCTGTCGGCGGGTGCTGGTAGTGTGTCGCGGCCCCGCTGTGGCTTCGCGAAAGTTGTTGGGCGACTTGAAGAAAACCGGTGCCGAACCGGTGTTCGACGAGTAGAGTCGACAGCATGTTCGACGAGCAGCGATCCCCGCAGGTGGCCCCGCCCACCACCGCGGAGATCGCCGCGGACACCCTGCTGCTGGCCGCCCTGGTCGGGGTGGCGCGCGCCGAGAACCGGCACGCCTACCACAAGGTGAACACCGCCGCCGAATTCCACCGCCGCTTCACGCGCCGCCGCCAGGGCCTGCCCGAACGGCACGCCACCGCCTGGTCGCACGCCGCGCACACCGAGATCGCCATCCACCTGGCCTGCTCGGCCACCACCGCCGCCCAGTACGTCGAGGTGGGCCTCGCGCTGCGCGAGCGGCTGCCCCGCACCCGTGCCGCGTTCGCCGCCGGCGACCTCGACTACCCCAAGGCCCGGCGCATCACCACCGCCACCACCGGATTCAGCGACCCGGTGACCGCCGCGGTGGAGGGCGCCGCCCTCGCGCTCGCCGAGCGCTGCGCCCCCGCCGGGTTCGCCACCGAACTCGAGGACCTGCTGATCCGCACCGCCCCCGACGAATACGCCGCCCTGCGCAAGGACGCCGTGGCGCGGGCGCGGCGGCTGCGGCGCCG
>DATDBL010000153.1:0-3029 GCA_036524855.1 Aldersonia sp. | reverse complement strand
CTCATCCGGCAGAGCGCCCGGATCCTCGTCAACGCGCGGTTGGAGTGGCTCGAGGAGTTCGACCGCGCGGTTCTCGCCGCCAGTCCGACGATCGCGGCGGACCCGGAACTGGCCGCGGCAGTGAGCCGCAGCAACCGGGCCAACCTCTACTTCTGGGGAACCGCCAACGTGCGCGACCCCGGCGCCCCGGTACCGGCGAACACCGGTCCCGAGCCGATGACCATCGCCCGCGAACTCGTGCGCCGAGGGCTCAGCAGCTACTCGCTGGACGCCTATCGCGTGGGTGAGGGGGTGGCCTGGCGACGCTTCATGGAAATCGCCTTCGAACTGACCTCGGATCCGGCCGAACTCCACGAACTCCTCGACGTGTGCTCGCGATCGACGAGTGCGTTCATCGACGCCACTTTGGCTTTCATCGCCGCACAGATCGAGCTGGAGCGTGACGACCTCACCCGCGGTACTCACGCCGAACGGCGTGAGACCGTCGCACTCATCCTGGACGGCGCACCTATACCCCGGCGGCGGGCCGAGGGCCGTCTCGGCTACGCGTTGACCGGTGCGCACACCGCAGCCGTCATCTGGAGCGACAACCCGGCAGGTGATCTCGCCCGGCTGGACAAGGTCGCCGAGGCGTTCGGTCACGCGGCCGACGCACGGCCATTGAGCGTGCTTGCCAGCACGGCCACCAGGTGGGTCTGGGTGCCCGGCAGCGAGACCGGCGACGGGATAGACACCGACACACTGCATGATGCGATCGACGCCATGCCCGACATCCGCGTCGCGATAGGGCCGACCGCCAGCGGCATCGACGGATTCCGGCGCAGCCATTTCGACGCCCTCACCACCCAGCAGATGATGGCGCGGCTGCATTCACCGCGACGAATCGCGCTGTTCACCGACGTCCAACTGACCGCGCTGATCACCGCCGACACCGACCGCGCCGCCGAGTTCGTCCACCACACGCTCGGCGAGTTCGAATCAGCCGACACCCAATTGCAGGACACGGTACGCACATTCGTCAACGAGCAGTGCAACGCCTCCCGCGCCGCGGCGCGCCTCCACACGCATCGCAACACGCTGCTGCGGCGGCTGGACCGCGCCGATCACCTCCTGCCGCGCCCGCTCGCAGAATGCAGCGTCACCGTGGCCGTCGCCCTCGACGTCCTGCGCTGGCGCGGGCAACAGCCGGGCGCATAGTGCTCGGCATCGGGATTGCGCCAGAACAGGGTGAACACCTGCTGGCCCTGCCAAAGTATTCGATCATGCCGCGGCCCGGGGCGATGTCGGTGAGTTCCCTGACGAGGTCGCCGGCCCGGTGCGCGAGCATGCCCGGGCGGGTCGCCAGCCCGCCCGCGAGCCGGGCCCAGGACCGGTTGGGCAGCATCCGGGCGGCACGCCACGGGCCGAGCCGGCCGGCAGCAGGTCCAGCGGCGCGGCGAGCTCGTCGGGGCGCACCGGGGGCTCGTCGGGGCGCACCGGCTCGATGGGGGTGGTCGGGGCGGTCATGGTCGGGTGCGGCTGGGTTCGAGTGTCGGGATGGTGATGTCGCGGCGCAGGATCTTGCCGGTGGGTCCCTTGGGCAGGGTGTCGAGGATCCAGATGTGGCGCGGGTCCTTGTAGGCGGCGACCCGCGCCTTGACGAATGCGACGATCTCGGCGGGGTCGGCGCTGGTGCCGGGTTTGAGCGCGACCGCGGCGCCGATGTCCTCGCCGAGGCCCTCGTGCGGGATGCCGAGGACGGCGGCCTCCGCCACGGCGGGGTGCTCGTAGATCACCTCCTCGACCTCGCGGGGGTAGACGTTGAGCCCGCCGCGGATGATCAGGTCCTTCTTGCGGTCCACGATGAAGTAGTACCCGTCGGTGTCGATGCGGCCGATGTCGCCGGTGGCGAACCAGCCCTCGGCGTCGATGGCGGCCGCGGTCGCGTCGGGCAGGTTCCAGTAGCCGGTCATCACGTTCGGTCCGGCGATCTGGATCTCGCCGGGCTGCTCGGCCGGCACCTCGACACCGGCGGCGTCGACGACGCGCATCCGTACGCCCTCGATCGGGGTGCCGATCGAGCCGGGTTTGCGGGCCCGGTTCGGGTGGTTGAACGAGGCGACCGGCGAGGTTTCCGAGAGCCCGTAGCCTTCCAGGATGATCGCGTCGAAGTTCTGCTCGAAGTCGGTGAGCACCGCCACCGGCAGCGACGCGCCGCCGGACACGCACACCCGCAGGCTCGCCGTCACCGCCGCGTCGAATTCCCCGGCGACGCCGAGCATGGCGGCATACATGGTCGGCACGCCCTCGAACACGGTGACCTTGTCGCGGGCGATCACCTGCAGCGCGGTGCGCGGGTCGAACCGCGGCATCAGCGTCAGCGTGGCGCCCACGAGGACCGACGTGTTGAGCCCGCAGGTGAGCCCGAAGACGTGGAACAGCGGCAGTGCGCCCATCACCACGTCGTCGGGTCCGATCTGGATCAGGGTGCGGGCGGTGACCTCGGCGTTGCCGGCCAGTCCGGCGTGGGTGAGTTCGGCGCCCTTGGGTTTGCCGGTGGTGCCCGAGGTGTGCAGGATCACCGCCGTGTCGCCACCGGCCCGCGGCACCGGCGCGGCCTGCGCGGGCAGGTTTGCGAGCAGTCGGGTGAGGTCGTCGTCGTCCACCAGCCACAACCGGGCGTCGGCGGCGTCCGCGGCCGCGCGCGCCTCGCCGGCGAACACCGGGGTCGCGAACAGCGCCGCCGCGGCGGTGGTGGTGAGGAAGAACTCGATCTCGCGGGTCTTCAGCAGCGGGTTCATCGGCACCGCGACCGCGCCGCGGCGCAGGATGCCGTAGAACACGATCGCGAACGCCGGGGTGTTCGGCAGCATCACCGCGACCCGGTCGCCGGGGGCGATCCCGGCCCGGTCGAGCAGGGTCGCCACCCGCGCCGCGGCCGCGTCGAACTCGGCGAACGACAGCGTGTCCTCGCCGCAGCGCAGCGCGATCTTGTCGGGATGGTTGCGGGCCGAGACAACGAGATTGGTACTGAGATTGGTCATGGGTGA
>DATDBL010000152.1:0-12942 GCA_036524855.1 Aldersonia sp. | reverse complement strand
GCACTGCTGGTCGCCCTGCCCAACCTGATGACGCTGTCGGTGGTGCTGGGCACGAACAGCGCGGCGCACGCGGGTGAGCGGGTGATGGACGTCGAAGCGCCCGGCTTCCGCGCGGGGTCGCTGTGGGGCGCGATCATCGGCGTGCTGGTGTTCGCGCTGATCTGCTACTGGGTGTTCAGGTACCGCCGCCGCGGCAAGCAACTGGCGAAGGCACGCACGGATCAGGTCCCGCCGACGCCGCCGGTTACGCCACCTGAATCGAGCGCTTAGCCAGCCCCATCCAGTAGCCGTCGATCACCTGCTGCGGCGCGGTCTCCGGGTCCGACGACGCCCCGAGCGTGACGAACAGCGGCGCGAAGTGCTCGATGGTCGGGTGCGCGTACGGCATGCCGGGCGCCTGGGCACGGAAGTTGAGCAGGCCGTCGACGTCGCCGGACGCGAACCGCTCCCCCGCCCACGCGTCGAACTCCTTCGACCAGCCCGGTGCGACGGCGTTGGGGCGGCGCTCGGTGAGGAACGGCAGACCGTGCGTGGTGAAGCCGGAGCCCATGATCAGCACTCCCTGCTCGCGCAGCGGACGCAGGCGCTCGCCGAGGTGCAGCAGGCGCTCGGGGTCCAGCGTCGGCAGCGAGATCTGCAGCACCGGGATGTCCGCGTTCGGGTACATGACGGTCAGCGGCACGTAGGCGCCGTGGTCGAGGCCGCGGTTCTCGTCGCGGGCGACGGTCTCGTCGTCGGGCATCAGCGACTCGACGGTGCGGGCGAGCGCGGGCGCGCCGGGCGAGCGGTAGGTGACGTCGTAGTAATGCTGCGGGAAGCCCCAGAAGTCGTAGGTCAGCGGGGTGCCGGTCGCGGTGGAGCCGATGGTCAGCGGCGCCGCCTCCCAGTGTGCGGAGACGACGAGGATCGCGCTGGGCCGCGGCAGGTCGCGCGCCCACTGGCGCAACTGCGAGACCCACAGTGCGTCGTCGACCAGCGGCGGGGCGCCGTGGCTGAGGTAGAGGGCGGGCATCGCGGTCATTTGGAACTCCTAAGTTGAAGCTTCAAGTATCGTAGACTGCAACGCCACGAAGGCGCAACTATTCCCTTTCGAGTGGGGGCCGCGATGACGAGATGGTTGGATGCCGAGCAGCAGCGCGCGTGGCGGGCGCTGATCTCGGTCGCGATGCGCCTGCCCGCCGCGCTGGACACCCAGTTGCAGCGCGATCAGGGGCTGACCCACTTCGAGTACTTCGTGCTGTCGGTGCTGTCGGAATCCGTCGATCGCCGTCTGAAGCTGAGCGCGCTGGCCGCGGGCGCGAACGCATCGCTGTCGCGCCTGTCGCATGTGGTGACCAAACTCGAGCGCGCCGGCTTCGTTCGTCGTGAGACCGTCGCGGGTGAGCGCGGGGCGTGGGCGGTGCTGACGGACGCCGGTTTCGATCAGGTGGTGTCGGCGGCGCCCGACCATGTGGAGACCGTACGCGCCCTGATCTTCGACGGACTGGATGACGCGGACATTCGTGCGCTGACCGAGGTCGGGGAGGCGATGGTGGCGCAGTTGGATCGGGGGATTGCATCGAGTGGGTAATCGCCGAGAGGGTAATCCATGTCGGTTTCTGGGTCGAAAACCAACAAGGATTACCCACTCGGCGACTTCAGCCGGCCTTGCGCGCGACGTAATACGTATTGAACGGATCGGTCTCCACGTCGGCGATCTGCACGTCCGCAAAACCGGCGTCGGCGAGCATGCGCAACGCGAGTTGCTCACCCCAGACTGTGCCGAGACCGTCGCCGCCGAGGGCGAGCGAGACGGTCATGCAGTGCATGGTCGAGATGGTGTAGAGGAACGACGCCCACGGAAGCGACTTGTTGTCCTCGACGTGGCTCGACGCCTTCATGTCCACCATCAGGAACACCCCGCCGGGCTTGAGCGCGGAGTGGATGTTGGCGAGCACGGCCGCGGGGTGGGCCTGGTCGTGGATGGAGTCGAAGGCGGTGATCGCGTCGTAGCGCTCGACGACGTCGAGGCGCGCCACATCGCACTCGATGAACTCCGCATTCGGCAGCCCCGAGGACTCCGAGGACCCCACAGCCTCGGCCCGCGCGCTGGCCAGCGCCTGCGCGGAGAAGTCGTAGCCGGTGAACCGGCTTTCCGGGAACGCCGCGGCCATGAGGTTGATCGCGTGCCCGCTGCCGCAGCCGACGTCGGCGAGGGCGGCACCGCCTGCCCGCAGTTGCTCCGGGAGACCAGTCGCCAACGGCAGGATCGCGTCGATCAGCGCCGCGTCGAACACGCCGGTGCTCTCCTCGGCCATGATCGCGTGGAACCGCGGGAACTTGGCGTACGGCACGCCCCCACCGTTGCGGAAGCAGCCGACGATGTCCTGCTCCACCTCGGCGAGCACCGGGATGTACTGCGCGAGCCGCGCCAGGTTGTCGGGTCCGGCCGCGCGGGTGAGCACCGCGGCGCGTTCGGCCGGAAGGGCGTAGGCGTCTGCGGCGGGGTCGTAGTCGACGATGCCGCCGGTGGCCAGACCGCCCAGCCACTCGCGCACGTAGCGCTCGTCGAGGTCGGCGGCGTCGGCGATCTGCGCGCTGGTCGCGGGCGGCAGCCCGGCCATCGTGTCGAACAGTTCGGTCTGGTGGCCGATGCTGAGTAGCAGGGCGATGGACGCCTCGTTGATGGTGGACAGGACGCGCTCGCCGAACTGCTCGACGGCGGCGGTGTCGATCTCGGTTCTGAGGGTGTTCGTCATGATTCGACGGTAGAAAACGGCAGGTCGGCGGCGAATCGGGCGAATGCTGTGTCTTGTCCGGGCCGGTATGGGGTGAACGGTGTACCGCTACACAACCCCGTGCTCGCGCGCCCACGCCGCTGCGGCGGTGCGCGAGGAGACGCCGATCTTGGTGAAGATGTTCGCCAGGTGCCGGCTCACGGTCTTCTCGCTGATGAACGCCGACGCCGCCACCTCCCGGTTGGTCGCGCCCGCCGCGATCAGCCGCAGGATCTCGACCTCGCGCGCGGTGAGGCCCCCGACCTTGCCGACGTCGAGGCGCCGGACGTCCGGGTCGGCGCCGACGCGGCGGTAGATGGTCAGCGCAGTGGCGAGGTCGGCGTCCGCGAGGTCGGTGTCGCCGAGGGTGCGGTGAGCGTGGGCGAGGCATTCGTAGGCCCGCGCGGTCCCGTAGCGCTCGTGCTGTCCGCGGTACAACCGGATCGCCGCGACGAGTTCGGTGGCGGCGTCGGCGGCGCGGCCCTGCGCGCACAGCAGCGCGCCGTGCCAGTGCCGCGCCCATGCCCTGAACCCCTCGCTGTCGAATTGTTCTGCCGCGGCTTCCAATTCGTCCCAATAGTGCTGGGCCTCGGCGAGCGAACCGCGCTGCAGACCCACCTCGACGAGGGCGGGCAGCAGCCGCGCCCGCCCCAGCGCGTCACGGCTTTCCGCCTCGGCACGCAGCGCAGACCAGGCCGGTTCGATCCGGCCGGCCGTGCACCACGCCAGCGCCTGCCCCGGCAGCGGTTCGGTGCCGAGTTCGCGGGCCTGCTCGTAGGCCTCGTGCGCGCCGGCGAGATCGCCGCGGCGGCGGCGCAACTCGCCCAGCGCGTACAGTCCGGCGCCGGCCACCCAGACGTTCGTGTCGACGAGATCGGCGCAGGCCGACGCGAGTCGCTGTTCCCCCTCGACGATTTCGCCGTCGTGGGCCTGCAGTTCGAGGCGGTGCACCCGGCAGATGCCGGAGTAAGTGTCCACCCAGGTCAACGTCTCGCACCAGCGCTGCATGGCGTCGGTCCACGCGCGCATCCGTACGTTGTCGGCGAGCTGGTGGCAGGTGTGGATGACGACGCAGTAGACGTCGGCCGCCCACAGCCGCGGCACCTGTCCGGCGAGGATCGGCAGCATGGCCTCGTCGAGTTGGGCGAATCCCGACGCGGTCCGTCCGCGCCGGATATCCGCCAAGCCGCCGAGCACCAACCCGAGCGAGGCCAGCACCGGGGTGTCGAGGCGGACGGCGTCCTCGGCGAGGCGCGGCGCGACCTTCAGCGCGCGCTCCGTGTCGCCGACCTCGAGTGCGAGCGCCGCATCGAGGTAAGCGAGGTATCCGGCGGCGGGAACGTCGAGACCGCCGAGTGCGCGTCGGGCGCGGTTCATCCAGCCGGACGCGAGGGTGAAGTCGCCGCGGTCGGACCAGAGCAGGGCGGCCTCGAGCGCCGCGGTGGCGGCGCGTTCGTGCTCGCCTCGGCGGCATCGTCTCGTGTACACGGCCTCGGTGGCGGTCAGGCTCTCCTTCGCCCTCCCGGTGAGCCAGGCCGCCTCCGCGAACCGGGCCAGGTCGTCGGTGTCCAGCGGCGCCGCGGCGGCAGCCTCGGCCAGCGCGGCGTACGCCGCGGCCCATTCGCCGCGTCGATGGGCGTCCCGTCCGCGTTCGAGAGGCCCGGTCACTTACGCGTCCAGCGCGACGGCCTGGCGCACGTAGTACCCATCTTCTCGGCGTCGAAGTCCGCGACGTCGCGGTAGCGCACGTTCTTCGCCGTCTTCCCGACACCCTCGAGCAGACCGTAGCGGTCCTCGAACTCTGCGCCGCGGGAGAACGCGATGGTGATGCCCTTCTTCGTGGGGCTGATCAGCACGATGATCCGGTTGCACCGCCACGCCGGGTTCCGGGGATACTTCGGCGTGCCGCCCGTGACGATCTCCTGCGCCTGCGGCGCCACCTCGCGCATGAGGTCGCGGAACGCCGCGACGATGGGCTGATACTGCGGCAGCACCCGTTCGGCGACGACCACGTCGAAATCGGTCACGAGAGAAGTATGTCCGAATCGAAGCAGGTGTGGGTACCGGTGTGGCAGGCCGCGCCCTCCTGGTCGACGACGAGGAGCACGGTGTCTCCGTCGCAGTCGAGGCGCACCTCGTGCACGTACTGGGTGTGTCCGGAGGTCTCCCCCTTCACCCAGTGCTGGTTGCGGGAACGGGAAAAGTAAGTTGCCTTCCGGGTTTCCAGGGTCCGCGCGAGCGCCTCGTCGTCCATCCAGGCGACCATCAGCACGTCGCCGGTCGCGCGCTCCTGCGCGACCGCGGCGACCAGGCCCGCGTCGTTGCGCTTGAGGCGGGCAGCGATCTCCGGGGCGAGCGTCATGGCTCCGTTATACCCGGGGTCTACCTGACGACGATCCCCGCTGCGCGCATCGTGTCCTTGACGTCGGGGATGCGCAGGTCGCCGAAGTGGAACACGCTCGCGGCGAGCACGGCGTCGGCGCCGGCCTCGATCGCGGGCGGGAAGTGCTCAGCCTTGCCCGCTCCCCCGCTGGCGATGACCGGCACGCGGACGGCGGCGCGCACCGCGGCGATCATCGGCAGGTCGAAGCCGGCCTTGGTGCCGTCGGCGTCCATCGAGTTGAGCAGGATCTCGCCGACGCCGAGTTCGGCTCCGCGCGCGGCCCATTCGACGGCGTCGATTCCGGTGCCGCGGCGGCCGCCATGAGTGGTGACCTCCCAGCCCGACGGCGTGTCCGGCTGACCGTCGGGCACCGTGCGCGCGTCGACGGAGAGCACAATACACTGCGAGCCGAACCGTTCGCTCAACTCGCGCAACAACTCCGGGCGCGCGATGGCGGCGGTGTTGACCGACACCTTGTCTGCGCCGGCGCGCAGCAGGCGGTCGACGTCGGCGACGCTGCGCACGCCACCGCCCACAGTGAGCGGTATGAACACCTGCTCGGCGGTGCGGGTGACGACGTCGATCATCGTGCCGCGGTCCGCCGAGGACGCGGTGACGTCGAGGAAGGTGAGCTCGTCGGCTCCCTGCGCGTCGTAGCGGGCCGCGAGCTCGACGGGATCGCCTGCGTCACGCAGATTTTCGAAGTTCACGCCCTTGACGACGCGGCCCGCGTCGACGTCGAGGCAGGGGATGACGCGCACCGCGACGCTCATGAATCGTCCACCCCGGCGATCATCGCGAGCATCTCCTCGTGCACACCCGGCGCTCCCGCGAGCACCGACCCGGAGGCGATGGTCCACGGCTCGCCGGCGAGGTCGGTGACGATGCCGCCCGCGGCCCGGACCAGCGCCGCGCCGGGGGCGTTGTCCCACGGGTGGTGGCCGAACACGACCGCGCCGCCGAGCACACCGGCCGCGGTGTAGGCGAGGTCGACGCCGGTGGAACCGTGCATCCGGACCCGCGACGAGAGCCGGCTGAGCGCGCCGAGCACGTCGAAGCGGTAGCGCCCGGGGATCCGGCCGCGGCCGTCGACGTTGAACGCGCCGAACGCGATCATCGCCTTCGCCAGCGACCGCCGCTCGAGTGGCGGGAGGGCTGTGCCGTTGCGCAACACAGGGCCGTCGATGGTCGCGGCGTAGCGCTCGTTCATCAGCGGCAGCCAGGTCAGCCCGATCAGGGGTTCGCCGTCGTCGAGCAGGGCGAGCAGCATGCCCGTGAGCGGCAGTCCGGCCGAGTAGTTGAAGGTGCCGTCGATAGGGTCGAGCACCCACACCCGGCCGCTGCTCAGTTCGGGTCCGCCGAATTCCTCGCCGTGCACCTCGATTCCGGTCTGATCCCGCAACGCGGCGGAGATGGTGCGTTCGAGTTCGAGATCGAGTTCGGTGGCGAAGTCGTTGTGGCCCTTGGTGACCGCACTCGGGGCACCGACCGCCTCGACGAACCGGCCGCTCGCCTCGTCGAGGATGGTGGCGGCGGTGGCGAGGAGGGTGTCGAAGTCGGCGCTCATCGTTCGCTCACGGCGGCGAGCGCCTCCGGCAGCGTGAATCGCCCGGCGTAGAGCGCCTTTCCGACGATCGCGCCCTCGACACCGTCGCCGACGAGACCGGCGATGGCGCGCAGGTCGTCGAGCGTCGACACCCCACCGGAGGCGATCACGGGCGCGGCGGTGGCGGAGGACACCTCGAGCAGGAGGTCGAGGTTCGGGCCGGTGAGGGTGCCGTCCTTGGTGACGTCGGTGACGACGTAGCGGGCGCAGCCGTCGCGCTCGAGTCGTTCGAGGACCTCCCAGAGGTCGCCGCCGTCGCTGACCCAGCCGCGACCGCGCAACCGCCAGTGACCGTCGACGAGTTTGACGTCGAGGCCGACGGCGATGCGCTCACCGTGCGCGGCGATCGCCCGCGCACACCAGTCGGGGTCCTCGATCGCGGCGGTGCCGAGGTTCACCCGGGCGCACCCGGTGGCCAGCGCCGCGTTCAGGGAGTCGTCGTCGCGGATGCCACCGGACAGTTCGACCGCCACGTCGAGTTCGCCGACCACCTCGGCGAGCAGTTCGCGGTTGGACCCGCGGCCGAAGGCGGCGTCGAGGTCGACGAGGTGGACCCAGTCGGCACCGTCGCGCTGCCAGGCGAGCGCGGCGTCGCGCGGGGAGCCGTAACTCGTTTCACTCCCGGCGGCGCCCTGTACGAGGCGCACGGCCTCGCCGTTGGCGACGTCGACGGCGGGCAGCAGGACCAGACTCACGGGCGTAGAGCCTACCGGCCGCCGGTCAGAGGCCGTGCACCCAGTTGCGCAGCAGCGCCGCGCCTGCGTCGCCGGACTTCTCGGGGTGGAATTGCGTGGCCGAGAGCGCCCCGTTCTCGACCGCGGCGAGGAACCGTCCGCCGTGTTCGGCCCAGGTCAGCTTCGGCGGCTCGAACGGGTGCTCGACCTGCAGGGTCCATTCCTGGGCGGCGTAGGAGTGCACGAAGTAGAAGCGGGTGTCGGGGTCGAGTCCGGCGAACAGGACGCTGTCCGCGGGCGCCTCGACGGTGTTCCAGCCCATGTGTGGGAGCACGTCGGCCCGCAACCGCTCCA
Organism: Aldersonia sp.; assembly: GCA_036524855.1. GTDB lineage: Bacteria > Actinomycetota > Actinomycetes > Mycobacteriales > Mycobacteriaceae > Aldersonia. Next base: position 5,169 of record DATDBL010000152.1, on the reverse strand, counting down.
CGGTCCCGGGCCATTCCCCGCAGCCGGCCGCCTCGTGGCCGAACTCGACACCACGCTCGAACAGGATCTGCATGCCGACGCAGATGCCCAGGACCGGGCGGCCGCCGGCGAGGAACTGCCCGATCATCCGCTCGCCGTGCACCGCCGTGAGCCCGGCCATGCACGCCGCGAAGGCCCCGACGCCGGGGACGACGAGGCCGTCCGCCTCCATCACGGCGTTGTGGTCGGCCGTGACCTCCACATCCGCACCCACCCGCGCGAGCGCGCGCTGGGCGGAGTGCAGGTTGCCCGAGCCGTAGTCCAGCAGCGCCACCTTCTTCACCGGGTCCAGGATAGTCGGGCGGCGGAACGGGGTTGGGTGGAGCGTTGAACTGCAATTGGCCCGCTTCGACGGCCATCGTGATCGTCACGTCGTTGCCGATCACCGCGTAGCACATCCGCGTGACGGCGTCCGGGATCACGGGTTCACCTTGCCGGGCGTGATGCTCGAACCGGCCTGCACCGGTGCGAACGCCCCGGCGCCGCCGGGGACCACGAGGCCCTCCGCACCCACTCGCGAGCGCGCCTGGGCGATTTCTGCCTGCCCGAGCCGTCGTCGAGCAGCACCACCTTCTTCGCTGCGCCCGACGTAGTCGCTCATCAGAACGGTGGTGGTTGGAGGCGGCGTCGTTCGCGTTGGATGGTGCGGTGTTCGCGGTAGCGGTCGCGTAGTTCGGTGTCGTGGGTTGGGGTGGTGGGGCGTCTTCGCCCATGTGCAGTTCCCACCAGGTGGGTTCGCCGCGGCGCACTCGTCGCCGTACTCGGCGAGCCAGTCGACGACTCCTCCTGCGTGTAGCGCCGCACCGGCACGGGCCCCGCCACCACTACCCCCGGCCCCTCCGACGACAGCACGCGACGCCGCGCGGGAACGTGGTCGCGCACGCCGCGGGACCCCTCCTCCTCGGCATCCACTGGCATCGGGGTGGGCTCACCCATGGCCGCGGGACCCGTCCCCGCACGCAGCGGCTCAAGGACCCCCGGCAGCGCACCTAGGCGTCGGCCGCAACAAGCGAGAACCAGTGGGTAGTGGACCTCAACTCCACCCCCAGAAAAGGTCGATAGTCCCCCCACTCAATGCCGAGAAGCCCGGTCACAAACCACCTCCGCAGCAATAGAGTGCCTGCAGCGGCGGCGCTGGCCCCCAGTGCTGCGCACGAGGAGGCGGCTCACTGATGTCGACGGTGCTGATGACGGGATTCCCCGGTTTTCTCGGATCGGCACTGCTGCCGCGGGTGCTCGCCCGCCGGCCGGGCGCGACGATGCTGTCCCTGGTTCAGGAGCGTCACCTCGACACGGCGCGCGACCGGCTCGCAGGCATCGAGAAGGCCCACCCCGACATCGCCGGCCGCACCGAACTCGTAGTCGGCGACATCACCGTGCCCGACCTCGGTCTGGGCCTGGACGCGGCTGCGACCCAGGACGTCGACGAGGTGTGGCACCTCGCCGCCGTCTACGACCTCGCGGTGCCGCTCGAGGTTGCGACGAAGGTGAACGTCGAGGGCACCGCGAACGTCCTGGCGTTCTGCAAGACCCGCACGAGCCTGCGCCGGCTGCAGTACGTCAGCACCTGCTACGTCAGCGGCCGATACAACGGCGAGTTCGGCGAAGACGACCTCGACGTCGGCCAGGAGTTCTACAACCACTACGAGTCGACGAAGTTCGAGGCCGAGGAACTGGTTCGCGAGGCGATGGCTGTGGGGCTGCCGGCGACGATCTACCGTCCTGGCATCGTCGTCGGCGATTCGGTCACCGGCGAGACACAGAAGTACGACGGGCCGTACTTCGTCGCGGAGTTCCTGCGCCGTCAGCGCCTGCCCATCGCAGTGCTGCCGAACGTCGACGAGACCGTGCGGACCTCACTCGTGCCGCGCGACTTCGTCATCGCGGCGATGGACGAATTGTCAGTGCACGACAACATGATCGGGCGCACCTACGCGCTCACAGACCCCGAACCACCGACCGCGCGGGGAGTTGCGGAGACCTTCGCCCGCCACCTCGGCAAGCGCGTCGTGTACGTGCCGGTGCCACTGGGGATCGCACGCACCGCGCTCGGCAACGTCCCCGGCCTGAAGTGGGCGCTCGGCATGCCCGCCGAACTCATCGACTACTTCTCCACCCGCACCACGTATTCGACGAAGAACACCGTCGCGGATCTCAACGGGACCGGCGTCGAGTGCCCGCGGTTCGCCGACTACGCCGGCCGGCTGCTCGACTACATGATCGCGCACCCGGACATCGGCTCGGCCGCGATGGTCTGAAACGACTCAACCGAACAGGATCGAAACAGCATGGCCGCAAGCACCTCCGGACTCGTCGTCAACGTCAGCCTCGCGTCGTCACAGCGCGACTACGACATCACGGCGACGTTCTTGCACCACAGCTTCCGCGTCGTGCGACAGAGCACCGACGGCAATCTCGCCGAGGCCGAGGCGCTGGCGATGTCGTGGCAGGGGCGCGGTGCCTCCGTCGTCGCGGTGACCGGTATCCGCGAGGCGCGTGCCGTCGGCCTCTACGACGGCGACCTCGCCGCCGTGAAGAAGGTCAAGAGGGCCGTGACCGACGTTCCCGTGACGGACGGACGCCGACTGCGTGACATCCTGCAGGAGTGGGCCATTCGCCACGCGCAGTCCGAGATGCCGGGGTTCTTCAGCAACGCCCGAGTCGCGGTGCTCGGTGGCGTCAACCACGACCGCACGGTGCGCATCCTGCGCGAGTACACCGACAACATGACGATCGCCGATCCGCTGCTGCGGTTCGACATCCCGGCCCGACTCGACTCGATCCCCGCCCTCGGCATCACCGCCGACATCGGCATGCTGACGTTGCGGTTGCTGCCCGATCCGATCAAGTCCCACGTCGGGATTCCCAGCTTCGTCAACAACCGGCTGATGGCACGCACCGCGGCCCGGGAAGCCGACGTCGTCGTCGCCACCTACGAGGAGCTGGAGGGCTTTGGTCTCGAGGACCTCGCCGGCAAGACCCTGGTCACATCCTCGATCGACGACGAACGACTCACCGAATTGGCCTCCCGCGGTGTGGACATGGTGATCGACGCGACTCCGCAGCCGTTCGAGGTCACCGTCAACGCGGCCGTGCTCGAGGCGCTGATGATCGCGTCGGTACCCGAGTCCGCTGTGCTCACCGACGACGACCTGCTGGAGATGATCGTCTCGGCCGGCATCGAGCCCCGGATCCTGTTCCCGAACGGACCCAGGCGAAAGAGCCGCTTCGCGTTCGTCATCCACCCGCTCTCGCAGGAGTTCTTCAAGAAGATGCAGCCCCTGCGAACGATCACCGAGGTGACGCCCGGCGTGGTGACCGACACGATCGAGAAGATGCTCGCCTACACACCGCCGTTCGTCTACAGCCACGTCACGGGGATCGTCTCCCCCACCGGCGCCCAGGCCGAGGGTTGGCTGATCACGGTCGGCGGCACACCGAAGGAACTCATGGCCCACAGCCCGGAGTTCACCTATGCGCGTCTGCTCGCGGCCGCGGAGACGGCGAAGAAACTCGGCGCGCAGATCATGGGTCTCGGTGCGTTCACCAAGGTCGTCGGCGATGCCGGCGTCACCGTCGCGATGAAGGCACCGCTGCCGATCACCACCGGCAACAGCTACAGCGCCTCCGGCGCGCTGTGGGCCGCTCACGACGCGCTCGACCGACTCGGCCTGGCCGAGCGCGACGACGACGGCCGGATGAAGGGCAAGGCGATGGTGGTCGGCGCGACCGGCGCGATCGGGTCGGTGTGCGCGCGGCTGCTGGCCCTGGCCACCGACGAACTCTGGCTCGTGTCACCGGAATCTGCGAAACTGCTCGACCTCAAGAGCGACATCGAGCGGGAGAATCCGCGCGCCACGGTGCACGTCGCGGCGACGCCGGACGCCCAACTGCCGCAGATGGACCTCGTCGTCACCGCGACATCCGGGGCGGGCAAGCGTGTTCTCGACATCATGTCCGTCAAGCCCGGCTGCGTCATCACCGACGTCGCCCGCCCCCTGGACCTGCCCGCCGAAGACGTCGCCAAGAGACCCGACGTGTTGGTCATCGAGTCGGGCGAGATCGAACTGCCCGGCGACGACGTGCACATCGGCGACATCGGCCTGCCCCCGAAGGTGGCGTACGCCTGCCTCGCCGAGACTGTTGCGCTCGCGCTCGAGGGCCGTTACGAGACCTTCACCGTGGGCCGGAACATCAACTGGGAGAAAGTCAAGGAGATCTATCGGATCGGGCTCAAGCACGGTATGAAGCTGGCCGCGATCTCGGGCGTCAACGGCGTGTTCACCGACGAGGACGTCGCCCGGGTGCGGGAGTTGGCGCTCACGGCGCGCACGGAGGGCGCGCTCAACTAGATTGCGGGTAATCGGTGCCCACGGCTGCCGGGCGCGAGGTCGTTGGCGGCGGGGACTGGGGTGAGTCCGCCCGCGGGCAGAGTGAGGTGACGGTCGCCGCGGGGTCCGGTCCACAGGATCGCCATGCCGGGTAGGGCGCGAGCGTGCCAGAGCCCGACGGTCTTGAGTTCATGGTGAAAAGCGCAGAGACACTGTAGATTCGATCTGATCGTCCATCCGCCGGCCTCGGGATGATTGTGATCGAAGGCCCGGATGTGGTCAAGCTGGCAACGTGCGGCGGGCACATTGCAGCCGGGAAACCGACAATGTCTGTCCCGCGCCCGCACCAAGGCCGCGGTCTCGGCGCTGGGCCGGTAGGTCAACGCGCCGAGTGGTGGGGTGCGCAGGCCGCCGTGCCCGTCGGGATGGATGCCGGCGGCGAACTCGGGGCAGGTGGCGAGCAGTTCGACGAACTGGTCGTAGAGATCGGCGTAGATGACCGGCACCAGGATCGGCTTCGGCGCTTGGGCGCACGACGGCAGATAGCCCGAGCGGTGGCGCGAACCACGCGCGACGAAGGTCGCCAGCCGCGGGTGGCACAGGCGGGTGCGTAGCTCGGATTCCACCGGCGAGGCGGCGGGCTCGGCGCCTGGGGCCGGCGCCGGGTCGGTGTCGGTCGGGCTGGCCAAGTCCTTGGTCAGCGGCTCGTCGGTCACCTCGACCGCGATGTCGACCTCTGCCTCGGCCGCGGCGTCGGTCTCTGCCTCGACCTCTGCCTCGACCGCGGCGTCGACCTCTG
>DATDBL010000151.1:0-6461 GCA_036524855.1 Aldersonia sp. | reverse complement strand
ACAACAACCGCCCCGCCGTCCGCGTCGGGATCGACACGCTGCAGCAGACGTTCGCCGCCATGCACCCGTGAGTGGTTGACCGAGTCTGCCGGGGCGAGCGAAGCGACGGGAAGTCGACACTGCCTCCACAACCACTCACGGGCGGCGGAGCCGCCCTACGCGAACACCGTGCGGTGCCACGACTTTCGCGCCTCACCGGTGATGTCGCTCATCACGTGCTTGACGGTGAGGTACTCGTCGAGCGAGTAGGCCGACATGTCCTTGCCGAAGCCGGACGCGCCGAGCCCACCGTGCGGCATCTCGCTGACGATCGGGATGTGGTCGTTGATCCACACGCACCCGGCCGCGATCTCCCACGATGTGCGCTGCGCGCGGTAGACGTCACGGGTCCAGGCTGACGCGGCGAGTCCGTAGGCGGTGTCGTTGGCGCGGCGGATGGCGTCGTCGTCGCCGGTGTGCATGCTGACGGTCAGCACCGGGCCGAACACCTCGTCGCGGTAGATCTCGAAGTCCTCGCCGACGTCGGCGACGAGGGTCGGCAGGTAGAACGCACCGGGCCGGTCGGGCGCCGCGCCGCCGGTGACGATCCGGGCGCCCGCCGCCCGCGCGCGAGACACCATGGCGTGTACGCGATCCCGATGTGAGGGCGAGATAAGTGAGCCGAGGTCGGTCGCCGGATCGGTCGGGTCGCCGACGACGACGCCGCGCATCACCTCGGCTACGCCGTCGACGAACGCGTCGTAGAGCGGTGCGGCGACGATCGCGCGGGTCGCGGCGGTGCAGTCCTGCCCGCCGTTGATCAGCGCGCCGGCGACCGCGCCGTGGACCGCCGCGTCGAGATCGGCGTCGTCGAACACGACGAACGGCGCCTTGCCGCCGAGTTCGAGTTGTACCCGCGTACCGTTCGCCGCAGCCTGTGCCATCACCGTCCGCCCGACCGCGGTCGAGCCGGTGAAGGTCATCAGGTCGATGCCCGGGTGGCCGGCGAGCGCCGCCCCGACCTCGGCGCCGGTCCCGGTCACGACGTTGAACACGCCGTCGGGAATGCCGACCTCGGTCGCGAGCCGGACCATGCGCAGCGTCGTGAGTGGCGTCAGCTCACTCGGCTTGAGTACCACCGTGCACCCGGCCGCCAAGGCGGGCACGACCTTCCACACGGCCATCTGCAGCGGATAGTTCCACGGCGTGATCGAGCCGACGACGCCGACGGCCTCGCGCCGGATGCTCGACGTGTGGTCGGGCGAGTACTCCGCCGTCGCCTTGCCGTCGAGCAGGCGCGCCGCGCCGGCGAAGAAGTCGATGTTGTCGATGCTGCCGGGCACATCGAACTCGGTCGCGAGGCGGGTCGCCTTGCCGGTCTGCGCGACCTCCTCGCCGGCGAACTCCGCGGCGTCGCGTGCGACCGCGCGTGCCAGCGCGGACAGCAGGTGGGCGCGCTCGGCCGGAGTCGTGCGCGACCGCCGCGAAAGCGCGCGGCGCGCAACCGATACGGCGGCGTCCACGTCGGCCGCGGCGCCGAGGGCGAGCTCGGCGACGACGTCGTCGGTTGCCGGGTTGCGCACCTCATGGCGCGGCCCCGTCCCGGGCCTGGGGCGGCCGTCGATCCAGCACGCCGACATCGAGGTCGAATCTGCCGGTGCGTTCGCGCGAGTAGCCGTCGTGAGGGTCATGAATGCTCCGAATCGTGGGGAATGCGGCAAGTGTATGCGCATTACGCACCAATTTCTAGACTGCTCCACGCATTGCGCCGAACGATTAGCATATTTGTACGTCTATGCGTGATCAACCCTTGCGTTGTCTGTCCGGCTGAGTCACGATGGACGTCGCGCGACAACCGCGCAGCCCGACCTCAGAGTAGGAAAGCGATATGACCGCACTCAGCGAAGCGCGCACGGCGAATCTGGATTCGAAGGCGGCACGATATCTCTGGGGACACTTCGCTCGGCACGGCGAGGGCATCTCACCGCCGATCATCACCCGCGGCGAGGGCGCGCGCATCTGGGACGCGCGGGGCAAGAGCTACCTCGACGGCCTGGCCGGGTTGTTCGTGGTCCAGGTCGGTCACGGTCGCGCCGAACTCGCCGAGGCCGCCGCGAAGCAGGCGCGCGAGATCGCGTTCTTCCCGAACTGGTCCTACTCGACGCCGCCGGCGGTCGAACTCGCCGAGCGCCTCGCGGGGTACGCCCCCGCCGACCTCAACCGGGTCTTCTTCACCACCGGCGGCGGCGAGGCCGTCGAGAGCGCCTGGAAGCTGGCCAAGCAGTACTTCAAGCTGAAGGGCAAGCCCGGCAAACACAAGGTGATCTCGCGCGCCGTCGCCTATCACGGCACACCGCAGGGCGCGCTGGCCATCACAGGCGTGCCCGCACTGAAGGAGGCGTTCGAGCCGCTCACCCCGGGTGCCTTCCGCGTCCCCAACACGAACATCTACCGCGCTCCCGCGCCGATGGACACCGACCCCGAGGCGTTCGGGCGCTGGGCCGCCGACCGCGTCGCCGAGGCCATCGAGTTCGAGGGCCCCGACACTGTCGCCGCCGTGTTCCTCGAGCCCGTGCAGAACGCCGGTGGCTGCTTCCCGCCGCCGCCCGGCTACTTCCAGCGGGTCCGCGAGATCTGCGACGAGTACGACGTGCTGCTGGTCTCCGACGAGGTGATCTGTGCGTTCGGCCGGATCGGATCGATGTTCGCCTGCAACGACTTCGACTACGTGCCGGACATCATCACGTGCGCCAAGGGGATCACGTCGGGCTACTCGCCGCTGGGCGCGATGATCGCGTCCGACCGGCTGTTCGAGCCCTTCAACGACGGCAAGACCACCTTCGCGCACGGCTACACCTTCGGCGGGCACCCCGTGTCCGCGGCGGTCGCGCTGGCGAACCTGGACATCTTCGAGCGCGAGGGGCTCAACGCCCACGTCGCCGCCCAGGCACCGGCGTTCCGGGCCACGCTGGAGAAGCTGCACGACCTGCCGATCGTCGGCGACGTCCGCGGCGAGGGCTTCTTCTACGGTATCGAGCTGGTGAAGGACAAGGCCACCAAGGAGACGTTCACCGGTCCGGAGTCCGAGCGGATCCTGCGCGGCTTCCTCTCCTCGGCCCTGTTCGACGCCGGCCTCTACTGCCGCGCCGACGATCGTGGCGACCCTGTCGTCCAGCTCGCCCCGCCGCTGATCTGCGGCCAGGCCGAGTTCGACGAGATGGAGTCGATCCTGCGCGACGTCCTCACCCGGGCCTGGTCGCTGCTGTAACGGCCCCACCCGTGAGTGGTTATGGAGTCTATGCACTCCATAACCACTCACGGGTCGTGACATGCGGAAACGCCGAGCGGGCAACCATTGTCGGTTTCGGGTCCAACCGACAATCGTCGCCCGCTCGGCGCTTGTGCTGGTCAGGGGTCGTGAGTGGTTGTGGAGTCCATGACATTCTCCCGTCGCTGCGCTCGCCCCGACAGACTCCAGGTACCACTCACGGGCGCGTCAGCGCATCAGATCAGAGGTCCAGGACCAGGCGCGAGCACTTGGCGCGTGAGACACAGATCATCATGCAGTTGCCCTGCGCGCGTTCGTCGTCGGTGAGCAGGTCGTCACGGTGATCCACCTCGCCGGCGAGCACCTTGGTCTCGCAGGTGCCGCAGAAGCCCATCTCGCACGACGACGGGTGGTCGACGCCCGCGGCGCGCACGGCGTCGAGGACGGTCTCGTCGGGGCCGACGTCGACGACGGTTCCGGTGCGCGCCAACTCGACCTGGAAGCCGTCGCCGGGCGCGGTCTCCCCCACCGGCGCGGCGGCGAAGCGTTCCAGGTTGAGGTCGGTGAGGCGCCCCGCGCGGTCCATGTGCTCGGTCAGCGCATCCATCAGCCCGGACGGGCCGCAGCAGTACACCGCGGCACCGGTCGAATCCTGCGTCAGTGCGGCGAAATCCGGATGTCCGTCGACGTCCTGCGCGAGCAGCCGCACCGAAGCGCCCAGCCGGGCCAGTTCGTCACCGAACGCGAAGTGCCCGGCGCTGCGGGCGCCGTAGACGAGTTCCCACGGCGTCCCGGCGCGGTCGGCCTGCCGGATCATCGGCAGCAGCGGCGTGATGCCGATGCCGCCGGCGACGAAGACATACCGCTCCGCATCGGCCAGCGTGAAGTTGTTGCGCGGCAGCCCGATCTGCAATGTCCGCCCGGCCCGCAGTTCCCGGTGCACCTCTGCGGACCCACCGCGACCGTCGATGATCTCCAGCACCGCGATCCGGTACCGTGACCGCTCGCTCGGGTCGCCGCACAGCGAGTACTGGCGGGTGAGCCCGGACGGGAGGTGCACGTCGATGTGCGCACCGGCCGCCCACTCCGGAAGGTCGCTACCGTCGAGGGCGGCAAACTCGTAGGACGCGATGGACTCCGCCTCCCACCGGGTCGCGACGACCTGTACCGCGATGGTGGTCTGCTCAAGCGTGGACACGGACGCCGTCCTTGACCCGGTTCATCAACTCGACGAACGAGCGGCGGTAGTTCAACGTGAACATGTCCGCCGGCACCGAGAACTCCTGCACCTCGGCGTCCCAGGGGATCTCCTTCGGTTCCACCATCTCGACGACCGGCAGATCCTCGCGGTACACGATCTCCTCGATCCGCAGGTTCTCCTCGAGCGAGGCGCCCTGGAAGCCGACCTCGTTCGCGACGCCCCAGAAGATCAGCACGTGCTCGTAGTCGATCGGCGACGGGAAGCCTGCCACCACTCGCCGTCCCAGCTTCTCGTAGTGGTAGGTGATCGACGCGAATCCCGGTGCGGCGCAGTGGTAACGCATCATGCAGTTGCCGTCGCCGGCCCACTCCCCCGATCCCGCGTCGAGCGGGCGGTCCATCCAGACGTCGAGGCCGTCGCGCTGCACGTGCAGCGGTTCCACGACCTCCGGGGTCGGCCCCATCGACACCTTGTGCACGAACGGGAAATGCGCGACGTCGCGGAAGTTCTCGATGCTCACCGCCACACCCACCGGGGAGTCGAGCGGTTCGGCGGCGAGCCACTCGAGTTCGACGCCCTCCCACTCGGGCAGGTCGTACATGTCGCGGATCGGGTCCTCGAGCACGGTCCACACGTGTCCGTACTTCTCGACGGCGGGGTAGCTCGCGATTCCGGCGCGCGGCGGGATCTTCGACTGGTCGGCCAACGACGGGATCCGGCTGCACGCACCGGTGCTGCTGGAGAACTCCCAGCCGTGGTAGGGGCAGCCGATCGAGTTCTTGTGTACCTCGCCCATGGCGAGGTCGCCGCCGCGGTGCGGGCAGCGGCGCGACTGGACGGCCACCCGACCCTCGCCGTCGCGGTACACGACGAGGTTCACGCCCAGCAGCGTCGCGGTCTGCGGCGTGTCGAGGTCGCAGATGCGGGCGACCGGGAACCAGGAACGACGCATGGCCGCCTCGGCGAGTTCACGTTTGGTAGCGATGACGGGTTCAGCGATCAGTGTCATGAGAGTGGTCCTTCGTGGATGCGAAATCAGGCTAGAGTTGCTCAGGCGGCAGGGATGAGCGCGCCGCCGTTGACGGCGAGGGTCTGGCCGGTGATGAACGAAGCCTCGTCGGAGGCGAGGAACGCGACCGCCGCAGCGATCTCGTCGGGTTCGCCGAGCCGGCCGAGCGGCACGGCGGCGACCTCCACGTCGTACACCTCGTCGGGCACCATCCTGGTTGCGATCGCGCCGGGCGCGATTGCGTTCACCAGGACCTTCTTCGAAACGAGTTCCTGTGCAAGCGACTTCATCAGCCCAAGCTGGGCGGCCTTCGACGTCATGTAGCCGTAGGAGTGTCCGTCGGGCACCTGCCCCCACTGCGAGGAGATGAAGATGATCCGGCCGGCGTCGCTGCGTTCGAGCAACGGCAGCACCGCACGGGTGATGGCGTACGGCCCGAGCACGTTCACCTCGAAGTAGGGCCGCAGACGCTCGACCGGAGTCTCCGCGAGCGTCTTCCAGTCGTGCATGATGCCGGCGTTGTGCACGAGGATGTCCAACCGGTCGAACTCCGCGGCCGCCGCGACGACGCGCTCGCCGGCGTCGGTGGCGGTGACGTCGAGCTGCAGCCCGACCACCTCGCGCCCGAACGTTTCCCGGATCTCCTTGACGACGGCGTCGAGTTCGCCGCGGTCCAGGTCGGCGACGATCAGGTCCGCGCCGCGGGCGGCCAGGGTGCGCGCATGCGCCGCGCCCATGCCGCGCGCGGCCCCGGTGACCAGCGCAACCCGTCCGTCGAGCCGGTTGTTTCCCGTGCTCATGCCTGTGCCACGTGCGGTTCGGTGACGTAGAGCATGTTGCCGTCCGGATCGAAGAACGGACGATAGCGATACCAGGTGCCGTTCGGGTGCTTCCATTCGATCCGCTCGTCGACCCACTCGACCCTCCCGTCCAGCGCCGCCTCGGCCTCGTCGAGGTTGTCCACCTCGAACGCGAACGAGTCGTAGCCGGGCGCGTTTTCGGCG
>DATDBL010000150.1:0-3246 GCA_036524855.1 Aldersonia sp. | reverse complement strand
CAGCGAGACCAGCGCGGCGCGATGGATCGACCATCCGGACCGGGCCGCCGAATGGATGAGCACCGCAGGCGTCGGGCCCTATCCGCCGCTGTTCGTCGGTACCGTGCTGCATGTGATGAACGTCGACCCCGGATCGTAGCGGCGCGATCGGGAAGGCGAGGCCCAGATGTACGTGTGTTTGTGCTACGGCATCACCAGCCACATGGTGGCCGAGTGCGTGGCGAAGGGCGCGTGTTCTTCCAAGGAGGTCGCGCTTGCCTGCGGGGCCGGGTCGGAATGCGGTCGATGTCGACGCACCGTCCGCGCGATCATCGCGGTCGAGCAGAACTGTCCCCCTGATCCCGGCCCCGTCGCACCGCCGTGCGCCACCCTCGCCCCGACCCCGCAGCGGCCGGTGTGACCGAGCGCGTCCTGCCTCGTACCTTCGTCCCACTCGCCTTCGTCGCCGGCGCAGTCTTCCAGTACGCCGGCGCCGCGATCGGCGTGTTCCTCTTCGACGTCGTCTCCCCGTCCACGGTCGCGTGGCTGCGCGCCGCCGGCGCGGCTGTGGTGCTGCTGGCCTGGCGGCGGCCGTGGCGGGTGCGCTGGACCCGCCGAAGGCTGCTGGCGGCGGCGGGCTTCGGCGTGGTGACGGTCGCGATGAACGTCATGTTCTACGAGGCGATCGCCCGAATTCCACTCGGCACCGCGGTCGCAATCGAGTTCCTCGGTCCCGTCGTCGTCGCGGCGATCGGCTCACGCCGGGTGCGGGACCGGGTGGCGGTCGGTGGGGCGGCGTCCGGCGTCGTGCTGCTCGCCGGGGTCGAGGCGCCCGGACCGGCGGGGTTGACCGGCGTCTTCTTCGCGCTGGCGTCCGCAGCGTTGTGGGCCGGCTACATCCTGCTCGGGAAGCGGGTCGCCGACGCCGGTGCGGGGCTGGATTCGCTCGCGGTCGGTATGGCGGTCGCCGCCGTCGTGCTCGCACCGCTGCTGCTGACGCCGGCGCTCGTGCACACACCGGGCGCTTTCGCGGATCCGCGGGTGTGGCTGCTCGGTGCGGGCGTCGGGGTGTTGTCGAGCGTGCTGCCATACGCGATCGACCAGGTGGTGCTGCGGTCGGTGGGGCAGGCGCGGTTCGCGTTGCTGCTGGCGCTGCTGCCCGCGACGGCTGCGGTGGTCGGGGCGGTGGTGTTGACGCAGGTGCCGACGTTGGCCGAGGTGGTCGGGATCGGTCTCGTCGTCGGGGCGATGGTCGTGGGCGCGACCGGCTTGCGGTCACGCAGTTTCGCGGCGGCGCCGCCGTGAACGGGGCGCCGGCGTGGGACGACGACCCGCTGGTCGCGGGGTGGGCGGGGCTGCCGCGGCTGGAGGGGTCGGTCAGCGCCGATGTGTGCGTGGTAGGCCTCGGCGGGTCGGGGCTGGCGGCGGTCGAGTCCGCGGTCGAACGCGGCTTGCGGGTGGTCGGCGTCGACGCGGGACGGGTCGGTGCTGGGGCGGCGGGGCGCAACGGCGGGTTCCTGCTGGGCGGGCCGGCGCCGTTCCTGCACGACGCGATCCGCACGTGGGATGAATACGCCGTCGACCTGTACCGGGCGACGCTTGCGGAACTCGACCATCTCGCGGAGATGCTCGGGCCGTCTGTGATCGACCGGTGCGGGTCGATCCGATTGGCGGGGTTGCCGGGTGGGGTGGCGGGCGACTCGCTCGCCCGTGCATTCGTGGGCGGTGACTCAGCGGCAGACGACGAGCCGGCAGACGACGAGGCGGCCGACTGTGCGGCGCTAGCTGCGACATTGCGCGCGTACGGGATCGCGGTGCAGGACTACGACGGCGACCTCGGCCGCGGCATCTTCCTGCCCGACGACGCGGCGACCAACCCGGCGCGACGGGTGCTGGCGACCGCGGCGCTGCTGCGGGGGCGGGCGGACCTGTTCGAGGGGTCGCCGGCGCGGTCGGTTATGTCGGGTGTGGTCGAGACGGACCGTGGTCGTGTCTGGACCGGCGTCGTACTCGTCGCGGTCGACGGCACGCTGGATCTGCTGCTGCCTCGGCTGGCGGGACGGGTGCGCACCGCCCGGTTGCAGATGCTCGCGACTGCACCGGTGCCTGTACGGCTGACCTGCCCCGTCTACGGCCGCTGGGGCTATGACTACGCCCAACAGGCCGCCGACGGGCGACTGCTGGTCGGCGGTGGCCGTGACCGGTTCGCCGACACCGAATGGACCCACGACAACACCCCGACCCGCGAGGTGCAGAGCTACCTCGACACACTGGCCGCCCGCTTCGCCGGCGGGCCCGTGAACGTCACCCACCGCTGGGCCGCCTCCGTCGGCTTCACCCCAGACGGCCGCGCCCTGTGCGGCGAGGTCGCGCCGGGTGTCGTCGTCTGCGGCGGCTACAGCGGCACCGGCAACCTCGTCGGCCCCGTCGCCGCCCGCGCCGCCCTCGCCCACGCCCTGGACGCCACCCCCATCCCGCCCTACTTCGCCCCACCCGTGAGTGGTTGAAGGGGCTATGGACTCTTCAAGCACTCACGGGTGCTGACCAGCGGTTTTGCTGCTCCACCGCGCTGCTGCGGTCCACACGGGTATGACGGAGCGTGCGACTCGGCGAGGAGGCGGCCATGGAGGTTCGGTTCGTCACCACGGCGAGTGCCACGACACACGATCCGGACGAACTACCCGAACTGCTCACGCGCGCCGACGGTCTCGTGTGGGTGGACGTGCCCGACTGGGATGACGTCGAAGCGGTGTTGACGAAGAACTTCGACCTGCATCCGCTGGCACTGCGCGACTCCTGACTGCGCCTCAGGGCCGCCGGGTCAGCGCGAAGTACCCCTCGATGTGCTCGCGCAGCAGGTCGGCGGCCTTCGCGCCGTGCCCGCGCCGCAGCGCCGCGACGATCCCGCGGTGCTCGCAGCGCAGGTTCGCGGCGACGCCGGGCCAGTCGGGCAGCAGCGGCACCCCCTCCATCACGTAGCCGTGGATCGATTCGCGCAGCGCCGCCATCATCGCCTCCACCACAGCGTTTCCCGCGAGGCCGGACATCGCGACGTGGAACGCGGCGTCGAGTCGGTGGAACGTGTCGGGTTCGAGGTCGGGGGCGTCCATCGCGTCGAGCATCTCGTCGATGCGGGTGAGGTCGGGGATCGGCCGGCGCGACGCCGCCTCGCGCACCGCCCAGGTCTCGAGCAGGATGCGCGTGGACACGATGTCGGCGATCGGCAGCAGTTTGGTCGCCATGTGCAGACGCAGCGCCGACCCGATC
>DATDBL010000149.1:0-11975 GCA_036524855.1 Aldersonia sp. | reverse complement strand
CCGGCTCCGGTGGTGTCGCCGAGAACTCGTGCCCGGATCGTCCGGGTGGCGGCGTACGCCTCGGTCAGCCGCAACCAGTCCTCGCCCATCGGGAGGTCCGGCGTCTGGTCCGTCGTCGAGGCGAACCCGTCGAGAGAGATGATGAGGTCCACACGTACTCGCGTCACTGCTGCTTCTCCTTCTGGTGCCGGTGGACAAGGTGGACGGCGAGTCGGTCGGCGTCCTGTTCGGCCCGGGTGCGCTGCTCGCCGACGCGTCCACACCTGGCCACGAGATCGCGGATCGGCTTGGTCTACCAGGAGTGATCGAGCGATGGGCAACGCGAAGTCGGCGTGCGGCCGGTTGGGGCAAGCGGCGCGGTCGTACGGTCGGCGAATCAGCGGCGTTTGCCCGGTGGCTTGTGGTCGACTGGATCACTACACGTCGTCGGGCAGCAGTCGGAATGCGGGAGCGCCGGTCAAGGGAGAGACGGCGCGAAAGTCTCGTCGATCGAGTGTGAGTACCGCGTCGGTTTCGTACTTCTCCGCGACGACGACACAGACGGCGTCGGTGAGGTCGAGTCGTAGAGCGTCGTAACGGTTTTGGATGCTTCGCGCGGTCCGCAGCATGGGTCCCGAGATGGCTGGTATTGCGATACGACCGGTGCGCTCCTGGGCGAGTAGCCAATCGTTGATCGCCAACGCGGCCCGCCTGCCGACATTTCGCGTCGTCACATGTTCGATCTCGAGCAGCACCAACGGCGTGATGACGGTGAGTGCCGCCTCGATCAGGACCTGCCGCGCGGCCACGTGCTCGGCGTCGGCCGAGTTGAAGGCGGCGACCAGCCCGGAGGTGTCCCCGACGATGATCACGCCGTGTTACCCGCCGCGGGATCGGCGACTGCCTCATGGATCTCATCAGCGGTCACGGGATGCCCGAAATCGAATGCCGGAATGTCCCAGTCGCCGGACCAGCGACGAGCCCGCAACGCTGCCAGGTGGAACGCCTCGCGGAAGTACTCCGATTCGGGTCGTCCCTCCCGCGCGGCGGCTTCCTTGATCACGGCAAGATCGTTCTCGTCAACCATCACCGTCGTCTTTTTCAGCGCCATAAGGTTATGGTACCAGCGCCATAACCTCTGCGCGCTGCTTGTCGCGGTGGGCGGGTGGCCGGTGCGCCAGTCCGGCCGCCTCGCCGAACAACTGCCGACGGGCTTTCAAGCAAGTGGCACAATGATGGCATGACTCGCACACGGCTGAGCACCACCGTCGACGCGGCTCTCCTCGAAGCCGCCCGGAAAGTGCGTTCCGGGACGACGGACGCTGCCCTCGTGGACGAAGCTCTCGCGGCCCTGCTGGCTCGCCACCGCTCAGCCGAGGTGGACGCGAGCTACGCCGCCGCCTATGACGAGCATCCCCTCGACGAGCCCGATGAATGGGGTGACCTGGCGTCGTTCCGGCGCGCTGCGGCGCGGTCGTGACCGCCATTCCAATGCGTGGGGAGGTCTGGTGGTGCGAGATGGCCGAGATCGGTCGTCGACCGGTCGTCGTCCTCTCTCGCGATGTAGTGATCCCGCGACATCGCCGCGCACTCGTAGCGCCATGTACGACGACGATTCGAGGACTCGTCAGCGAAGTCGTACTCGAACCCGGTGACGACCTCGTGCCCCGTCGTTCGGCCGTGAACCTCGACGCCGTCGAAAGCGTCTCGATCGCTGTCCTTGTCAGCCGGTTGGGCCGTTTGCGTGACACCCGAATGCGCGAGATCTGCGCTGCCCTTGCGGTGGCTGTCGACTGCTCTGACTGACCGCCGAACATTGCGAAACGGGGCAAGCCACGCCGCTCCGGGGGGAAGAGGGCACAAACACTTTGCCATTGCGCTAACTATTCGAACCTGAGATACTTTGCCTTGTGGCTAAGCATTCGGACGCGCTGGACGACGTGCTCACAGCGCTCGCGGACCCCACCCGCCGGCAGGTCATCCGACGCCTCGGGGACGGACCGGCGCGCGTGGGGGAGTTGGCGCATCAGTTCCCGATCACACTGCCATCGTTCATGAAGCATGTGCGGACCCTGGAGGCGAGCGGGCTGATCTGCACGGCGAAGTCCGGGCGCGTGCGCACGTGCACGCTCAATCGCGAGCGGTTCGCACTGCTCGACGACTGGCTCGCCGAGCAGCGGCGCGTCTGGGAAGCCCGCACCGACCGTCTCGAACACCTCGTCACACACCCGGAAGACATCTCATGACCACCCCTGTGATCGATCCCGAACTCGACCTCACGGTGCAACGCGTGATCCGCGCCCCGCGACGGGACCTCTGGCGTGCGTGGACCACCCCCGCACTCCTGGAGCGATGGTGGATTCCGGCACCGATGCAGACACGAGTCGACGTACTCGACGTGCATCCCGGCGGCGGATTCGTCACCCGCATGAGCGAGAACGGCCGCGAGTTCGTACCGCACACCGACTCGGTCTTCCTCCTCGTCGAGGAAGAACGCCGTCTTGTGTTCACCAACGCGGTCGACAGCGCATGGCGTCCAGCCTCGCCGGACCCGGTGGCGATGACCGCCGAGATCATTTTCGGCGAGCACCCGGACGGCACGGATTACCGAGCGATCGTCCGACACGGCGATTCGAGTCAGCGCGCCCGCCACGAGGAGCTCGGCTTCTTCGGCGGGTGGGGCTTCGTCACCGAGGCGCTCGCCGCCCTCGCCGAGAGCGGAGCGGCGTCATGAGAATCGCGATCACGCAGTTCGTCACCCTCGACGGCGTCAGCCAGGGCCCGGGCTCGGCGGACGTGCTCGAATACGAGCCGACAGGTCCAGCACCGCGCGCCGAATATGCCGGCGTCTCATCATATGCCGGCGTCTCATCCCTTGGTTAGAACCACAGGGGGTTCATGTCGGTGGTGGTGCGGTCACCGCTGGCCACGAGATCGAGTTGCGATCCGACTTTGGGTAGCTCGTGAGCGTAGAAATAGCGGGCGGCCATCCGCTTTCCGTCGTAGAAGGCGCCGCTCTTGCCCGTGGTGGCGATGAGTTGTTCGAGCCACATCCACGCGATGACGATGTGGCCGAACGCTTCCAGATATGCCGACGAGTTCGCCAACGCGGCCGTGGGGTCACCGGGCGCCCACAGCGCCGCGGTGATGTCGACGATCCGCCGCCAGGCGGTGTCGAGGGCGTCGGCGTAGGCCGCGGCGTCGCCGCCGAGGGACCGTGCCTGCGCGACGGTCTCCTCGATCTTCGATCCGAGCAAGCGCAGGCCGGCGCCGCCCCGCATGGTGACCTTGCGGCCGAGCAGGTCGAGCCCCTGGATCCCATGTGTGCCTTCGTGGATCGGGTTGAGCCGGTTGTCGCGGTAGTGCTGTTCGACGTCGTAGTCGCGGGTGTAGCCGTACCCGCCGTACACCTGGATCGCCAGACTGTTCGCCTCGAGGCACCACTGCGAGGGCCAACTCTTCGCGATCGGGGTCAGCACGTCGAGCAGCAGTGTCGCGTCCTCGGCTGCCGCCGCGTCCTCGGCGGTGTCGTGCTCGTCCACCAGTCGCGAGCAGTACAGGCCGAGGGCGAGGGCGCCTTCGACGTAGGACTTCTGGGCGAGCAGCATGCGCCGCACGTCGGCGTGCTCGATCAGCGGAACGGGCTGCGACGACGGGTCTTTGGCTCCGATCGGGCGGCCCTGGGTGCGGATTCTCGCGTACTCGAGCGACTTCTGGTATCCGACGTACCCGAGCGCGGTCGCGAGGAAGCCGACACCGATGCGGGCCTCGTTCATCATATGGAACATGTAGGCCAGACCGTGGTGTTCCTCTCCGACCAGGAATCCGACCGCGCCGGGTTGACCTGCGGGAGTGTGGGTGCCGTCGCCGAAGGCGAGCAGGGTGTTGGTGGTGCCGCGGTTGCCCATCTTGTGGTTGAGACCCATCAGGGTCACATCGTTGCGCTCGCCGAGTCCGCCGTCCTCTGCGGGTAGGAACTTGGGCACGATGAACAACGAGATGCCCTTGACGCCGGGTCCGCCGCCCGGGGTCTTGGCCAGGACCAGGTGCACGATGTTCTCGGTGAGGTCGTGGTCACCGCCGGAGATCCACATCTTGGTTCCGGTGATCCGGTAGCTGCCGTCGTCCTGACGCGCCCCGCGAGTCGTGATGTCGGCCAACGACGATCCGGCCTGCGGCTCGGACAGGCACATCGTGCCGAACCAGCGGCCCTCGAGCATCGGACGGACGTAGTCGTCGATCTGCTGCTCGGTGCCGTGGGTCGCGAGCAGGTTGGCGTTGGCGATCGTCAGGAACGGGTAGGCGGCGGTGCCGGCGTTGGCCGCCTGGAACCATGCCATCGCCGCCCGCCCGACCGCGGTGGGCAGCTGCATCCCACCCACGCTGTCGTCGAACTGGCCCGCGATCAATCCCGACGCGGCGTAGGCGTCGAGCGCCGTCTTGACGTCCGGAATCATCTCGACGGTGCCGTCCGGGCGCATCGACGGCTCGTTGGCGTCGGCATTCTTGTTGTGCGGGGCGAAATGCTTGTGCGCGAGATCCGCACTGAGGTCGAGCACGGCGTCGAAGGTGTCTTTCGAGTGCTCGGCGAAGCGCTTGCGGGAGGTCAGTGCGACCACGTCGAGCCACTCGTAGAGCAGGAAGTCGACATCGCGGCGGGACAGTACGTCGGTCATGAGGGATCGGTTCCGTTCGGGTCAGATGGACAGGCCGCCGTCGACCGGCAGGACGACACCGGTGATGTAGCCGGCTTCCTCCGAGGCGAAAAAGCAGATGGCGTCGGCCATCTCGGACGGGTCGGCGAACCGCGGAATCGGGCCAGTGACCTCGGCGATCTTCTCCGCCGGGATGGTGGCGGTCATCCGGGTCGCGGCATTCGGGGAGATCGCGTTCACGGTGACCCCGAAGGCGGCGAGTTCCTTCGCGGCGGTCTTGGTGAACCCGATGATGCCGGCCTTGGCGGTGGCGTAGTTTGCCTGACCGCGGTTGCCGTGCAGACCGGTGTACGAGGTGATGTTGACGACCCGCCCGAACTGCTGATTCCGGAAGTGCGGTACGCAGGCCCGGGTGAACCGGAACGTGCCACCCGCGTGGACGTTGAGGACCTGGTCCCAGTCGTCGTCGGTCAGCTTCCACAGCACCTTGTCGCGCAGGATCCCGGCGTTGTTGACCAGGACGTCGATCCGTCCGGTCTCGGCGACGACCGTGGCGACGACCCGGTCGACGTCGGCGGTGCTGCTGACATCGGCGGGGACGGCGACGGCTCCGATCTCGCGGGCCGCCCTGTCGAGTTCGTCCTTGTCGAAGTCCACCATGAACACGGTTGCCTTGGCGTCGGCGAAGTGACGGGCCAGCGCCTGGCCGATGCCGCGGGCGGCGCCGGTGACGATGACCGATTTGCCGCTGAAGTCGTAAGTGATGTTACCCATTGCGATTTCCTGTTTCTCAGCTGAGGCGTTCGACGACCATGGCCATGCCCTGGCCGCCGCCGACGCACATGGTTTCGACACCGAACTGCTTGTCGTGGGTCTGCAGGTTGTTGATCAGGGTCGCGGTGATGCGGGCCCCGGTCATGCCGAACGGGTGACCGAGGGCGAGGGCGCCGCCGGAGACGTTCAGCTTGTCCTCGTCGATGCCGATCGCGCGGGCCGAGCCGATCACCTGCACGGCGAAGGCCTCGTTGATCTCGAACAGGTCGATGTCGGAGACCGACTTGCCCGCCAGGGCGAGCGCCTTGCTCGTCGCCTCGATCGGGCCCAGCCCCATGATCTCGGGCGAGAGGCCCGAGACACCGGTGGACACGACCCGCGCCAGCGGGGTCAGCCCGAGTTCTTTTGCCTTGGTGTCGGACATGATCACCAGCGCCGCGGCGCCGTCGTTGAGCGGGCAGGCGTTGCCCGCGGTGACGGTGCCGTCGGGGCGAAAGACCGGCTTCAGTTGGCTGACCGCCTCGTAGGTGGTGCCGGCGCGCGGGCCGTCGTCCTTCGACACGACGGTGCCGTCGGGCAGGGCGACCGGCGTGATCTCGCGCTCGAAGAAACCGTTACCGATGGCCTCCTCGGCGCGGTTCTGCGAGCGCACCGCCCAGCGGTCCTGCTCCTCGCGGGTGATGCCGGTGACCTGGGCGACGTTCTCGGCGGTCTGGCCCATCGCGATGTAGGTGTCGGGAAGCAGTCCGTCCTTGCGGGGGTCGACCCAGTGCTGCCCACCCTGGGCCAGTGCTGCGGTGCGGGCTTCCGCGTCGGCGTAAAGCGGGTTGTGGGTGTCCGGCAGGGAGTCGGAATTGCCTTTGGTGTAGCGAGATACGGTCTCGACACCGGCGGAGATGAACACGTCACCCTCGCCGGCCTTGATCGCGTGCAGCGCCATCCGGGTGGTCTGCAGCGACGACGAACAATAGCGGGTGATCGTGGTGCCGGGCAGGAAGTCGTAGCCCAACGCGATCGCGACGTTGCGGCCCATGTTGAAGCCCTGCTCGCCGCCGGGCACGCCGCAGCCGAGGATCAGGTCGTCGATGTCGGCGGGGTCGAGCGCGGGCACCTTGTCGAGGGCGGCCCGCACCATCTGCGCGGCCAGGTCGTCGGGGCGCATGTCCTTCAGCGACCCCTTCATGGCACGTCCGATGGGCGAGCGGGCGATCGAGACGATGACGGCGTCGGGCATGGGTCCTCCTGAATACGGTCGCCAGGCGACGGTGGCTTCGTCGAAAGTATGCGTTCGCATAGTTTCTATGCGTCTGCATATACTGACGGAGCGCTAGAGACCTGTCAACTCCGGCGACGGAGAGAGGCAACAGTGACGGACATGCGACAACCGGTCGTTGCCGGCGAGCTGGGTACGTCCAAGGCGGCGGCGCGGATACGTGCGGCGGCCATCGAGATCTTCGCGGCCAAGGGGTACGGTGCCACCGGCACCCGGGAGATCGCCGCGAGCCTCGGGTTGAGCCCCGGGGCCGTGTATCCGCACTACAAGACCAAGGAATCGCTCCTGTTCGCCATCAGCTTCGAAGGGCACCATGCGGTATTGACGGCGATCAGAGACGCCGACCGCAGCGACGCGCCGGCGGGCGAACGGCTGAGCGTGACCCTCGCGGCGCATGTAACCTGGCACGCGCACAACCACGCGGCCGCCAGGGTCGTGCAATACGAACTGCGCTCGCTCTCGCCCGAGCACTACGCGATCATCGCGGACGTGCGCCGGTCCACCACGAGAGTGTTCACCCGGATCATCGAAGCCGGCGCCACGGCAGGAGAGTTCGATCCCGTCGACATCGATGCCGCCGCGCTCGCCATCACGTCTCTCGGTGTCGACGTCAGTCGGTGGTTCCCCTCCAAGACCTTCTCCGACCCGGACGTCGTGGCGGCGCGATATGTCGAACTCGCGCTACGGATGGTGGGATCGACTGGTCGGGCTTGAACGTGCGGGCAGCATCGGCGACTGGTCCCGGCAGTATCGCCACGACTGGCTTACGCACACCGGTTCGCGCGTAGCCGGCTCGCACTACCGGTCGGTGACCGACGTGGCGATCGCCGGCGCGACTCGCAGGGCGTTGGCGGGTTGCGTACCGCACGGGTGACCCGTCGGACGAGTTCCTTGTGGGGTTCGACGTTGTTCGGCCGCCACTCGACGAGGATCTTGTCGTCGGTGACCCGGACCCGGTTGTCGAGGCGGGGGAGATCTTCGGTGGTCAGGTAGATGTCGAGGCTTCGCTTCGTGGCCATGTCCAGGGCCCACATCGGCCCCCACGACCGCGCGCTCTTGATCATCGCGCCTTGCAGTTTGCCGAGCATCTGCAGGTTGCCGAGCGGGCCCGCAGGCTGAATCCCGATGCCCGATCGCGATGAATCCGAGATCGGCTCAGACGCAGGCTCACTCGTCAGAGAAGCGCGCATCGAGGACGATTCGACCACTGCGCTTGCGAGGCCTCGCCACCGATGGTCGAGCCGGCGCGGAATTCATCCTCGACATTATGTGTCGCACCGCCACGGCCGCGGAACTGAAGTTCGCCGGGACCCGGGGCGAAGACTGTCGGGGTGCTCCGCCGACGGCGATGCGGCAGGACGGACGATCTCACCGCGACCTACCCTGAGAAGCCCGACCCGGATCGAAAGTGAGGAGACGCCGTGTGCGTTGACGATCGTGCCCTGCCTCCGGAGCTACCGGCGGCCATCGCCCGCTCCGTCGGCGAGCTACCGCACCCCGAATTCCCCGTACTCACCTCGTCCGACGGCGCGAGGTTCCAGGCCGCGATGGTCGAAGCCGCCGACCCCATCGGTCCGGCGGTGGTGTTGCTGCCCGACGTGCGCGGGCTGATCCCGTTCTACGTCGAACTCGGCCGCCGCATCGCACAGGCCGGTCATCACACCGTCGTCGTCGACTACTTCGGCCGAACCGCGGGCGCCGAGATCCGCGGGGAGGGATTCGAGTTCATGCCACACCTCATGCAGACCACGCCCGAGCAGATCCAGGCCGACATCGCCGCGGCCATCGCGGAGTCGAACCGTCGCACGGGAGAGGGTCGCGCCGTGGCCATGGGGTTCTGCTTCGGCGGCTCGCAGTGCTTTGTGGCGGCACGCAATCCGCAGCTCGACCTCGCGGGCGTGGTCGGATTCCACGCTGGACTCGACGGCAGCCGGTTCGGGCTCTTTCCGTCGCCGATGGACAACACGGCAGACGTGCATGGCCCCGTGCTCGCTCTGTTCGGTGGGGACGACGCGAGCATCCCGCTCGACCAGGTGAAACGATTCGAAGGCGGCCTCGCGGCAGCCGGAACCGACCACACGGTCGTCGTCTATCCGGGTGCGCCCCATTCGTTCTTCGACCGCCGGTTCGCCGAGTTCGAGAGCGAATGCGACGACTCGTGGCAACGACTGCTCGGGTTTCTCGACCGGGTCGGCGGTGCGGGCCGGGACTGAGCGGCGTCGCGGCGATGCTGGCGTCGCCGCCTGTGCACTTTCCGCGAGATGCGTGGCCGATCCCTTGCGCCGTGGCGTCGGTCGCGATGGGATGCAGTAGTGACGAGGAGGTTGCCATGAGTGTGGTGGAGTTGTATCGCAAGGCGCTCGACGGGTTCGGCACGCGGGTGCACGGCATCGCGGTGGATGGCTGGCATCAACCGACGCCGTGCTCGGATTGGGACGTGGCGGCCGTGGTCAATCACTTGGTCGGTGAAAACCGCTGGGCTCCACCGCTGCTCGCGGGCGCCGCGATCGCCGACGTGGGCGATCGGTTCGAGGGCGACCTGCTCGCCGATGATCCTGCCAGGGCCTGGGATTCCTCGGCCGCTGAGGCTGGAGCCGCCGCCGAAGCTGTCGCGCTCGACGCGACCGTTCACCTGTCCTTCGGTGACGTTCCCGCCGAGGAGTATCTGTGGCAGTTGACGGCCGACGCGCTGATCCACGGGTGGGATGTGGCTCGGGCGACGGGCCAGGACGGGTCGCTGGACCCGTTGCTCGTCGACGCCGTTGCCCGGTGGTTCGCCGAGAAGGAAGGCAACTATCGTGCGGCCGGCGTCATCGGACCGGCGGTGCGCGCGGTCGACGACGGCGCGCAATCGGTGCTGCTCTCGAAGTTCGGTCGGAACGCGGCGAGCGACACGCCGTTGGTTGTGATCGGCCGATTCAACGATGCATTCAACCGGCACGATCTCGCCGAGTTGCGGTCGCTGATCACCGACGACTGCGTGTTCGTCGACACCACGCCACCGAGCGGTGTGACGCACCGTGGTGCGGACGCGGTGTTGGCGGCGTTCGCGAAGCTGTTCGCGGATTCACCCGCGGCCCGTTTCGAGACCGTCGGCGGATTCGTGGGTGAGTCGCGCGGCGCGTACCGCTGGCGCTATCGATGGGGCGATGGAGCACGCGATTTCGTCGAGGGCGTCGACCTGATGCGCTGCCGGGAGGGCCGCGTCGCCGAGAAGCTCGCATACGTCAAGGGGTAGCACGTCACCGCTCGGCCGGGCCGTGCGGGAGATCGGCCGTTCGAGACTTCCTTCGCTGTCGTCGCCTCCAACCGTGGAAACCGGTCGACCTCAGGGGTTGTCATGGCGGTGGCGGTCAGGCATGACCCTCTTCGAGGGCGGCGCACCGGCGTTCGAGGTCCGTGATCGCGCTCAGGTCGTGGTATTTGCCCTCGGTGGGGCGGCGTTTGGCGATGAGTTTGCCCGTGACGCCCCTCAGCGTTGGGGATGTTGCCGCCCACAGTGGCGTGTCGGCGCCCTTGGAGGGCGGCACGGCCATGAGACGGGCGAAGAGATTGATCATGGCCGCTCGGGCACCGTGGGCGTTGCGGTTGAGGTCCGTGCGGACGAAGCCCGGTTCGGCGGCGTTGACGGTGATGGCGGCCCGCTCCAGACGGGCCGCGGCACCCCAGGTGAGCATGCTCAATGCCTGCTTGGATTGCTTGTATGCCTTGAATCCGTCATACGGACGTTGCCGGAATTGCAGGTCCTCGGCGTCGTATTCGCCCGTGATCGATGAGACGATGTTCACGATCCGGGCGTCACCTGTGTGCTGCAAAGCGCCGGTGAGCAATTCGGTCAACAGGTGCGGGCCGAGAACGTTGGTGGCAAGGGTTAGTTCGATGCCGTCGGGACTTTCCCGGCGTTGTGTGAACCATGCGCCGGCGTTGTTGACGAGCACGTGCAACCCGGTGAAGTTCTGCCGGAACGCCTCGACGAAGGCTCGCACGGATCCCAGATCGGCCACATCGAGGGCCAGCACAAGGACGCGGTCCGTGGTGCCGGTTTCAGCGATGATGGCCTCGCGAGTGGCGTTGCCGCGTTGCAGGTTCCGGGCTCCGATGATGACCGTGGCACCGAGTCGGCTCAGGCCTAGG
The DNA here is from genome assembly GCA_036524855.1 of Aldersonia sp. Lineage (GTDB taxonomy): Bacteria > Actinomycetota > Actinomycetes > Mycobacteriales > Mycobacteriaceae > Aldersonia. Next base: position 1,160 of record DATDBL010000149.1, on the reverse strand, counting down.
GCGATCTCTCGGCCGATGCCGCCGGTCGCACCGGTCACCACGGCGACTGTGCCGGTCGCGTCGATGCTCACCGGTTGCTCCATGACCTCATGCAACGCCGTCTGTTGTTCCGATGTCAACGTGCCGCAGTAGTGTGGCGACTGGTGTGGGTTCACATGCAGCCGATCCCAGCGTCAGGGCCACGCCGGGCTCGACCGCCATCAATTCCTCGGCCATGACGGCCGCGTCGAGCAGTCCCTCGCCGTCGCTACCGACCGCGACGGGCAGCCAGCGCAGGAACGCTGCCTCGAGGCCGGCTCGTAGAGCAGCGCGCCGGGGCCCCACTGCTGCGCGAGGTGGTCGGCCGCCTCGGGCCACCGGGGGAGGTGGTCCGTGACGATGAAACCTTTGGCGGTCGCCCGCGGCAGGTGGATGTGGGTAGCACGACCTCGTCGAGGGCACGGGCATCGACTCGCCGCGACACCAGCCTGTAGTACGAGTCCGTAGCACACTGGTCGTTATGCGCCAGGTGCCCGTTCGTGAACTCAATCAGCACACCGCCGACGTCCTAGCCCCGTTTTCCGCACGGTTGGGTGGTAAGGTATGGATTGTTGGGTGTTGTTGGTGGGGTTGGTGTTTCGGGCCAGGGTAGGGGGATGTCGAGGTGGGCGAGGATGAGTCGTTGGGTGGGAGTGAGGCGGTCGAGGACGAGGCCGGTGGTGGTGTGGGTGGCGTGCAGGTCGGCGAAGGCGGTCAGGACGGCGCGGGCGGTGGGGACGGCGTCGCGTCCTTCGGGCAGGATGCCGGGTAGTGGCGTGTCGGGGCCGAGGGCGGCGCGCAGGTCGGCTTCGACGAGGCCGTAGACGAGCAGCGCGATGCCGACGACGGCGACGAGGGCGTGGATGCGGTCGTCGTTGTGCAGGAACACCGGTCGCACGCGCAGGGTCTGTTTGAGGTCGCGGTGGCGTTGTTCCACGATCCACTGGTCTTTGTAGATTTTCAGCACGTCCAGTGCGGTCAGGTCGCCCTCGGGTGGGTCGGGCAGGTTGCTGGCGATGGCGTAGAGCCCGTCGAGTTCGGCTGCGGCGGTGATGGTGTCGGGGTTGCGGTGCCAGTCGATGGTGGGTTTGCCGGCGGGGTCGGTGCCGGTGGTGACGGTGATCAGGTCGGCGATTTTGGCG
>DATDBL010000148.1:0-5850 GCA_036524855.1 Aldersonia sp. | reverse complement strand
CTGGCCGACCTGCTCGAGCGTCGCGGCACCAGCCCACAGATCACCAACGGCGTCACGCAGACCGAGGAGTACGGGAGTTATCTGTGACCGACACGATCGGCGAGAGGCGGTGAAGGTGCTCTTCCTCGACATCGACGGTGTCGTGAACAAGGTGGGCACTCATGCGCGCTACCGCGACTCCGTCGCAATCGACCCGTTCCTGGCGTTCCGGATCGGCAAGATCGTCGTGGAGACCGGCTGCCAGGTGGTCCTGTCGTCGACATGGCGCCTCTTCCCCGACCTCCGCAGAGCGGTCGAGGAATACGTGACCGACATCCTCGATGTCACGCCCATCGTGGCCGGTGACTTTCGCGGGGACGAGGTGCGGGCGTGGCTCGCCGGCCATCCCGAGGTGAGCCGCTATGCGATTCTCGACGACGGCAACGACTTCCACGACGACCAGCCACTGTTTCAGACCACTTGGCTGACGGGGATAACCGACGAGATCGCACAGCGGGTGATCGAGTATCTGAACGCTGACGAGTGCCCCCGGTCGGACTCGAACAGACACTGAATGGATTTGTGGGGAGGTCGCGCGGCTCGGAACGAACCCTCACCCTCGGCTCGACTCCCGACGTCCGGATCGTCACCTACCTCGCCGACCCCGGCACCCCGTCGGCCGACGCCCTAAACCTGCTCCGCAGCTGGGTCGCGACCACATACACGTCGGCTGAATCCGAGCCCTCCACGCCCGCGGGATGTGGGCCGGGCCGGGTGTCATCCCAACCCGTGATCCCTGAGCGGCGGGCAGCGGTCAGGCCTCGCGGACCAATTCGAGGATCGTGACCTCCGGCGGGGCCCCCACCCGCACCGGCGGGCCCCACGCGCCGGCTCCGCGGGTGGTGTAGAGCACGGTGTTTCCCACGCGGTCGAGCCCGTCCACCGACGGCTGCTGCAACGGCACCAGATACCGGATGGGCCACATCTGCCCGCCGTGGGTGTGGCCCGACAGCTGCAGGTCGACACCGAGGTCCGAGGCCTCGAATGCCTGCCGTGGCTGGTGGGCGAGCAACACCACGAACGTGCCCGGGTCGTGCCCGCTCAGCGCCGCGGGGAGGTCGGGTTCGTACGGCGCCGGCGACGAGTAGTCGTGGACCCCCGCCACATCGATGCGCGCGCCGCGCCGCTCGATTGTCACGTGCTCGTTGCGAAGGGTCCGGATGCCCAAGCGGTCCCAGACGTCCAGCCAGCGGCCGCCGTCGTCGGCGTAGAACTCGTGGTTGCCGCTCACGCCGTACACGCCGAGCGGAGCGGACAACTGTGCGAGCGGCTCGAGATCGGGTGCGACGTACGCGACGGTGCCGTCGACGAGGTCGCCGGCGATCGCGACGAGGTCCGGGTTCTCCGTGTTCACGAGGTCGACGACGCGCTGGGTGAACGCGGCACCGCGGGCCGGGCCGACGTGCAGATCGGACACCAGCGCGACCCGGAGCCCGTCGAATCCGGCAGGCAGCCGGGACAGTGGCACCCGGACGCGCACCACCTTCGGTTGCGCGGCCTCGGCGACGCCGTAACCGACCGCGCCCACGGCGGCGACCACGACCACCGCCGTCGCGAGTTGCAGGCCGCGCCGCCGGGACGGGTCTGCCGGTTCGCTCGTGCGAGGCGTCCGGACACGTCGGACCAGCCGGGCGACGAGCGACCCCACGCCGACCACCAGCAGTCCGAGCACCAGGTAGAAGACGGTGCCGAGCCAGACCCAGCCGACGAATCCCGGTGCCCGCGCCCAGCCCGGATCGAACACCGCCCCGCTGCCGACACCGACGATCGCCAGCAGGTAGAGCACCACGAGCGCGACGTCCGCGGCGGTCGACCACGGCCGCCGAAGCCCGGTGGCGCGCACGAGGCGACGATGCAACCACCAGGTCAGCAGCGCGAGAACGACCGCGAAAACGAGGATCAGCGTCACGACAGCAACTTACTCATCACGCTCGCGGGCGCGGGGCGGCTATGCCAGGCGGCACGCGCGTCGGGGCGCGCGCCGTCCACCGCGTTGATCACGCCGTCGTGGCCCCATTTCTCGGCGGCGGCCATTCGCTCCAGCGGTGGAGTTCCTCACCACCCTCGCCGAGCGGGTCCTGCCTACTCTGTCGCGGGCCGGCGAGGAAGCCTTCGAAGGACGTTGTGCTGCAATAGACCGATGTCATGGCTCCCACCTTGTGCGATCGCTGTCGAGTTCGCGAGAGTTTGTCGGTGATGCGACTCAGATCCGGCAGCGCCATCCAGAGCGGCAGGGGGCATGAACGGTGAATGAACAAACGATCACCACCCTCGTTGTTCTCGCGGTGGCCGTCGTCGCGTTCGTCTCCGATCGGGTCCCACCGGCTGTCGTCGCGGTCGGTGTGGCGCTCGCGCTTTACATCACGGGCACCCTGACGTTCGAGCAGACGATCGCGGGTTTCGGCGACCCCGTCGTGGTGTACATCGCGGCACTCTTCGTCGTGAGCGAGGCACTGGATGCCACGGGAGTCACCGCATGGGCGGGGCAACAGTTGTCGTGCAGGGTGGGCAACAATTCCAGGGCCGTCGTAACAGCTCTTATGCTCATGGTTGCGGCGCTGACCGCACTCATCAGCATCAACGGTGCGGTGGCCGCGCTGATCCCCGTCGCCGTCGTGCTGGCCACGCGCACCGCCCAACCACCCGCTCGGCTGCTGCTGCCACTGGCGTTCGCCGCGCACGCGGGGTCGATGCTCACCCTGCTGGGTACACCGGTCAACCTGCTGGTGACCGAACTGGCCGTGGACGCCGGGGCGCGACCCTTCGGGTTCTTCGAGTTCGGCGTCGTCGGTGTACCGCTGCTCGCGGGCACCGTCGTGATCGTCCTCATTCTCGGCCCGAAGGTCCTGCCAGACCGGGCGCCGCCGAACGCCCCACGCGATCTGAGTCGTCACGCCGAGACACTTGCGGCGCACTACGCGATCGAACCCAGTCACACCGCGATGTCCTACGACGCCGGCGTGACCGAGATCGTCATCGCGCCGCGGTCGCCCTTCGAGGGCGATGTCGTGTTTCCCGGCATGCGTACCGAGTCGGGCGAGCTGATCGTCGTCGCGGTCAAGCGGGCAGGCGTCGCACTCGATCACGCCGAGCTGCAGGCCGGCGACTTCCTGCTGCTGCGGGGTGCCTGGGACGTCCTCGATCGGCACGCAGCGCATCCGGGTGTCGTCGCGGTGGACGAGCCCACCGTGTTGCGTCGCCAGACGATCCATCTCGGCGCGAGGTCGTACACGTCGATCGCGGTGGTCGTGCTCATGTGCGCGCTGCTCGCCTTCGACGTCGCTCCTGCGGCAATCATCGCCCTGACAGCAGCCGCGGCCATGGTGGCGCTGCGTGTCCTCTCCCTCTCCCAGGCACAGCAGTCCATCGATTTGCCGACGCTCGTCGTCGTGGCCGGCATGATCCCCCTCTCGACGGCCATCCAGACCAGCGGCGCCGCCGACCTCACCTCGGACGCACTGCTGCGTGCCGTCGGCGGCGGGTCCCCGCTGCTTCTGCAGCTCGGCATCGTCGTGGTCGTCCTCGTGCTGGGGCAGTTCATCAGCAATCTCGCCACGGTGCTCGTCGTCGCCCCGATCGCGTTGTCGACCGCCGACGCCGCGGGCCTGTCCCCGCTCCCGTTCCTCATGGGCATCGCCGTCGCCGGAGCGGCGGCCTTCATCACCCCGGTCGCGACACCCGCGAACCTGATGATCATGGACCCCGGCGCACTCCGCTTCGGCGACTACTGGAAGCTCGGGCTGCCGCTGTTGCTGCTGTTCGGCGCCGTCGCGACGTTTCTCGTTCCGGTGATCTGGCGGTTCTGACACGGATCGCCGGGGTTTGCAGCGCATGATTCTCCCCGGCGCTGGCCGCACCCATCAGCCTGAGTGTCCGTTTTGCACCGCAATCCTGCTGTGCGGCGCGGGTTCCCGCTTGTCAGCGCGAGATTGCGGTCGCGATCGCAGCCTGAAGTCGTTCGCCCACATGGCCACGGTCTCGCCGGTGGGCTGTAGCTTCTGCCTGGATCTCGGCTACTTCCAGGCCCGCAACGAGAATCTCGACCTCGCCGAGGCGCGCGAGGTGCCGCGGTGGCCCGAGTCCGACCTGTTCACGCCGCTGGAGCGTGACGTCATGGAGTACGCCGAGGCGATGACGCACACCCCGCCCACGGTGACCGACGAGTTCTCGGCGCGGTTGCTGGAGGCGCTGGGTGCGCCGCCGACGGCAGCCGCGTCAGCGGTGCAGGTCCAGACGTCGTCCAGCATGCCGGCAGGAAGGCCTAGCGAGCCGACGATGAACGGATCATTGCGGCGGCTGGATGCCCGGTGTTCGACTCCGGCTGCACCGACGCAACACCGGCAGTGCACCAACCACATTGACTTATGGTTGGGGGCATGACGATGCACGATCTCTTCGACGCAGTCGCGGTGGTCCTCGAGACGATCGGAGTGCTGGCGATGATCGTCGGGTTCATCGTCGCGTTCACCATGGCGGGGCGTCGATTGCTCAAAGGGCAGGGCGGCTCGTTCACGCTGCTGCGTACAACGCTGGGTGGATCGATTCTGCTCGGCCTGGAGATCCTTGTCGCCGCCGATCTGGTCAAGACCATCACGTCGGATCCGTCGATCGAGAACGTCACCGTCTTGGCGATCATTGTCTTGTTGCGGACCGTGCTGAGCATGTCGATCCAGATCGAGATCGAAGGCACCCTGCCGTGGCGCCGGGCACTGACCACGTCGGGTGCCACCGCGCTCGCGCGGGCCGTCGCGGACGAGAGCGCTCGGTAGCTGCTCAGTCCGGATGCCAACGGCCTCGCGATTCCCCGAGGGCCCAGACGGGTGCGGATGTCTTGAGAACCGATGTGGCTCCGCGTGATTCCCAATGAATGCCGAACGTCGTCCCACGAGACCTGCCCGTCGCCGACGAATGTCTGCATCTCAACCTCACGACCCTGAAGGCACCTATTCTGGTACCGAAAGCGGTACCATCGGTTCATGCCTTCACTCAACATCACGTTCACCGACGAGGAGCTGACCCTGTTGAGGGACGCCGCCGAGAAGGAGGGGGTGTCGTTGAAGACCTTCGCACACAATGCGGTGGTCGAAGCCGCGAGCAGCAGGAAGAAGATGCGAGATCAGCTCCTGGCGGACATCTTCGCGAAGTCGGCAGAGCTGAACGATCGGCTGGCGTGACGATCTACCTCGATCGCGACGACATCCTCGCGATCGCGGCCCGGGTCGCGGGTGGCAATCCCGCAGTGCGTGACATCGGCCTGCTCGATGCCGCCGTCGCCCGCCCGAGGAGCAGCGTGTACGGACTCGACGCCTACCCCACCCTCTACGATAAGGCGGCTGCGCTCCTGCATTCCCTGGCCCGCAACCACGCACTGGTCGATGGCAACAAACGCACGGCATGGGCCGCGGCATGGCTCTTCCTCGGCTACAACGGGATCACGCTGAGCGCGGGGTTCGACGTCGACGCCGCCGAGGCGCTGATGAACAACGCAGCGATGGGGGAACTCGACGTCGAGGCGATCGCCCATCAGCTCGCCGGCTTCGCCGGATAGGACGACACACGTCGGCCCGACGACCCTCCCGTCACGCGACCGGTCGCGGCTGTCGCGACACGAGTTCGACACCCCGATACTGCACGGCGAGCACGCGCCCGGCAGCCAGCAACGGCCCCGTGTCGCGCAGGGTTTGCGCCAGCACGAAGGCGCCCTCGAGCGCGCAGATCAGCGCCATTGTGACATCCCGCGCGGTCGGCTCAGGTATGCCCCGCCCGGCGAAGTAGGCTGTCCCGCCGTCGATCCAGCCCGTGAACACACCC
>DATDBL010000147.1:0-8307 GCA_036524855.1 Aldersonia sp. | reverse complement strand
TGGCCAAGCACATGCGCGCCGACGTCACGGTCGGCTCGTTCCTCTCCGGCGGTATCGACTCGACGGCCATCGCGGCGCTCGCGATGCGACACAACCCCAAGCTCATCACGTTCACCACAGGGTTCGAGCAGCAGGGCTACTCGGAGGTCGACGTCGCGGCCGAGTCGGCGCAGGCGATCGGCGCCCGCCACATCGTCAAGGTGGTCTCCCCCGCCGAGTTCGCCGCGGCAATCCCGGAGATCGTCTGGTATCTCGACGACCCCGTCGCCGACCCCGCGCTGGTGCCGCTGTACTTCGTCGCGAAAGAGGCCCGCAAACACGTCAAGGTGGTGCTGTCCGGCGAGGGCGCCGACGAACTGTTCGGTGGCTACACGATCTATCGCGAGCCGCTGTCGTTGCGCCCGTTCGAGAAGGTGACCCCGGGCATGCGTCGGCTGGCGGCGAAGATCTCGGACCGGATCCCGGAGGGAACCCGTGGCAAGAGCCTGCTGCACCGCGGGTCGATGACGCTCGAGCAGCGCTACTACGGCAACGCCCGCAGCTTCAACGACGCGCAGTTGCGCGCGGTGCTACGCGAGTTCCGGCCCTCCTGGACACATCAGGACGTGACCGCGCCGATCTACGCGATGTCGCAGGGCTGGGACCCGGTCGCGCGGATGCAGCACCTGGACCTGTTCACCTGGCTGCGCGGCGACATCCTGGTCAAGGCCGACAAGATGACGATGGCCAACTCGCTGGAACTACGCGTGCCGTTCCTGGACCCCGAGGTGTTTCGCGTCGCCGAGCAGATCCCGGTGGAGCAGAAACTGACCAAACAGACCACGAAGTTTGCGCTGCGCCAGGCGCTGGAGGGCATCGTCCCGCCACACGTGTTGCACCGCGCGAAGCTGGGCTTCCCGGTGCCGCTGCGGCATTGGCTGCGCGGCCCGGAGTTGTTCGACTGGGCGCAGCAGCAGGTCGCGGACTCGCAGACCGACCATCTGCTCGACAAGACCGCGATCAAGACCATGCTCGACGAGCACCGCGACGGCCGCTCGGATCACAGCCGCCGCATCTGGACCCTGCTGGTGTTCATGATCTGGCACGGCATCTTCGTCGAGGGCCGGATCGTCCCCGACATCGCGGAGCCGGCCTACCCGGTCGAGCTGTGATTGCCCGAAGAAGCGACTACAGGCAGACGTTCCCGATCTCCTCGGCGGCGACGGTGCCGTACGCGTCGGCGAGACGCTTGAGCGCGGATTCCCGCTCCAGCGACCACTCCTGGGTGCCGATCGTCTCGAGCACCAGCACCGCGACCAGCGAGCCGAGTTGCGCGGCCCGCTCCAGCGTCATGCCGCGCGAGTAGGCGTGCAGGAAACCGGCCCGGAATGCATCGCCGACGCCGGTCGGGTCGACCTTCGCGTTCTCCGGGACGACGTCCACCCGGACGGACGCGCCGCTGCGGTCGACGATCTCGACACCCTTCGAGCCCAGCGTGGTGACCCGCACGCCGACCCGCGCCGCGATGTCGGCGGCAGACAGGCCGGTCTTCTGCCGCAGCAGCCCCCACTCGTACTCGTTGGTGAACAGGTAGGCGGCGCCGTCGATCAACCGGGCGGCCTGCTTGCCGTCGAGGCGGGCGAGTTGCTGGGAGGGGTCGGCCGCGAACGGGATGCCGAGCGCGCGGCACTCGTCGGTGTGGCGGGCCATCGCTTCGGGATCGTTGGCGCCGATCAGCGCGAGATCGATGTCGTGGCCGGCGTCGCGCAGGGCGGCGATGGAGATGTCGCGGGCCTCGCTCATGGCTCCGGGATAGAAGGAGGCGATCTGGGCCATCGCCTCGTCGGTGGTGCAGACGAAGCGCGCGGTGTGGGCCGACGTCGAGACGCGCACACCCGCACAGCTGACGCCGTTGCTCTCCAGCCAGCGCCGGTAGTCGTCGAAGTCTGGGCCGACCGCGCCGACCAGCAGCGGAGCCGAGCCGAGTTGGCCGAGCGCGTAGGCGATGTTGCCGCCGACCCCACCGCGGCGGATCACCAGGTCGTCGACCAGGAAGCTCAGCGACACGTGGTCGAGCTGGTCGGCGAGCAGGACCTCGGCGAACTTGCCGGGGAAGGTCATGAGGTGATCGGTCGCGATGGAGCCGGAGACGGCAATGGTCACAGGAGACGCCTTTTTGCTGGAGGTCGGAATTCGACCGGCCACATTACCGGTAGGCGGGCATGCAAATGGCGCGGGCCTCGTCTGTCGACGATCCGACCCGCGCCGTCACTGAACTGTCAATTGAAGCTGTCGCCGCAGGCGCACGACCCGGTCGCGTTCGGGTTGTCGATCGTGAAGCCCTGCTTCTCGATGGTGACGACGAAGTCGATCGACGCGCCCTGGATGTATGGGGCGCTCATCCGGTCCACGGCCAGCGTGACGCCTTCGAACTCGACGGTGAGGTCGCCGTCGAGCGTGCGGTCGTCGAAGAAGAGCTGGTACCGCAGCCCGGCGCAGCCACCCGGCTGCACGGCGATGCGCAGCGAGAGATCGTCACGACCCTCCTGATCGAGCAGCGCCTTGGCCTTGGCCGCCGCGGCGTCCGTCAGGACCGCACCGTGGGTGGTGGTCTCGTTCTGCACTGACATCGGTTCTCCCTACTGCAAGCTGTTCAGTTCGCGTGAACACGTCAACGGTACCCCGACCTCGGGTATTCCTTCCATTCCTGCTCGATCACACCGTCCTGTCCTTCCTCGTGGTTTCCGTGCCTCAGCCGACCGGATAGCCTGAAGTGGTGAGGCTCCTACGGCGCGGCAACACGGACAATCCGGACGACTCGTCCTCGAACGAGGCGGCGTCGACGGAGCAGAACGACGCGACCACCGCGGAGACCGCCGGCAAGGGTCGCCCGACCCCCACGCGACGCGAGGCCGAGGGCAAGCGCCGCGGGCCGGTCGCGCCGGCGCCGATGACGCGAAAAGAGGCGCGCGAGCGGTCGAAAGCCAATAAGGGAACCAAGGAGGAGCGCAAGGCCGCGTCGGCCGCGCGCCGCAGCGACGCCGCCGAACGGCGGGCACGGATGCTGGCCGGCGAGGAGAAGTACCTGCTTCCCCGCGACAAGGGCAAGGTGCGCGGACTGGCCCGCGACATGGTCGACTCACGTCGTCACCTGGTCGGCATGTTCATGCCGTTCGCGCTGGTCCTGATCATGACGATGTTCCTGACTCCACAGATCCAGCAGTTCGTCACCCTCGCGATGCTGGTGATGATGGCGTTCATGGGGCTCGAGGGATATCTGCTCGGTCGGCGGGTCAACAGGGCGGCCCGCGAGCGCTACCCGGACAACACCGAGTCCGGGTTCAAGCTCGGCTGGTACGCGTTCGTTCGCGCGTCGCAGTTGCGCAAGATGCGCGCGCCCAAGCCGCGGGTGGCGGTCGGCGACGCGGTCTAGTTGTGTGGCCGCCTAGTTGTGTGGCCGCCTAGTTGTGTGGCCCGCGCCGGCTCATCGCCAGCGTGTCCGCCCAGATCCGTTGCGCATCCCGGTCGATGGGTTCGGTGAATCCGGCAGACCCCGCCGGCCGGAAGTGGTTGTGGCGATACCACCGCGACCACCGACCCTCGCGGGTCTGCCGACGACTGACCAGGACGAACACACCCTCGAGCGCGAACGCTGCCAGGACGAGTACCACGAAAGTTGTCATGGCAGTAATTGTTCGCTGATCTAGATACTGCCGACAGTGGCAGAATGGACATGGTGCGAAAAGATTCAGCCAAGTAGTCTGGTGGCATGTTGCGCAGCGTCTCCGTCGTGCTGATGGATCGAATCGCGATGTTCGAGTTCGGCGTGGTCTGCGAGGTGTTCGGGCTCGACCGCACCACCGAGGGCCTGCCCGCGATCGACTTCCGGGTCTGCGGCGCCGAGCGCGGCGTGCCCCTGCGCAGCAGCACCCCAGGGGTCGCCATCACGCCAGACTTCGGCCTCGACGCCGCCGTCGACGTCGACCTGCTCGTCATCCCTGCTGCGTCCGTTCACGACGGCTTCGACCCGCGGATCCTCGATGCCGTGCGGACCGCGTTCGACGCCGGCGCCACCGTCCTCACGGTCTGTTCGGGCGCGTTCGTCGCGGCGGCGGCGGGCCTGCTCGACGGTCGACGCGCGACGACCCACTGGATGCATGCCGCCGAACTGGCCGCGATGTGCCCGACTGCGAGCGTCGATCCCGACGTGTTGTTCGTCGACGAGGGCAACCTCATCACCAGCGCGGGAACCGCCGCGGGCATCGACGCATGCCTGCACCTGGTGCGACGCGAACTCGGCGCCGGCGTCGCCAACGCGATCGCCCGGCGAATGGTCGTGCCGCCGCAACGCGACGGCGGCCAGCGCCAGTTCATCGAACGCCCGGTCGTCGAATGCCGGGCCGACAGCCTGGCGCCGACCCTGCAGTGGATGACCGACAACCTCGACCACCCGCACACCGTCGACGACCTCGCCGCGCGGGCCACGATGTCGCCGCGGACCTTCGCCCGCAAGTTCGCGGCCGAGACCGGCACCACCCCGGTCAAGTGGCTGACCAACCAGCGCGTCCTGCGCGCGGAGGACATGCTCGAGAACACCGACCTGCCGCTCGAGTCGATCGCGCAGCGCTGCGGGTTCTCCTCGGGCGCGCTGCTGCGCCACCACTTCACCCGCCTCGTCGGCATCGCCCCCGCCGACTACCGGCGTCGATTCTCATGCCGCGCCGACGAGGTGCGCCAGACCGGCTGAGGTCGGTTGATAGCGTCTGCGCGTGCGGACTCTCGTCATCGGCGGCGCGCGCTCGGGCAAGTCCGCGTACGCGGAGTCGCTGCTCGGCGAGCACGCGTCGGTCCGCTACGTCGCGACGGCCCGCCCCGACCCGACCGACGCCGATTTCCAGTGCCGCATCGCCGCGCACCGGGCGCGACGGCCGGCGTCATGGCGTGTGGTCGAGACCGACGACCTCGCGGCGGATGTGCGCTTTGACGGCGCGCCGACGCTCGTCGACGACCTCGGCACCTGGTTGACCGGCGTGCTCGACGACGCCGACGCGTGGGAGAAGCCGCGTGGCAGCGTCTGCGCAACCCTCGACGGCCTGGTGCGGGCGGTCGACGAGTGCTCCGGCCGTCTCGTGCTGGTGACGCCGGAGGTCGGCCAAGGCATCATTCCGGCGACGGCGTCGGGACGGTTGTTCCGTGACGAGATCGGCCTACTCAACCAGCGCCTGGCGGGCGTGTGCGACGAGGTGGTGCTCGTCGTCGCGGGGCTGCCGCTGGCGTTGAAATCGAAGGGAGCACGGTGGCGGTGACTACATCGGCGACTACATCGGGTCCCACGGCGTTCGGACCGGTCGATCCGCCCAGCAACGCCGCCCGAGTCGCGGCGCAGGCGCGTCAGTTGCAGCTGACCAAGCCGGCGGGGTCGCTGGGTCGGCTGGAGCGGCTGGGCTGCTGGATCGCGGCATGTCAGGGCACGTGCCCGCCGCGCCCACTGCAGCGGCCGCGGGTCGTGCTGTTCGCGGGCGATCACGGCGTCGCCCGGCACGGCGTGTCCGCGTATCCGAGCGAGGTCACCGCGCAGATGGTCGCGAACTTCCTCGCCGGCGGCGCGGCCGTGAACGCGCTGGCGCGAGTGGCCGGCGCGGGCGTGCGAGTGATCGACGTGGCCGTCGACGCCGACACCGATCCGCGGGCGGCGGGGCACAAGGTGCGCCGGTCGTCGGGGTCGATCGACCGGGAGGACGCGCTGAGCCACGACGAGGTGGTCGCGGCGATCGCGGCGGGCCGGGCGATCGCGGACGAGGAGGTCGATTCCGGTGCCGACCTGCTGATCGCCGGCGACATGGGCATCGGCAACACGACACCATCGACCGTGCTGATCGCGACCGTCACCGACACCGAACCGGTGGTCGCGGTGGGGCGCGGGACCGGCATCGACGATGCCGGCTGGATCCGCAAGACCGCCGCGATCCGCGACGCGATGCGCCGCGCGCGACCGGTCCGAGACGATCCCGTCGCGCTGCTGCGGGTCGCCTCCGGCGCCGACATCGCCGCGACCGCAGGGTTCCTCGCGCAGGCGGCGCTGCGCCGCACACCGGTGATCCTCGATGGCGTCGTCGTGACGGCGGCGGCGGTGATCGCCGACCGGCTCGCGCCCGGGGCGCGGGCGTGGTGGCGGGCCGGACACCGCTCCACCGAACCCGCGCACGACCTGGCGCTCGAGCGCCTCGACCTCGACCCGCTGCTCGACCTGGGCATGCGCCTCGGCGAGGGGTCCGGCGCGCTCGCGGCACTGCCCCTCGTACAGGGCGCGGTCGCGACGCTCGCGGAGATGGCGACATTCGCGGACGCCGGGGTCAGCACCGCGGAATGACCGGGGTGCGGCTTGCGCTGGCGTGGCTGACGGTGCTCCCGGTGCCGTCGCCCACCGTCGACCGTGCGGCGGCGAGGCGCGCGATCGCCGCGACGCCGGTGGTGGGGGTGGTGCTGGGGGTTCTCGCGGCAGGGCTGGGCGCGGTGTTGGGTCGGGTCGAACTCTCTCCTGCGTTGTGCGGTCTCGCGATGGTCGCCGCACTCGCGCTGCTGACCCGAGGGATGCACGTCGACGGTCTCGCCGACACCTTCGACGGCCTCGGCTGTTACGGACCGCCGCAGCGAGCGCAGGAGGTGATGCGCGCCGGTGGGGTCGGCGCGTTCGGGGTGGCGGCGTTGGTGGTCGCGATGCTCGGGCAGGCGCTGGCGTTCGGCGCGCTGGTCACGGATGGCCGCTGGCCGGCGGTCGTCGTCGCGGTGGTCGCGGGCCGGGTCGCGGTGGTGCTCGCCTGTCGTCGGGGCTGGACCGCGTTCTCCGACACCGGCTTCGGTGCACTCGTTGCGGGCGGCCAGCCGTTGTGGGTCGGCCTGGGGTGGGCGGCGGTCCTGGTCGTCGGGTCGGCGTTCGCACTGCCACGCTGGTGGCAGGCCCCGGTGGCCGTGCTGCTTGCGCTGACCGTGGCCATGGCCCTGGTCGCCCACTGCGTGCGCCGCTTCGCCGGCCTGAACGGTGACGTCCTCGGCGCCGCGGTCGAGGTGACCGTCACGGTCTGCGCGGTGGGCACGTCGTGCCTGTGAGGCGCTCCGCGCGACAACTTGTCGGTGGGCTGCGTCATGATCAACTCGAACCGGACCCGGCCGCAGAATATAGAGCGACTGGGGCCGACAGCACGAGTCCCACCCACATCACACAAGAGTCGATCTCAGGGAAGGATGTCGCGGTGAGCATGCCGAGCCGGCGGTCGGAGTTTCCGTCCATCCCGCGAAACGAGGTTCCGGCCGCGGTGTCGTTCCGTCTGGTCCTCGCGCGTACCGACAACCTTGCGCTCTGGATGACAGACCTTCGCGTCTACAGCACCGGGCTGACGTTCTGCCTCGAAGCGCGCCAACGCAACGGAGACCGGTTTCTCGGGATGTACGGGTTCGGCAAACCGCAGGCCGGCCACACACCGCCGATGCTGTTCGGGATAGGGGATTCCGGCGGGACGATCTGGACGAACCTCCCGAAAACGCGATCAGGTCTGCGGCCGGGCGGCGGTGGCGGCAATACGGCAGGACAGGCGATGCACTATACCCTCACCCCTCTGCCAACGCCCGGGACGATGGTGATCTACGTCGCGTGGCCTCATTTCGGCGTCGCCGAAACCCGGTTCGAGGTCGACACCACGGCGATCCACGAGGCAGTGGACAACGTGATCACGTTGTGGCCGCGCGAAGAAGCCGAGCCCGTCGTCACCGCAATCGACGACAGGACGGTCCCGCAGATCGAGACACCGGCGGGCGGCTGGTTCGAATTCGCCGCCGACAAGCTCAAACTCCCTCCCCCGGACCCCGATGCTCCCCGCCGCGTCAACTATGCGTACGTCCCCGGGGCAACCGGCTCGCGTCAGGTTGGTCCGACTGCTCAGCAACCATGAGGCGAGAATTCGTTGCACTCGAACACTAGTTCGACTATACTGGAGCCCGTGACCGACACCCCCGCTCTCGACCTCCCGCAGTTGCGCGCGGTCGTGGCCGGGCTCGCTCAGATCGACTGGGACGTGGACGACACCACCCGCATCGACCTGCTCGACGCGTTGGAACGGGTCAAGAACGCCGCGGCCGGTGCCCAAGCCCTCGGCGCGTGTGCACTCGACGACGCCACGCGCCGTAAGGATGCCGCCGCCGGGATCGCCAGCAGACTTTGCGGTCGCGGGGTGGCAGCGCAAGTCGGGTTGGCGCGCAGCGAATCCCATTACTCCGGACAGGTTCACCTCGGCCTGGCCAAGAACCTGCGCGCCGAACTGCCGAACACGCTGG
>DATDBL010000146.1:0-6020 GCA_036524855.1 Aldersonia sp. | reverse complement strand
CGAGGTCGACTCGCAGTCGAGGCTGTTCGACACGGCCGACTTCGCGGAGGGTATCGAGGCTTTCCACGCCAAGCGCGCACCGCAGTTCACCGGTCACTGACAGGTCGGTGGGCGCAGGCGATCGGCCGGCGTCCACCGGTTGAGCACCGGGCCCACATCGTTTATCTAAATTCAAGTCAAAAGAAGGGGTTCTCCGTATGTCGACCACCCTCGATCGACGTCGTGAGCACATCGCGCAACTCTTCCCGGTATGGACCGAACGGTCCCTGGGAGACTGGCTCGCGTTCTGTGCCGAGCGGTATGCCGACCGTCCGCTTGTGATCACCGACGACCGCACCGCCACCTACGCCGACGTGGACGCGTCGGCCAGCCGCCTCGCGGACGGCCTTGTCGCGCTCGGCGTCAGGCCCGGTGAGCACGTCGGAATCCTCATGGCGAACTACATCGAATTCGTGCCGATCAAGTTCGCGATCGCCCGCGCCGGCGCCGTGGCCGTGCCGATGAACTTCCTCTACCGCGAGGAGGAACTCGAGTACGTTCTGGGGCAGTCCCAATGCCGGGTCCTGATCACCATGACGGGGTTCGCCGGCCTCGACTATCTGCAGATGCTCGATACCATCGTGCCCGGCTGGGAAACCGGCGAGACCTCGCCGGACCTGCCGCTACTGCGCGATGTGGTCCTCCTCTCCACCGACGGCCGGACCCGCGAGGGTGTCCGCGCCGTCGCCGATCTCGAGGCGCTGGGCCGCGAGCACGTCGGCGCGTCCGGCGGTGTCGCGATCGATCCGCGGTCGCTCGCGGACATCCTCTACACCTCCGGCACCACGGGTTCACCCAAGGGCGTCATGATCACCCACGACGCGTCGCAGCGCACCGGGTACGCCTCGGCGCTCACCCGGGCGTTCGAGGACGGCCGCCGGATCCTGTTCTCGTTGCCCTGCTACCACATGTTCGGCTACGTCGAGGGGCTGATCGCCGCGATGGTCGTCGGCGGTGCCGTGATCCTGCAGCCGAAGTTCGACCCGGTCGAGTATCTACGTGGTATCGAGAAGCACCGCGCGACGGACATCCTCTGTGTGCCCACGATGACCGTTGCCATTCTCGAGCACCCGCACGTGAAGAAGTACGACCTGTCCAGCTTGAAGGCCGTGCTCTCCGGTGCCGCACCGGGCCCGGTCTGGCTGTGGGACAAGGTCGAAAAGAACCTGGGTGCAACGGAGATCGTCACCGGATACGGCATGACCGAGTGTGGCGGCGCGATGACGCTGACGCTCCCGGAGGATCCCTACGAGACCACCGCGACCACGGCCGGGCAGCCGAAGTGGGCCGGTGTCGCCGGTATTCCCGAGCGGGGCGGCGCGCTCACCGAGTACCGCACGGTGGACCCGTCGACCGGCGAGTTCCTGCTCGACGGCGAAGAGGGCGAACTGGTCTCGCGCGGCCCGACCAACATGCTGGGCTTCTGGAACAAGCCCGAGGAGACCGCGAAAGGCCTGCAGGACAACTGGGTGTTCTCCGGCGACCTCGGTCGGGTGCGACCCGACGGCTACCTCGAGATCACCGGCCGCAGCAAGGAACTCTACAAGAGCGGCGGTGAACTCGTGATGCCCAAGGAGATCGAGGAGTTGCTGAGCGCGCACCCGGAGATCAGTCAGGTCTACGCGATCGGCCTCCGGGACGACCGGTGGGGCGAGATCGGCTGTGCCTGCGTCGTCCGCGCACCCGGCGCCACGATCACCGAGGACGAGGTGATCGCGATCTGCAAGGAACACCTCGCCCGTTTCAAGGTTCCCAAACTCGTGTGGTTCCTCGAGCCCGGCGACCTCCCCACCACACCGACAGGCAAGATCCAGAAGTACCGGCTCGTGCAGCAGGCCACGAAGCAGCTCACTTCAGACAGATTGGAGCAGAACGCATGACGCTCGCAGCGCCCCTAGAGACCTCTCCGGTGCCCGACCGCGCACCGCGGGTCGACTACGACACCCTCATCCAGCCCGAACGGATCCACGGTTCGCTGTACACCAACCCGGATGTCTTCGCCGACGAACTCGAGCGGATCTGGTACCGCACCTGGGTGTTCGTCGGACACGCCAGTGAAGTCCCGCAGCCGAACGACTACGTCCGCAAGAAGCTCGGCCTGCAGGACGTGATCATGACCCGCGACAAGAACGGCGAGATCCACCTCTTGCTGAACCGCTGCGCCCACCGCGCGAACCTGGTGTGCGACGCGGCATCCGGCAACTCGAGCTCCTTTCGATGCCCGTACCACGGCTGGACCTACCGGAACAACGGCGAGCTGCTCGGCTACCCCTACCACAAGGGCTACGGCGGCAAGGGCAAGGTCGAACTCGCCATGGGCAAGGTGCCCCGCGTCGCCGTCTACCAGGGCTTCGTGTTCGGCAGCTTCGCCGAGGAGGGCCCGACCCTGGCCGAGCACCTCGGCGACGCCGCCGGCGAGATCGACCGCCTCGCGCGCCTGTCCCCGGAGGGCGAGGTCGAACTGACCGCCGGCTGGCTGCGTCACAAGACGCGCGCCAACTGGAAGCTGCTCGCCGAGAACGAGACCGACGGCTACCACCCGCAGTTCGTCCACGGTTCGATCTTCTCGGTCACCGGCAGCCACATCGGTGAGTTGTACAGCGATGCCGCGACCTCGGTCACCCGCGCACTGGGCAACGGCCACAGCGAGAACGACCTGCGCCCGGAGTTCCGCCGGATGAACGAGCCCATGAAGTGGTTCGGCACCACCGAGGACCGCGTGCCGAACTACGTCGCCGCGATGCGCGCCAAGCACGGTGAGGCCGCCGAGCAGATCCTCATCGAGGGCGCACCCCACGTGATGATCTTCCCGAACCTGTTCATCGCCGAGATCCAGGTGTTCAACATCCAGCCGATCTCCGAGCGCGAGTGCGTCCAGTACTCGACCGCGGTGCAGCTCGAGGGTGCACCGGAGCTCAACACCCGCATGGTGTCCCAGTCCATCGGATCGGTCGGACCGGCCGGCATGCTGCTCGCCGACGACACCGAGATGTACGAGCGCAACCAGGTCGGCGTCGGAATGCGCGAGCCGAAGTGGGTCGACATCCGCCGTGGCGTGCAGCGCGAGAGTATCGACAAGCGCGGCCACACGGTCGGTGCGGCCAACGACGAGACCGCGATGCGCGCGTTCTGGCGCAACTACAAGAGCCTCATGGCCCCCGAGAACACGGAAGGAACTCAGCCGTGACCGTCACAATCGACACCGACCGGTCCACGCCGGACCTGACCGACGTCCGAGAGGTCGAGCAGTTCCTCTACCGGGAGGCCCGCCTCGCCGACGAGCACGACTACGACGCGTGGGAGGCGCTGTGGACCGACGACGCCCTGTACTGGGTGCCCGTCGACGGCGGTAACTACGATCCGATGCAGCACGTCTCGGCGATCTACGACAATCGTCGCCGCATCAACACGCGACTCGAGCAGTTGCGCACCGGCAAGCGGTACGCGCAGTCGCCGCCGTCGCACCTGCGCCGCATCGTCGGCAACGTCGAGATCCTCGGTACCGAGGAGAAGGACTCCGGTGCGATCGACACTGTCGTCGGTGCGAACTTCGTGCTGTACGAGTCGAAGCCGCGCGGCAAGGAGATCTGGGCGGGTCGTTACACCTATCGCCTACGGGTGGTCGAGGGTGAGATCCGGCTCGTCGGCAAGACCGTCGTCCTGGTCGACAATGCCGAGGCGATCCCGACCCTCGGCTTCCTGATCTAGGTGCGCGCATGACTGCCGACAACCGGGCCGGGATCGTCCACAGTGAGTTCGCGCAGATCCGGGTGGACATCGACCACGAAGGGCTCAGCCCCAGGCTGCGCCTCGAGGACCTGCGCACCGGGCGGGTCCGCTTCCTCGACGCGCTCGAACTCGAGACGATCGTGTGGTTGCACGACGATCACCTCGCGAGCCTGCTCGACCCGTCCTCGGACCGCTGGCGCGAGGACCCGGATGCGGAGTCGGAGAAGTGACAGCGACGGCGTCGTCCCGGACGGATAACACCAACCCTATACTTCGCGACGACGACCCCTGCGTATGCGGACAAGACCAACGCCACCGCGATCCACGCCGCGCTCGGCCTGCCGGAGACGGCGTTCGTGGCGGACCTCGCCGACGCCGCGCGCAGCGGTGTCGCGGCCCTGCGCGCCGCGGCCGCGACCGAGGGCCTGGCGGTGCTGGCCGACGTGATCGTCGGTCGGCCGGGTCCGGCCGACGAGTCCGGCGGCGGCGACGGCGCAGCCGCGTTCGTCTTCGGCCCGGTCGATGACGCCGTCGCCGAGATCATCGGCGCCGCCTCGCTCACCGAGGAGTTCCTCGACCGCGGGCGGGTCCCGGGCTCCGCTGGCGCGCAGTGGGAGGAGCGGTTCGGCTTCGGCCGGTACGCGCCCCTCGTCGAGCGCGCCGCGAAGAACGCCCTCGCCGGTGCGGGCCTGGACCGTGCCGATCACGTCGCGGTGGTGTCGGGCAACCCGGCCGTCGCCAAGCGTGCGTCGAGCCTCGTGGCGGCCGCCGTCGGTGCAACCGGATCGCCGATCGGGTACGCGGGTGCCGCGACGGCGGGTGTCGCGCTCGCCGACGCGCTCGACCGCGCGCAGCCGGGGGAGACGATCCTGCTCGTGTCCGCGGCGGACGGTGCGGACGCGCTCGTCCTGCGGGCGACCGACCGGATCGCCGACCGCCGGCAGCGGATCCCGGTGGCCGAGCAGCTCGCCACCGGTCGTGCGGTGACCTACCCGACCTACCTGACGTGGCGGGGTCTGCTCGACCGGGAGCCGCCGCGCCGACCCGAACCGGACCGCGTGTCCGGGCCCGCGTCGTCCCGCAGCGTGGACTGGAAGTTCGGACTCACGGGAAGCCGCTGCAGCAAGTGCAGTTTCGTTCACCTCCCGCCTGCCCGGGTGTGCAAGGACTGCGGTGCGGTGGACGGCATGGCGCCGGAAGCGCTCGCCGGACTGCCCGGAACCGTCGCGACCTACACCGTCGACCGGCTCGCGTTCTCGCCTGCGCCACCGGTGGTCGACGCGGTCGTCGACTTCGACGACGGGGGCCGCTACACGTTCGAGGTCGCCGATGCTGATCCCGCAGCCCTCGCGGTCGGGTGCGAGTGGAGACCGTGTTCCGCCGGCTGAACACCGCTGGCGGCGTACACAACTACTTCTGGAAGGTTCGGGTGCTGTGAGCAGCAAGGGAATCCGTGACCGCGTCGCGGTCGTCGCAATGGGATGCACCTCGTTCGGCGAGCACTGGGACCGAAGCGCCGACGACCTGCTCGTGGACGCGCTCGAGGAACTCTACACGAGCAACCCGCGCGTCTCGCGCGACGATGTCGACGCCTACTGGCTGGCCACACTCGGTTCGGGTCAGAGCGGACTGACGTTGAGCAAGCCGCTCGCGCTGGACTACAAGCCGGTCACCCGCGTCGAGAATTACTGCGCGAGCGGCTCGGAGGCGTTTCGCAACGCGTGTTACGCAGTCGCGTCGGGCGCTTACGACCGCGTCATGGCGGTCGGTGTGGAGAAGCTGAAGGACTCGGGATTCTCCGGCCTGCTGCGCGGCGACCCGCCGGGTGACGGCACCGCGGCGGAGCTCTCGCTCACGGCGCCCGCGGCGTTCTCGCTGCTGGATCCGGCGTACTGCGCCCGGTACGGCGTCGATCCCGCGGACTTCCGGAAGGCGATGACCCACATCGCATGGAAGAACCACTACAACGGGGCCCGGAATCCGAAGGCGCAGTTCCGGTCCGAGGTGCCCGAGTCGAAGATCGAGTCGGCGCCGCTCGTGGCCGGCAGGCTGGGGGTATTCGACTGCTCAGGTGTCTCCGACGGTGCCGCGTGCGCCCTGATCGTCCGTGCCGAGGACGCGCACCTGTACACCGACACCCCGATGTACGTGAAGGGTCTGTCGCTCGTCGCCGGACCTGCTCGTGGCGCAACGGATCCGGATTTCGACTACACGACGTTCCCGGAGGTCGTGCGCAGCGCGCAGGACGCCTA
>DATDBL010000145.1:0-100366 GCA_036524855.1 Aldersonia sp. | reverse complement strand
GCCTGCACGGCCGCGCTGTAGAAGGAGTTGGCCCAACCGGAGGCGCCGAGGTCCCACAGGTGGGCGACCGCGGTGCCGATCAGCAACGCCGCCAAGGCCCAGTGCTCCCAACGCTTTCCGCGGGGAGGCGGGGCCGGCTGTCGTGCGTCGACGGCGTGGCCGGGCAGCAGGGTGGTCATCGGGCGACCTCGCTGGCGCCGTGCTGATGCGCCCGGAACACCCAGCGCAACCCGACGAACCGCACCAGGGTGGCAACCAGGTTCGCGAGCACGAGGACGGCAAGTTCGATGTTGCGGGAGGCGTCGGGCACCCAGGCGTGCAGGGCGACCAGCGAACCGCTGGTGAGCGCGAGTCCGATGCCGAAGATGATCAGGCCCTGGAACTGGTGGCGCGCCACGTTCGCCGACCCCCGCACGCCGAAGGTGAACGCGCGGTTCGCGGCGGTGTTGAAGATCGCCGTCAGCAGCAGGGCCACGAAGTTGGCGGCCTGCGCGCCGAGCGCGGCATGGAAGACGACGTAGAGCACGGCGTAGGCG
Source organism: Aldersonia sp. (assembly GCA_036524855.1). Lineage (GTDB taxonomy): Bacteria > Actinomycetota > Actinomycetes > Mycobacteriales > Mycobacteriaceae > Aldersonia. The sequence continues at coordinate 99,830 of DATDBL010000145.1, read as the reverse complement.
GCGGTGCTGACGATGCCGACGATGCCGAAGCGGAGCAACTGACCGATCATGCCCCGGGGCACCCCCGCGACGAGCGGTTCGCGCCCGAGCGAGGTCCGGAGGTCATCGAGCGGCAGCAACCCGTTGACCAGCGCGCGGCCCAGCCGCCAGATGCCGAGCAGGTCCTTGCGGGCGGTGTCGACGATGTCGACGCGGCTGTCGGGGTCGTCGACCCAGTCGACCGGGACCTCGTGGATGCGTAGGCCCGCACGTTCGGCGATGACCAGCAATTCGGTGTCGAAGAACCACTCGCCGTCCTCGACGAGTGGAAGCAGTTCGCGTGCGACGTCGGCACGCATCGCCTTGAACCCGCACTGGGCGTCGGAGAACCCGGCCCGAAGGGACGTGCGCAGCAGCAGGTTGTACCCACGGGAGATGAACTCTCTCTTGGTGCCGCGGACCACCCGTGAGCCGCGGGACAGGCGGGTGCCGATGGCGATGTCGGAGTGCCCGGACACCAGCGGCGCGACGAGCGGGAGCAGCGCCTTCAGGTCGGTGGACAGGTCGACGTCCATGTACGCGACGACGGTCGCATCCGAGGCGCGCCAGGCGGTGCGCAGCGCGCGGCCGCGCCCCTTCTCGTCGAGGTGCAGCACCTCCACGCCGTCGAGTTCGGCCTCGAGAATCCGCGCGACCTGCAGCGTCGCGTCCGTGCTGGCATTGTCGGCGATGGTGATCCGTGCCGAGAACGGCATCGACTCGGCGAGGAACGCGTGTAACCGCCGCACCGACGGGGCGAGGTCGGCCTCCTCGTTGTACACGGGTACGACGATGTCGAGCGTGGGCGTCGGCGTTGCGAAGGGGAGGCGCCGCACTCCGTCGGCCCCCGCGAGCAGTGTCGGTGTTTCGGTCATGGTCCCAATTTCGGCCCCGAAGCTCCGACCGCCCTGGGCCGAAGCTGGGAGTTCGCTGTGACCCGGCGGTACCCCCGCGGCTACGGTGGATCAATGGCCTCCGTATTCAGTTCGATCATCGCCGGCGACATTCCGGGCCGGTTCGTGTGGACCGACGACGACGTGGTCGCGTTCCTCACCATCGCCCCGGTCACCCAGGGACACGTGCTGATCGTGTCGCGCGAGGAGATCGACATCTGGCAGGACCTCGAGCCCGAGGTGTTCGGGCAGGTCACCACGGTCGCGCAAATCATCGCGCGGGCCGTGGACAAGGTGTTCTCACCTGCGCGGGTGACGCTGATGATCGCCGGCACCGAGGTGCCGCATCTGCACCTGCACGTCTGGCCGGCCTACGAAATAGCCGACTTCGACCTGACCAAGAGCAACCCGCACCCGTCCGCGGAATCCCTCGACGAGGCGCAGGCCAAGATCAAGGACGCGCTGCGCGAACTCGGCTACGGCGCCAACGTCCCCGACTGATCCGCCCGCTGCGCCACCCGCTCCGCTGCGTCGCGCGGCAGCCGGACGGTGAACGTCGTCCCGACGCCCGGGGTGCTGTGCACGCGAACGGTGCCGCCGTGCGCCGCGACCAGCGCGGACACGATCGACAGGCCCAGGCCCGTGCCGCCGCTGCGGCGGTTGCGCGAGCTGTCGGTCCGGTAGAAGCGCTCGAACACCCTTCCCGCGTCCTCCGGAGCGAGCCCCGGTCCGGTGTCGACGACCTCGACGATCACCTCGTCCGGCTTCGGCACGAGGCGCACCGTCACCGCGGCGGAGGTGGGGGTGTGCATCAGCGTGTTGCCGACCAGGTTCGCGAGCACCTGCTGCAGCCGGGCGCGGTCACCGAGAACCTCCAGAGTCTCAGTGGCGTCGTTGCCGCTTACGTCGAGCGAGATCGGACGCTCCGGCGCGATCGCGCGCGCGTTGTGCACAGCGTCCGACGCGAGCGCGAGCAGATCGACCGGCTTGCGTTCGATCGGACGCTGCGCGTCGAGGCGGGCGAGCATCAGCAGGTCCTCGACGAGCAGGCCCATCCGCGACGCCTCGCCCTCGATCCGGCCGATCACCATGTCGGTGTCCGGGGCTGCGCCTTGGCGGTACAGCTCGGCGAACCCGCGGATCGTCGTGAGCGGGGTCCGCAACTCGTGGCTCGCGTCGGCGACGAAGCGGCGCATCTTCTCCTCGGAGCGCCGCGCCGACTCCTCCGACGCTTCGGTCGCGGCGAAGGCCTGCTCGATCTGGATGAGCATGCCGTTCAGCGCCATCGACAGGTGGTCGACCTCGGTGTTGGTGCCGCGCTCGGGAACTCGACGGTTCAGGTCACCTCCCGCGATCGCCGCGGCCGTCGCCTCCACCTCGCGCAGCGGCCGCAGGCTGCCGCGGATGACGAAGTAGGCCGCGATCCCCAGCGCAAGCAGCACCACGGCGCCGGTGATCGACTGCAGGACGACCAGCCGCGTCACGACCTCCTGGTTCTCCGTCAGCTTGATCGCGACGGTGGTGGTGCCGTTGACATTGGAGGTCGACAGCGCCCGCCACTGCACGTCGGAATCGCCGAGCGAGTCGACGGTGATCGGGGCGGAACCGACCTCCGCGGGGAGGGCGGGGATGTTGTCGGCGTCGTTGACGACCGTGCGGACCGTGCCGTCGGCGTCCTCGATCCGGACGTAGAACTCGCTTGGCGGCCGGTCGGGGCCAGGGGCGGTCCCGGGCGGCGGCAGGTTCCGCTCCGGTCGGGGCTTGGCCCAGCTCTGCGACGCCTCGTACAACTGGCGGTCGGTGCGGTTGAGCAAGGACTGCTCGATCGCCGACGTCACCGCGATCCCGGAAACGAGCAACCCGATCGCGGTCATCACCACCAACGCCGCGACCAGCGTCACGCGCAGCGGGATGCCGCGCAGCCAGCGCATCACTACCGCGGTTCTCGCATGACGTATCCGACGCCGCGCAGGGTGTGGATCAGCAGCGTCGGTCCGGTGTCGACCTTGCGCCGCAGGTAGGAGACGTAGGACTCGACGACGCCGACGTCACCACCGAAGTCGTAGCGCCACACGTGGTCGAGGATCTTCGGCTTCGACAGCACCGTGCCCGCGTTGACCATGAAGTAGCGCAGCAGGGTGAACTCGGTCGGCGACAGCGACACGGATTCGCCGGCCTTCCACACCTCGTGGGTGTCGTCGTCGAGTTCGATGTCGGCGAAGGTGATCCGCGACGAAGTCGGCTCGGACCCGTTCTGGCCGGCGCGACGCAGGATCACGCGCAGCCGCGCCACGACCTCTTCGAGGCTGAACGGCTTGGTGACGTAGTCGTCGGCACCGAGTGTGAGCCCGGTGACCTTGTCGGCGACCTCGTCGCGCGCGGTCAGGAACAGCACCGGGGCGTCGATGCCGTCGGCGCGAAGGCGGCGCAGCATGCCGAACCCGTCCATGCCGGGCATCATCACGTCGGCGATCAGCGCGTCGGGCCGGAAGGCGCGTGCCCTGTCGAGACCTTCGGCGCCGTTGGCGGCGGTCTCGACCTCGAAGCCCTGGAAGCGCAGGCTCACCGACAGCAGTTCCACGATCATCGGCTCGTCGTCGACGACGAGGATCCTGGCTTCCGGGTCGACGGAACGGGGGGCAGTCGAAGGTGCGCCTGCGGTGGTCATGTCTACATACTCTGCCGGGCGTCTCGAGGGATGCTGGAGGAATCCTGGGAGTTCCCTGTGAATGCGTTCACCGCAGGTGGGTGTCGAAGAACGCGAACACGCGCCGCCACGAATCGTCGGCGGCGTGCGCGTCGTAGCCCAACCCGACGATCTTGGCGACGCCCAAACCCGGGATCTGGTTTGCGAAGCTGTGCCCGACGTGCGGGTAGGTGTGCACGTCGTAGGGGATGCCGCGCCGGTCGAGGCCCTCGCGCAGCTTACGTTCGGTCCCTATGTTGACCGGGTCGCGACGGCCGAGGCTGGCGACGATCGGGCAGGTGCCGTCGAGCACGCCGCCGATGCCGCCGGTCAGCGTCGGGTAGAACGGTGCCGCCGCGGCGAACCCCTCCGGCGCCACGATCAGTGCGAACCCGCCGCCGAGGCAGAAGCCCGCGACCGCGACCTTGCCGGTGCAGTCGTCGCGGCCGGCGAGGTGGTCGCGGGCGGCGAGGATGTCGTCGACGGTGCGACCGCGCCGGCGCATCAGATCGCCGAACACGGCGCGTACGCACTTCGCCCGACCCCCGCGTGCATAGAGGTCCGGCGACAGCGCGAGGTACCCGTGATCCGCGACCCGGCGGGTGATGTCACGTTGGTCGCGGCCGAGGCCGAACGCGTCGTGCACAATCACCACCCCGGGCCACGGCCCGACTCCGGCCGGCACCTCGAGGGCTGCGGTGATGGAGTCGTGGCCGGTCGCGATCGAGACGTCGGTCATGGGCGCCGAATCTAGTCGGTCACCTCGTCCGCGGGGATGGGATTGCCCCGATGCCGCGACGGCGACACCACCCGGACGTCGCTCATCCAGCCGAGCCAGCGGCCGGCCCGTGCCTCGATCTCGTCGCCTTCCGCCAGGCCGTTCCAGGTCTGCACGTCGACGCCGTAGGCGTGGATCCTGGTGGCCTTGCCGTCGTCGACGCCGACCCAGTACCGGTATCCGTCGTTGCGTCCCTGCGCGAAGGCCCGGGCACGGATCACCTGGCCGCGCACGGTGCTCGGCGACGACGAGTCCAGCGCGGCGAGCCCGCACGGGACGGCGGCGACCAGAATCGTCACGAAGATCGCGAACGTGATCGGGTTGTCCGGGTGGCCGAGAATCGCGGTGGCGAGAATCGACAGCACGAGAATCGGGCTTGCACACACCATTGCGGCCTTCAATCCGGTCTTGACGGCGTCGCCGGGCGAGCGGCCCCAGACGAACCGGCCCCACGGACCGCGTCCGCGGTATTCGACGTGTACCAGATGCCACATGCCGCCGTAGTCCGACCACGCGCGGCCGTCGTCGGCTGGCGTGGAGATCGGGAGGCTGACGACGGCGCGGTCGGCGAGGCCGAGTGCCGCGGCGTAGGCCAGTCCGCGACCCCAGATCGTCACGCCCGCAGCGGGTTGATCGGCGAACCGGCCGTTGGCCAGGTGCTCCTGCACCCCGAACCAGTGCCCCGCGGCCCGCGCCCCGGCCAGCGTGCCGCGCTCGTCGTTGACCTTCTCCTGCAGGAAAACCAGTGCAGCCCAGGTGATCACGGAACCGGCCAGGAACGCACCGATCGGGTCGGAGTCGGCGCCGTGCTCGAACACGGCCAACACCACACCGATCAGCACGGCGGGAACGGCGGCGCCGATGGAGAGCACGCTGCGGTGCGTCGCGGTCCACCGCGCCTCGGAAAGGCCTGCGGCACGGGCCTCGTCGCGGACCGCCTTGGCGAAGTTCTTCCACCACCGGCCGAGATGACGCGCGCCCTCGGCGAGTGCGCCGGTCGCGACCACGCGGTCCGTGGTGGCGAGGCGGGAGACGTGGTCGAACACCATGCGCTCGTAGGTGTTCAGGGAATCGGCGTCGGCGTCGCTGCGGAGCCGTACCAGCGACAGTTCGGGTCCGATCTCCTCGATCGCGACGATGCGACGAGCGGCGAGGTCCAGCACGGTCGCCGACGCGGCCTCGTCGCAGAGTTTGAAGCCACCGGTGAGGAAGTCCACCAATGCGGGTGATTCGGCACCGAATTCACCGGTCGGCGGGGTGTGGGGAATGCCGGGTGTCCGGGTGGCGCGCATCAGGACCGCGAGCAGGCCCAGCCAGGCGAGGACGCCGAGTGCGGCCGCGAGGACGGCGGCCATCTGCAGGGGGCTCATCGTCGTGGCGTCAGAACTGGACCCGCACCGCGCCGCGCTCGCTGTCGGGCGCGGTGAAGAACTCGCGGATCTCGAATCCGAATGTGCCGGCCACGATGTTCGTCGGCACCGTCTGCGCGGCGGTGTTGAAGGTCAGCACGGCGTCGTTGTAGTACTGACGCGAGTACGCGATCCGGTTCTCGGTGTCGGACAGTTCGCCCTGCAACTCGGAGAAGTTCCGGCTGGCCTGCAGCTGCGGATACGCCTCGGCGACGGCGAACACGCTGCGCAGCGCGGCGGTCAGGGCGTTCTCCGCCTGGGCCTGCGCCACCGGGCCTTGGGCGTTGACGGCGGCGGTGCGGGCGGCGGTGACGGATTCGAACGTCGCGCGCTCGTGCGTGGCATAGCCCTTCACGGTCTCGACAAGATTCGGGATGAGATCGTGGCGGCGCTTGCACTGCACGTCGATCTGGGCCCATGCGTTGTCGACCGCGTTGCGCTTGTGCACCAGGCCGTTGTACATCCCGACGACGACAACTGCTGCAACGATGCCGAGCACGATCAGCACCGCGAGCACGATCAGTACACCCACGCCGGTCCACCTTCGAGTAGTCGGATACGCAATGCGGCTAATTGTCGTGCCGCCACACGGGCCCGACAACGCACTCGAGGGTGCGGATCGGGCCACCCCAGGCTAGGCCGTGGGTCGCAGGTGGGCGACGCGCACGAGCATGCGCATCACGCCGTGGCTGCGGTGCGGATGGTCGAGCTGACGGTAGAGCTCATCGAGCTCACGTCGTCCGGTGATCAGGCGTTCCTCCGACTCGGGGAACGCGAGGGTGGCGTCCATGTCGCTGCTCCTCCCTTGCCGCTTCGTCTTCCTTGTGTCTTCGACAGTAGGAGCAGGCGGGTGCGCGGACATGCGTAGTCCGGTACTCGAAAACGACCGCGGCCCGACTCCGTCGAGTAGTCGGGCCGCGGTCGATGTGAGTGTGGCGTCAGTTGCCGGTCAGCCTGTCCTCGCCACTGCGTAGTGAAATGGCGGCTGCTGGGCGCGGAACCGCCGCCATTCGACTACGCAGTGGCACGTATGATGGCGGTCGCTTCGCCCGCCTCCTTAGCTCAGTGGTAGAGCAACGCTCTTGTAAAGCGTAGGTCGTCAGTTCAATCCTGACAGGGGGCTCTGCGCAACCGACGACGCCGGCAGGACGGCTGCTGCGCGGCGTGGGCAAGCTATGGCAGCGGGCAGATGGAGTCCAGCGACCTAGCCCGAAGGGGCAGCAGCAGCCCGTCCCGGCACCTGACGGTTGCGCAAGTTGCTGCCCGAGTTGGCGGTCGCGAATGTGCACGCGGCACTACGACGTCGGCCCGCGCATACCTCTATCCGATGACCTCCAGGCCCGGCATCACTCGTAACATGAACTTCTCAAAGTGCGGCACAGTGAAATCCGCATATCCGTAATCGGGGGTGTACAGCAGCCCCATGCCGATCAACTCGGACCGTATCGGTGCGACTTGCGACGACTCGCGTCCGAGTACGGCAGCGACATCCTGCGCCTTTTGCTTGCCGGCACCCAGTTCGGCCATCGCACGCAAGTACTGCTTCTGCCGAGTGGTGCAACGGTCGAATCGAACCCTGAAGAACGACTCGTCGAGCTTGGATGTGTACAACGGCTCCGCGTGCTCGACGTCGGCTCTGGTGATGTACTTGCCGTCAGCGGTCGTCCACGCCGCGTAACCGAGTTCCTGCAAGAAATACGGATAGCGACCCGTGACTTCGAGCGCGAGATCCAACGCGTCGTACTCAAAGAAGGTGCCTTCCTGCCGCGCGGGACCGTCTAGCGCCTCCTTCGCATCTGCGGCGTCAAGGTTTCCGATGGTTGGAAACTGAAACAGGCGTTCTGCATACGATTTTGCGTCACCTGCGAGCTCTGCTATCTGCGGCAAGCCAGCACCAACCATCGTGATCGGCAGTGCACGCTGGACAACCTTGTGAATCGCGCTAATAAGCGCTTCAAGCTGGTCGTTTGTCAAGAACTGGACCTCGTCGAGAAGGAGGACAACTCCGCGCTCGGTTGATTTCGCCGCCTCTCCGACTGCGACCAAGAGGTCGGAAAGATCCAGTGCAAGATCTCCGTGATCGGCCAAGCCAGGCTCCGTGTCGCCGAGATCAAGCCCGACCTGGATGGTGCCAGTTGCCTCGACGCTGAGATTGAAGGACCCCAAAACGCGCGACGCGCGCTTGATCCTCTCGGTCCACCGCGCCCGAGGGGAGAGCTCGAGCAATGCAGTGCGGATGCGGCTGCCGATCACCCTGCGAAACTCGCCATCGTCGTTCTTGCGAATCTCGAGTTCGACCACGACCCAGCCTGTCGCGATCGCCTTCTCCCGGAACCTGCCGAGGAGGACCGTCTTCCCCACGCCGCGCAGCCCGGTGACCACCATCGACTGCTGAGGACGCCCGAGGCGAAGGCGCGCAAGGAGCAAGTCGAACGACTCGAGTTGCGGATTCCGGCCGGTGAGCGTGAGTGGCTGAGCGCCTGCATTCGGGGTATACGGATTACGTAGCGGATCCACGCAGCCTGCCCTTCTGTTTTTGAGCTTTACCGGAGTTTATGGCATTGCCCAAAAGTTATGGCGCCTCGCTCGCGTGGACCGGATCTCGTCCACCATGAGCCGACGGCGCCGGGCCCGGGTACTACGCCAGCGCTACCTACATTCTGCCAGTACCAATCTTCGAGACCAGGCTCTCATCCGATGATCCACGCTGGCATAAACAAGCGGGTCGTCTGTCCGCGCCCGGATCTGCCCACCCATGCGAGGGCCGATCCTGACAGACGGTCTGCTTGCTGGGATCCTTCGTGTGCCGCGGTCGTCAGACATGGGATGTTAACCGCGGCGGACGTCAGCCACCTTCGGCAGCGAGTTCGCCCGATAAGTTGCACCCATGCCGGAACGGAAGGCGTGGCGCACGGCCCGCGGCTACCTGCGCCGGCTGATCGCGGAATCCGAGGCGACCGTCGACGCCGAGACCGATGCCCCGACGCCGCTGCGTCCGATCGACCTCACCGACGACGCGAGTGTCGCCGCGGTCCTCGACCTGGCGGTGCGGGTCGGTGAGGTGACGCTCTCGTCCGGCACGGGCGTGATCGACACGGTCGCGCAGGTGAAGTTCATCGCGGCGACCTACGGGCTGGCGCGCTGCGACGTCGACGTCACCTACAACTCGATCACGATCAGCGCAGACCGGGGCCCGACCCGTCCGCCGGCAAGCACGATGCGCATCGTCCACTACCGCTCGCTCGACTTCACCCGCCTCGCCGCCGTCGACCGGCTCACCCGACGGATCCGGCTGCAGGCGGTGCCGCCCGACGAGGCGTACCGCGCCCTCATCGCGATCACATCGGCACCCCATCCGTACAACCGCTGGGTCGCGACCCTCGCGTGGTCGGGGATGGCCGCGGCGATCGGCGCGTTCCTCGGCGGCGGCGCGCTCGTCGTCGTGGTCAGCTTCTTCACCACGATGGTGATCGACCGGACGAACCGGATCCTGAACAAGTTCGGGTTGCCGTTCTTCTTCCAGAACGTCGTCGGCGGCGCGATCGCGGCGGCGCCGGCGATCACGCTGTTCACCTTTGCCGACGACCTCGGCATCGACATCAACCCGTCGCAGGTCATCGCGGCGGGGATCGTCGTGTTGCTGTCCGGGCTGTCGCTGGTCGGCTCGGTGCAGGACGCGATCACCGGTGCGCCGATCACCGCCGCCGCCCGACTGCTCGAGGTCGTGATGATGACCGGCGGGATCATCGCCGGCGTCGCGTTCACGCTGCGCGTCGCGGTGGTCTTGGACGCGAAGGTGCCCGTGCTCAGCGCGCTCGCGCCGCCCGACCTCACCGAGTTCCCGACCAAGATCATCGCCGGCGCCATCGCGACGCTGATGTTCGCGCTGGCCAGCTACGCCGAGCGCCGCGCCCTGACGGCCGCGGCGCTCGGCGGGGCGGCCGGCATCGCCTGCTACCTCATCGTGGCGCATCTCGGGTTCGGACCCGTGGTCGCATCGTCGCTGGCTGCGACCGTCGTCGGCTTCGCGGGCGGCACGATGGCGCGGCGCGCCTACACACCACCGCTGGTCGTCGCGGTTGCGGGCATCACGCCATTGCTGCCGGGTCTCGCCCTCTACCGCGGGCTGTACGCCACGCTGAACGACCAGCTGCTCGTCGGCATCAGCTCGCTGCTCGGAGCGTTCGCCGTGGGCTCCGCACTCGCCGCCGGAGTCACGCTCGGCGAATGGTTTGCCCGCGTGCTGCGCCACCCTCGCCTGTTCCGGACGCGGACGGCGACACGCACCCCGCGCTGGTACCGGCCTGGCTAGTCTCCGCTCCCGGCCTTCGCCCGCTCCGCCTCGTCGGCGGCCATCGCGTCACGCAGGCTCTTGGGCCGCATGTCCGTCCAGTTCTGCTCCACGTACTCCACGCACGCGGCGCGGCTCTCCTCGCCGAATACGATCCGCCAACCGGCGGGCACGTCGGCGAAGGTCGGCCACAGGGAATGCTGCTCCTCGTCGTTCACCAGAACGTAGAAGCGGCCATCTTCGTCATCGAACGGATTGGTGCTCATCTCACCTCACTGCTGACAAGGGGGGTCGGGTTGGTCCTCCGACCACATTCTTCGACGGCGACAACGCCGCCGTTAACAGTACGTCGCGCGACGATCGAATCGAGGATCTCCCCCGCCCGGACCGCGACGTTGGACAACAACGACGACGACAGACCGTGCGTGTCCTCGGTGCCGCCCTGCAGGTAGATGCCTGCCGACACGTCGCGGAAGGTCCGCACCCGGTAGTCGCGGGCGACGTTGCGTTCGCCACCCTGCGGAATCAGCCCACCGAAGAGGGCGTCGATCCCGGCGGGTTCGAAGCCGGTGCACAGGACCAGGGCGTCGCAGCGCAGGGTGTCGGTGAGGTCCTCGAGGGTGCTGCGGACCTCGACGTCGATGCCGTCGGTTGTCTCGGTCGCCGAAGTCACCTCCGACGCCCGCCGCATGTACAGTCGCCGGTCGCCCCGCACGCGCTCCTGGTATTCCCGCGCGTACAACTCGTGGATCAACTCGACGTCCACCACCGAGTAATTGGTGCCGCGGTGCAGCCGCAACAGCCGGTCGCGTTCACCTGCGGGCGCGCGGTGGAACTCGTCGACCGTCGATGGGTCGAAGATCCGGTTGGCGAACGGCGAGTCGTCGGCCGGGCTGTACCCCCAGCGCGCGAACACGCTGTGTACCTCCGCGTGCGGGTAGGTGCGGTGCAGGTACGCGACGATCTCCGCCGCGCTCTGACCGGCGCCGAGAACAACGAACCGGTTGTGCTTGGGTTCGGGCAGTTCCGCGATCCGGTACAGAAAGTGGTGATTGTGGAAGCACCGCGGCGATCGGGTCGCCCACGCCGGGATCCGCTCGGTGAGCCCGACGCCGGCGACGACGTTGCGGGTGCGCACCCGAGAGCCGTCGTCCAGCAGCACCGTGGCGGTGCCTGCCGGCGGCGCCTTGTCGACACGCGTCACGGTGCGGCCGTAGCGCACCTCTGTGTCGAGCCGCTCGGCGGCCCAGGTCAGATAGTCGTTGAACTCGAGCCGGGTCGGAAAGAACGTCTGATGGTTGACGAAATCGACGAGCCGGCCGCGGTCGTGCAGGTAGGCGAAGAAACTGTAACTACTGGTCGGGTTGCGAAAGGTGACCAGGTCCTTCGGGAACGCCACCTGCATGGTCGTGCCGTCGAGCAACATGCCGCGATGCCAGCCGAAGTCCGGCTGGCGTTCGACGAAAACGGCCCGCAATCGCTCCTGTGGAGAACGGCTCTCGTTGTGTTCCTCGACTGCGATGGCGAACGCCAGGTTCGCCGGTCCGAACCCGACTCCGACGACGTCGTAGATGTCGTCTTCCGCACTCTCGTTCGCCATGAACCACTCCCACCGGCGCTACTGGATAGTGCAGCCTAACCTCAATGAGGTAAGACTATCCAACCGAGCGGCGGCTCAATCGGCTAGAAATGCGAGGATCGCCCGATTCACTTCGTCGGGCTTTTCCAGGTAGCCGAAGTGTCCGGCGTTCGCAATCTCCAGGTAGCGCGCCCCCGGGATCGCGTTCGCGACCTCCTTGGACAAGTACGGCGGGATCATCCGATCGTCGGCGAATCCGATCGACAGGCACGGCACGGCGATGCCCCGGTAGGCGGCGGTTCGGTCGAAATCGTGGTTCATCGTGCGTTGCGCCCGTACACCGGGAGTGACGGATCCGCCGGAGAACTCGAACAGATCCAACCAGTCCTGAGCGGCACGGGTGTCGGCGAGTGTCACCGGGGACAGGTTCATCACGGCGGTGACCGCGGCCTCGTACTTCGGCGGCAGGGTGATCCCCTTGGCGTCGAGGTCGTGTTCGCCCAGCGACAGCGTCTTCTGGAACTGGTCCAGGCGAGCATGTCCGGCCAGAAACACCGCCTTGCGCACCAGGTTGGGGCGAGTCAGGGCAAGTTCCTGCGCCACCCGAGCGCCCATCGACGTCCCGACAACAACGGCGGGTTCGGTGCCGAGATGCTCGATCAGGGCCGCGGTGTCTGAGACCAGGTCCTCGATGGTGATACCGGCGGCAGACTCGGACGACGGTGCGATGCCGCGGTTGTCGAAGGTGCACACCCGGTAACCGGCAGCGACCAGCGCCGGGGTCTGGTGCAGGTCCCACACCCGTCCGGGGCTGCCGGTGCCCATGATCAGCACGACGAGCGGGCCCGACCCACGGACCTGATGGTTGATCTGGATCCCGTTCACGGTGGCGACCGGCATCGACTGCGCCCCTCCCCGGCTCGGCTTTCGGACTGCGCGACCACGGTAGTGCACCGACGACGCGGAACCCGAAGTGGCGACCGTCGTGGGATTTCTCCTAGAGTCGAAGCCACAGACATGTTCCCGGGCTTCCCGGGAGCGCAGCCTGCGGAGCGACCCGAAAGCACCGCCGAGAGGACGAACGATGGCCGGCAAGGCAACCACAGCACACGACATCGCCGACGACGAACTCGAACCCCTGGCCGACGAGACGGCCCGCCAGGCGCAGCGCGTCGTCGCCGCCTACGCGACCGATGCCGACGAGTGCCGCATGCTGTTGGCGATGTTGGGTATCGGTCCGACGAACCGGATCGAGTAACCGGCCGCCGCGCGCCCACTCGAACAGTCACCGCCGACTAGCAGAGGAAGCCAGTGTCCACAGGCTCGGAATTCGTCGTCGTCGCCAATCGCCTGCCCGTCGACCTCGAAACTCTGCCTGACGGCACGACCCGCTGGAAGCACAGCCCGGGCGGACTGGTCACCGCGCTCGAACCGATCCTGCGCAACAACAAGGGCGCATGGATCGGCTGGCCCGGCGTGCCCGACGTCGAGGTCGATCCGACCGAGCAGGACGGCATCGACATCGTGCCGGTGCCGCTCAGTGCCAAAGAGGTCGCCGACTACTACGAGGGCTTCTCCAACGCGACGCTGTGGCCGCTGTACCACGAGCTGATCGTCCGGCCGGAGTACCACCGCGTGTGGTGGTCGGCGTACGTCGAGGTCAACCGCCGCTTCGCGGAGGTGACTGCCAAGGTCGCCGCCGAGGGCGCGACCGTGTGGGTGCAGGACTACCAGCTGCAGCTGGTGCCGAAGATGCTGCGCATGCTGCGCCCCGACGTCACCATCGGGTTCTTCCTGCACATCCCGTTCCCGCCTGTGGAACTGTTCATGCAGATGCCGTGGCGGACCGAGATCGTCGAAGGGCTCCTCGGCGCGGACCTGATCGGATTCCACCTGCCCGGCGGTGCCCAGAACTTCCTCTACCTGGCGCGACGCCTCGCGGGTCAGCCAGCCTCCCGAGCGTCGGTCGGCGTGCGTTCGAAGTTCGGGGTGGTGCAGGTCGGATTCCGGACCGTGCGGGTCGGCGCGTTCCCGATCTCGATCTCCTCCGGTGAGCTCGACGAGTTCTCCCGCAGGCGCAGCGTGCGCGAGCGGGCCAGGGCGATCCGCAAGGATCTGGGCAGCCCGCGACACCTCTTGCTCGGCGTGGACCGCCTCGACTACACCAAGGGCATCGACGTCCGCCTCGCCGCCCTGCTGGAGTTGCTCGAGGAGGGGCGCGTCGATCCGGCCGACACGGTTATGGTCCAGCTGGCGACGCCCAGCCGGGAACGCGTGCAGAGCTACATCCGGTTGCGCGGCGACATCGAGCAACAGGTCGGCCGGATCAACGGCGAGTTCGCGACCGTCGGCCGCCCGGTCGTGCATTACCTGCACCGCCCCGTGCCTCGCGAGGAACTCATCGCGTCCTACGTCGCCGCCGACGTGATGCTCGTGACGCCGTTGCGGGACGGCATGAACCTGGTGGCCAAGGAGTACATCGCTTCTCGCAGCGACCTCGGTGGCGCGCTCGTGTTGAGCGAGTTCACCGGCGCAGCGGCGGAATTGCGCCAGGCCTACCTGTGCAACCCGCACGATCTCGACAACGTCAAGGACCAGATTGTCGCAGCCCTCGAACAGGACCGCGAAACCGGGCGCAGGCAGATGCGCACGATGCGGCGGCAGGTCCTGACCCACGACGTCGATCGCTGGGCCAGATCGTTCCTCGACGCTCTCGCCCGCCCGGGCGTCGGCGGACAGGCGCTGATCGCCACCGACGACGCCGCGAAGCCCGACCTGGCCTGACAGTCTGCCGCGTTCTTCGCAGGTTCCCCCTCCGGTCATTCCCACTCCGTGAGATCGATCCGGCAGTTCTCGCTGCGCGCTGCAACGCGCACCGTTCGGCTAACTCCGCGCAAATACCGACCGGTCTCCTGAATAACACGCCACAACCGACCACCGTGCATGCTCTGGCGCTCTCGTGGCGTAGATCGTGCTGTTACTGGCCCGTTCTCAGGGAGTTCGATGCAAACTCGACGCGCTCTTACGGCGTGCCGTCGCGGCGGTAGTGATAGGTTTTCAGTTAATGGACCGCTACTATCGAATCGAAACGCCCACTGCTGACCCATCGCAGCGCGATCGACAGGGAGGTGACATGGCCGATTTCGCAGCTAGGCTGAACAAGCTCTTCGAGACCGTTCATCCGCCGGGCCGCAAGCCCCACACGAACGCCGAAGTTGCCGCGGCACTGACGGAAGCCGGACACTCGATATCCAAGCCCTACCTTTCGCAGCTACGATCTGGACAGCGGACCAATCCGTCGGACGACACGGTCGCGGCGCTCGCCAAGTTCTTCAAGGTCAAGTCGGACTACTTCTTCAACGACATCTACGCCGCGAAGATCGATCACGACCTGGAACTACTCTCGCAACTGCAGGGCTACGGGCTGCGCCGGCTCTCCAGTCGAGCCTTCGACCTGTCCGAGGAGTCTCAGAATTTGCTGACCTCGATGGCCGAGAAGCTACGCGCCAGCGAGGGGCTGCCCGAAGTTCCGCCGGACGCCACCAGCTAGTTGCGACCCCCCGCATCTGTCACGGCAGGACGGGTCGCGTCCGGATCCAGCCGGTTGTACACGTGCGCGATCACGGCGACCCAGCGACGGGCGGACATGCCTTCGGGCGGTGCGACCCAACGTGAATCGAGCGGTTCGGCGCCGACCGGATCCGCTACCCAGTGCGCCACAGCGACGGCCCGGGCCTCCGCGTCCGCGGGTGGCGGCGTCGCCACGAATGCATCGATCCCGCCGCCGGACTGCAGATACAGCGCGTCCATGATGTGTGTGACTTCGTCGGACGCGCGCAGGGTCGTGGTCGTGCGCTTGAATCCCTCGGCGGTCACCTCGGGGAAGCGGTTCGTGAGCACCGCATGCACGGTGCGGATTCGGCGCCGCAACAGCCGCGCCCGCACCCACACCTCGACGATCACCCACACGGCGCCGGTGGCCAGGAGCACGTTGGCAAGCCCCCATGCCCACCCGTGGTGCGCGTAGAAGGGGCGCTGCGGATCGAGCAACTGCAGGACAGCAAGGACGGTGACGATCGCTGTGCCCACGGTGAACAATCCGATGCCACGCCCGAGCGGGGTCCACGCCAGATTCCGCAGGCCGGTGATCACGATGAACACCCCGCCGGCTGCAACGGCCACCCACCCGGTGGCCAGCGACCACACCCATTCGAGGACCACGTCCAGCGCGGCCAGCACGTAGATCACCGTCGCGACCTGACGCAGGTTGCGACGCGATGCAATCGGCCACGCCGCGAACGCGACGGTTGTGATCGCGGCCGCGAAGCCGACCCACAGGGTCAGGGCGATCTTCTCGGCGGGCGCGGTGAGACCGGACAGCCATTGGTCGACGGCCTGCGCGACCTCGGGAACAGCGAGGGTCGCGGCGCCGGCGACCGCGCCGACGGCGACGAGGATCGCGACCCGCACCGTCGACGCCGGGCGCACCAGGATTCGTCCGACCCGAGCCCCCGCCGCGATCCACACGAGGAGCGCGACCAGCCAGGGCGTCACCCGAGCGCCTCGTCGAATCGCAGCGTCGACACCCCCGCGCCGCGGTGGTTCATCACCCGCAGCCGGGCGAGGAGCATGCTGGCGAAGGTCTCCGCTTCCCACTCGGCGAGTTCGTCGGCACCGTCGTCGACGGTCCGTGCGTATGCGCGCTGGCTGAGCATGTAGGCGATCAAATCGTCGCTCGCCTCGAGCACGACCTCGCGGGCGGGTGCGCCGGGATGACGGAAGACGATGTGGCCCAACTCGTGTGCGAGGGTCCAGTCCCGGTTGGGCAGGGCGCGCGACAGCACGATCACGTCGCGGTCCGGGTAGAGGCGCCGTTGTCCGCAGACTCCGGGGCCGAGATCGGCGGCGGCGATCTCGATGGTGCGGTGCCGTTCGGCCGCGACTGCGTCGACGACGTGGTCGAGATCGACCGAGTCGGCGTCGACGGCGATCGCGCACACCGCATCGACTGCCGCCGCGACCCGGCGATAGCTGCGGGTCCGGCCGTGCACGTCGTCACCGATCATCGACTGCTCACCCCCGGTCCGGTCCGAAGAACTCTGCACGGGCCGCCGCGAGGCGAGCCTGCTGTGCCGCGGCGCCCTGGTAACTGATCACGCCCGCCGCGCCGCCGGCGAGCAGCAGACCGAGCAGGCCACCGAGAACGCCGATCTGGTGGGTCGTCGACATGGGTTCGGCGGCCGCGACGTTGTCGTCGTTGTCGTCGTTGCCCGTCGGATTCGCAGTGTCGGCGCCGTTGTTCCCACTGCCGCCAGACTCGTTGCCACCAGCGCCGTTTGCGCTGTTCGAGCCGTTCGAGATGTTCGAGCCGTTCGTACCTGCGCCGGTACCGCCGTTACCCGTTCCGTCGTTGCCGGATCCGTCCGATGCGGCCGCGCCGGATCCCGAATCGGACGTGTTGCTGTCGCTGCCACCGGGCGTGCTCCCGTCGGTTGCTCCGTTGCCAGCGGCGCCATCGGCTCCCGAGCCTTCCGGGCCTGCCCCGGTCCCCGCTCCAACCGGTCCGCCGGCACCCGTTCCGGCGCCGCCGGCTCCCCCGGCACCGGTGCCTGGTCCGGTGACGCCGGGGATCGGCGTGACCTGCGTGGACGAGCCCGTGCCGTCGGGATCGGGCTCCAGGGTCCGAGTCGAGGTGGTACCCGGGTTGGTAGGCGGCGGCGTGTAGGTCGGGATGGTCGGGCGCGTGGTGGGCCGCGGCGGCGTCGTCACCGGAGGCGTGGGGCGGGTGGTCGGCTGCGTCGTCTCGGTCGGCGGCTTCGTCGTCTCGGTCGGCGGCTTCGTCGGCTCGGTCGGCGGCTTCGTCGGCTCGGTCGGCGGCTTCGTCGTCTCGGTCGGCGGCTTCGTCGGCTCGGTCGGCGCTGTTTGTCCCGGCTGCTGCGTATTCGGATCGGTCGGATCGGTCGACTCGCCGAGGTCCGGATTGTCCGTCTCCCCCGACCCCGTGGGCTGGGCCGACGCAATCGATTCACCGATCTGGCTCGATCCACCGCCGGTACCGTTCTGCTCGGGATCCCCGCTCCGCTCAGGGCCGCCCACCTGCTCACCGGCCTCGCCCTGGCCGCTGGCTCCGCTCGCCCCTGCAGAACTGTCGGCGGACCCGTCACTTTGGACCGCGGACGAGCCACCGCGATCGCCGCCGCCGGAAGTGTCCGGACCTGCGTAAACGGGGCCTTGCACGAGCAGCACGAGGCCCACCGCGACGCCCGCGGCGGCACCGATGCGCCCGACTCGGCCTCGCACTTGTGCAAGTCCTCCCGTTCGGTAGGCAGACTGCCCCGAAAGCCCGCCGATGTCGGACTCCCGATTCGGACAGGAGCCCAAGTCAGATCATATCTCCGTACCGCCGCTACCGATCCGGGACCGGACAACCCGGACATCATCATGCATTCGATTTCAGGTCTGGATCAATGTGGTACATCGAGGATCCACCGCAGCTTCACGCCCTACACGGACATCGGCGGGATGCGCCCGAGTGTTTCAGGTCGTCGCCGACGACCCGCGCTGGATCCTGCCCGATATCGACCCACTCGGCGCCCACCCCTGGTAGCGGGGCGCAATCGATGGAGCGACAGATCGCGATCGGCATGTACCGAACGTGGCGAAGGTCGGACCCCGACCACGCCCACCACCGGCTCGACCCCGGCGGGTGGTGCTGATCGGTAACGGCAACGTCGCCCTGGACGTCGCCCGAGTCCTGCTCACCGATCCTCAACGCCGGTTTGCTGCCGACGCCGACCGCGGCGCAGCGCGGGCTGCGCGCACTGATGGACGGCGAGGTCGGCGGGCGCCGACGCCGACGGAGAATTCGTTTGCTCGATCGTCGCTGGGGGTGTGCGGCGCCTGCCCCACGGGAGTAGTCTCTGCGAGACGTTTCCCGGACAGGTGGTGTGCATCGTCATGGCTATTGGTCGAATCGCGGCTTTCGCTGTGGCGCTGTCTTTCGCCGTGACGCTGTGTGGCGCCGGTGCGGTATTGCTCTCCGCGCCCGCGCACGCGGAGCCCACCGCGCCGGATCCGTTCGCCGCCGCCCGGTTCGACGTCGCACCGGTTTCGCCGGATTGCGGTTTCACCGCGGGCCGGGCGCTGGCCGGGCACACCTCGACCGACGAGATAATCGGGGTCTGGCTCGAGCAACCAGCCGGCAGCGAACCCGTGCTGCCGGTGCGCGGAATGAGCGTGGTGTGGTTCGACCCGAGCACGTTCCAGGGCGGGATGGGCCAACTCGACACCTGGCAGGAGGCGATGGAGCCGAGCACCCTCGCGCTCGGGGTGCCGAAGATGGCCGGGGCCGTGAGCGCCAGCACCAACGAGACCTGGGTGGCCCTGTTCGGGACAGCCCGGAACTCGCTGAACACCTGCACCTACCTGCCCGGATTCAAGGTGGTGCCCGCGGTCCCGGCCTCCGAGTGAGCCCGGTTCGCCTAGGTTCGAGAACGTGACCACCTCGGTTCTGCCGCCCGACGTGCGCGACGCCCTGATCGCCATCGCCCACACCCCCGAACTGCTCGTCGTCTCGGACTACGACGGCACGATGTCGCCGATCGTGTCGAACCCGAGCGACGCGGTGCCGAACCCCGCCTCGGCACGCGCGCTCGCCGATCTCGCCGCGCTCGAGCACACCACCGCCGCGATGCTCTCGGGCCGCGAACGCAGCGTCCTCGCCACGCTGTCCGGACTGGGCGACCCGGTCCAGTTGGTTGGCAGCCACGGCACCGAGTTCGACACCGGATTCGTCACCCCGCTCGACGACGACGATCGACGCCGGCTAGCCGACCTGGAGCGCGAAATCGGCGCGATCGCCGCGGACACACCGGGGGCGGGGACCGAAACGAAGCCGGCGAGCGTCACGCTGCACGTACGCAACGCCGATCCCGAGGCCGGGCACCTCGCGTTGGAACGAGCCCGAAAAGGCCCGGCGAACTGGGCAAACGTGCACGTCACCGAGGGCAAGGCGGTGATCGAACTCGCCGTCGTGGAGACCGACAAGGGGTTCGCGATCGACCTGCTGCGCGAGCGGTCCGCGGCGACCGCCGTCGTATTCCTCGGCGACGACGTCACCGACGAGAAGGGGTTCTCCCGCATGCGCGACGGCGACGTCGGGATCAAGGTCGGCGAGGGCGCGACGCTAGCGCGCTACCGGGTGGCGTCTACCGACGACGTCGCGACCGCGCTGCGGCTGCTCTACGACGAGCGCCACTGACCTGGCCCGTTCGGCGATCCGCCGGCTGCTCCTCTAGGCTGATGGAAATGACTTCCATTAGCGTTTGGGGGTGTGGGTCCGTGAACGGACGCCTGCGGGTGGCGGTGCTCGGCGCGCTGGCGACATCGGTGCTGGTGCTGGGTGGGTGCAGCAGCGACGGGGGCGACGGCAGAGGGGGCGCCGGCGGCGGGCGTCCCGAGGTGGTCGCGTCGACGAACGTCTGGGGCAGTGTGGTGTCGGCGGTCGCGGGGCCGGACGCCGACGTGACGTCGATCGTCACCGACCCTGCCGCCGATCCGCACTCCTACGAGTCGAGTCCGGCGGACGCGGCCGCAGTGATCGACGCGGACCTCGTCGTCTTCAACGGCGGTGGGTACGACGAGTTCGTGGAGAAGATCCTCGCCGGCGATCCGGGCAAGCCGACGGTCGAGGCGGTCGCACTGCTGCCGGATTCTGCCTCCGATCCGTCAACCGATCCTGCGTCCGATCCGGCATCCGAGTCGGCCCCTGAGTCGGCGGAGCGCGACGAGCACAGCCACGGCGACGGCCACGATCACGGTCACGATCACGGCAGCGTGAACGAGCACGTCTGGTACGACGTCGCGACCGCCGGCGCCGTGGCGGACCGGGTCGCAACCGAGTTGGGCACCCTGGACCCGGCCAACGCCGACGGATACCGCGAGCGTGCCGCGACCTTCCGCGCGCAACTCGGTGCGATCAACGCCATCACCACCCGAATCGCCACCGAACATCCGGGTGCGAGAGTGGTACAGACCGAACCCATCGCGCACTACCTGCTGCTGCGCGCCGGCCTCACGGACGTCACGCCGCCCGAGTTCTCGAACGGGGTGGAGAACGAGACCGATCCGCCGCCGGCCGCGATCGCCGCGACGCGCGATCTGCTGACGAGCCACACCGTGCGGGCGCTCGTCTGGAACACGCAGACGCAGGACCGCGTCACCGAGGACATGCGGGCCGTAGCGACAGGCGCGGGCGTGCCCGTCGTCGAGGTCACCGAGACGCTGCCCGCCGGCGACGACTACATTGCGTGGCTGACCGCGAACGCCACTTCGCTCGAAACCGCACTCGCTCAGTGACACCCGCCGTCTCGCTGCGCGGCGCGCGGCTCGCGTTCGGCGAGCGCACGCTGTGGTCCGGACTCGAACTCGACGTCGAGCCAGGCGAATTCGTTGCGATCCTGGGACCGAACGGGTCCGGCAAAACCTCGTTGCTGAAGGTGCTGCTCGGGCAGTTGCGGCTGACCGAGGGGGAGGCGAAGATCGCCGGTACGCCCGCACGCGCCGGCAATTCCGCGGTGGGCTACATCCCGCAGCAGAAGACGATCGAGGCGGGGGTGACGCTGCGCGGGCGTGACCTGATCGGACTCGGCGTCGACGGGCACCAGTGGGGCGTCGGACTACGTGGACGCCGGACACGCCGTCGAATCGTGGACAACGTCGTCGTGGAGGTGGGTGCCGAGCGATTCGTCGACGCGCCGCTCGGCACGATGTCGGGTGGCGAGCAGCAGCGCCTGCGGGTGGCGCAGGCGCTCGTCGGCGATCCGACGGTGTTGCTGTGCGACGAGCCGCTGCTCTCGCTCGACCTCGCGAATCAGTCGCTGGTCGCGGGGCTCATCGACCGTCGTCGGCGCAGTCACGACACCGCCGTCCTGTTCGTCACGCACGAGATCAATCCGATCCTGCCGCTGGTGGATCGGGTGCTGTACCTGGTCGACGGCCGGTTCCGGGTCGGGCCACCGGGCGAGGTGATGACCTCGCGGGTGCTCTCGGAGTTGTATCGCACCGACGTCGAGGTGCTGCACGTGCGCGGCCGGTTGGTCGTGATCGGGACCGGCGACGCGGTCGACGCGCTCGGGTCCGCCGGTGGTCACCACCCGGCGGAGGACCGTCCGTGAACGAAAGGCTCGCCGACGTTTTCGAGAAGCTGTTCGACTTCTCGACGACCGTACACCTGCTCGGCTACGACTTCGTGCAGCAGGCGCTGCTCGCCGGGGCACTGCTCGGCCTGCTCGCCGGCGTGCTCGGCCCGTTGATCATCAGCCGGCAGATGTCGTTCGCCGTGCACGGCACGAGCGAGTTGTCGCTGACCGGCGCGTCCGCGGCTCTGCTCGCCGGGATCAGCGTCGGCGTCGGCGCTATCCTCGGTTCGGTGGTCGCGGCCGTGTTGTTCGGATTGCTGGGATCCCGTGCGCGCGACCGGGATTCGGTGATCGGCGTCATCCTGTCGTTCGGCCTCGGACTGTCGGTGCTGTTCATGTGGCTCTATCCCGGCCGCACCGGGACCAGCTTCTCGCTGCTCGTCGGCCAGATCGTCGGGGTCGGCACCAGCGGGCTCACGCTGCTGCTGGCGTGTTCGGTGGTGGTGCTGATCGTGCTCGCGATCGTCTACCGCCCGTTGCTGTTCGCAAGCACCGACCCGGAGGTCGCGCTGGCTCGCGGCGTTCCGGTGCGCGCATTGACAGTGATCTTCGCGGTCCTCATCGGCGTCGCGGCGGCGCTGGGCGTCCAGATCGTCGGCGCACTGCTGGTGCTGGCGCTGCTGATCACCCCCGCGGCATCGGCCGTGCGGCTGACCGCAAGCCCCCTGCGCGCCACGATCCTCGCGACCATCTTCGCCGAGGTCGCCGCCGTCGGCGGCATTCTGCTCTCCCTTGCCCCCGGCGTGCCGGTGTCCAGTTTCGTCACCACGATCTCGTTCGTGATCTACCTGGCCTGCCGCGTCGTGGGCACTCGGCGCGAGCGTCGCGCGGGCCGGCGCCTTGCCCCGGCCTGAGCATGCGCCGCCGTCGCGTCAGCTCGGTGGGCAGTTGCTCGGCGCCGACAGTCCACGGATCCGCTGGTCGAGGTAATCGATGGCCGCTGGCAACCCGAACACCGCGGTGGTGAGGTGATCGGGCGACAGAAACTTCTCCGACAATACTCGCGCGCCCGCGCCGCAATACCGTGCGATCGTGTTGTCGATGGCGTCGATCGGAATCAACACGTCGTTGGTCGCGTGCCACTCGTACATCGGTGCCGTCGGCACCCCCGGATACAGTTCGAGGCTGTTCTCGTCACCGATCTCCCATACGCCGGGATCGCTGGTCATTTGCATGGTGGATGCCAGCTCCGGTGCACTGTGTCCCGCGCCGAACGCCATGATCTCGTTTGTGCAGCCGTTTGCGATCTTGTCGCGGATCGAAAGCCCCTGCGCGTTGAGCTGCGAACTGAGCGGGAACCTGTCCGGATACTCGCGCTCGAGCCCGATCGCTGCCGCCATGGCGAGCCCGAAGGCGGGGTGCGGGTTGTCACCGAGGACCTTCGCCATCTTCGAGATGTTCATCGGGACGCCACCCGCGGCGACGCCCGCGATATCGAGTTCAGGCGCGTACGTCGGTGCCAACGCTGCGGCCCAGGCCGTTGCCATCCCGCCGCCGGAGTAGCCGGCCATCGCCACGGGGCTGTGCACCAACCCGAGATCCGGCAGACGTTGCGCCGCACGGATGCCGTCCAAGGTGATCTGCCCACCGAGACGAGCCGCCCCGTACGCGCTGTTGGGCCCGAGATGGTCGGGCAGCGCGACCGCCCAACCCCGTTGGAGCACCCCGTTCAATGCGGGCGCCTCCCGGATGGTGAGGTTCGGATCGGTCGAGTAGAGGGCGCGCGACGGCGCACACTGGGTGCCGAGTCCGTTGATGATGTGCTGGTAGGACAGCAGCGGGCCATCGGGCCGGCGATTGTCGGGCAGCAGGACCAGCATGGTCGCGGCTATCGGCGACCCCGCCGAGTTCGTCGACCGAAACTTCAGCATTCGAATCGAGGTCGCCGGAAACTGTGGGAGTGCCGGCATGTTCCGAACCGCCAGGACGTCGCCCGGACGAAACTCTCCGACATCGGGTGGTTGCGCGTAGAAGGGATCAGGGTCCGGTATCGGATAGATCGGTTGTGCCGACGCAGTCGGTGCGAGGCAGACGAGCATCGATAACACCGACACGCTTGCGAACACCCACCGGAGAAGGGCCGATCTGCGCGCTGACACACTCACCGAGAACACCCCCGTCAAGGTCGCTACAAATTTCAAGATCACCCTCCGTCGGTACGCTATATGCTGTGCCGGAGCATCGCTAGCCCGGGCGGGTGGCACTCGGCTGCCGACACTGCGGCGGTGTCCGCACGCGCGCTATCCACGCGAACGGCGCTGGCGGGCGATCTCGGCGAGGACGACGCCGGCGGCAACAGAGGCGTTGAGCGATTCGACGGATCCGGCCATCGGGACCGAGACGATGCTGTCGCAGGTTTCGCGGACGAGGCGGGACAGGCCCTTGCCTTCCGAGCCGACCACCACGACGACGGGGCCGGTGCCGTCGTAGTCGTCGAGGGAGGTGTCCCCGCCGGCGTCGAGGCCGACGACCTGAATGCCCTTCCGGGCCCAGTCCTTCAGCGTGCGTGTCAGGTTCGTCGCGCGCGCGACCGGGAGCCTGGCCGCGGCGCCGGCGCTCGTGCGCCACGCGACGGCGGTGACGCTCGCGCTGCGGCGCTGCGGGATCACCACCCCCTGGCCGCCGAACGCGGCGACCGAACGGACCACCGCGCCGAGATTGCGTGGGTCGGAGATGTTGTCGAGCGCGACGAGCAGGGCTGGTCGCACGCCGGCCTGCGCTGTGGCGAGCAGGTCGTCGGGATGGGCGTAGCGGTACGGCGGAACCTGCAGCGCCACACCCTGATGCAAGCCGTTGGCGGCGAGCCGGTCGAGGTCCGGGCGGGGCACCTCGAGGATCGACACCCCCCGGTCGGCGGCGATGCGGACGCTCTCCGCGAGGCGCTCGTCGTTCTCGGTGCCGAGTGCGACGTACAACGCGGTCGCGGGCACGCCGGCCCGCAGGCATTCCACGACCGGGTTGCGGCCGAGCACCATCTCCGCTGTGTCCTCGGTACGGCGCGGGCGTGGCCCGCTGGATTTCGTGGCCGCCTTGGCGCGCTTGGCCGCGGGGTGATTCTTGCGCATCTCCGCGGGCGGGGTCGCGCCCCGACCCTCGAGCGCACGGCGGCGCACCCCGCCCGACCCGACGGTGCGGCCCTTCTTGCTGCCGGGTTTGCGGACCGCGCCCCGGCGACTCGAGTTGCCCGCCATCAGTTCCTGCCCTCCGAGCGTTCGCCCTCCAGCGACCACTGCGGCCCGTCGGCTGTGTCGGTCACCGCGATCCCGGCGGCGCCGAGGCGGTCGCGCACCTCGTCGGCGACCGACCAGTTCTTCTCGGCCCGCGCCTGCTGACGACGGTCGAGGTCGGCACGCACCATCACGTCGAGCGCCGACATCGCCGCGGACGCGTCCTGCGACGGTTGCGCCCAGTGCTCGTCGAGAGGGTCGACGCCGAGGATGGCGAGCATCGCTCGCACCGACCCTGCCGCCTCGGCGGCTGCGGTGACGTCACCCGCGTCGAGTGCCTTGTTGCCGGTGTGCACGACGCCGTGAATCTCCGCCAGCGCGCGCGGAATCGCGAGGTCGTCGTCCAGGGCCGCTGCGAACGCGTCTGTCCACTTCCCCGCTGGGACCGACCCTGCACGTGTGGCCACGTCGAGGACGAACCGTTCGATGCCCTGATACGACTTGGCGGCGGTATCCAGCGCGGTGTCGGAGTATTCCAGCATCGAGCGGTAGTGCGCGCTACCGAGGTAGTACCGAAGTTCCTGCGGGCGAACCCGTTTGAGCACGTTCGGGATGGAGAGCACGTTGCCCAGGGACTTGGACATCTTCTCCCCGCCCATGGTCACCCATCCGTTGTGCAGCCACCACTGCGCGAAACCGTCTCCGGCGCAACGGGCCTGGGCCCGCTCGTTCTCGTGGTGCGGGAAGACCAGGTCCATGCCGCCGCAGTGGATGTCGAAGGAGCCGCCCAGATAGTACTCGGCCATCGCGGAGCATTCGATGTGCCAACCCGGCCGCCCGCGGCCCCACGGTGTCGGCCAGGACGGCTCGCCGGGCTTCTCCGCCTTCCACAGCGTGAAGTCGCGCGGGTCGCGCTTGCCCTCACCGGCGCTCTCGCCCTGTTGCACGTCGTCGAGTTTGTGTCCCGACAACCGTCCGTAATCGGGGTAGCTCAGCACGTCGAAGTAGACGTCGCCCTGCGAGGCGTACGCATGCCCGTTGTCGATGAGCCGTTGCATCATCTCGATCATCTGCGTGATGTGCCCGGTGGCCCGCGGCAGCGCCGACGGCGGGAGCACACCGAGGATGTCGTAGGCCGATTCGAAGGCGCGCTCGTAGGTGTAGACCCACTCCCACCATGGTCTCCCTGCGGCCGCGGCCTTGGTGAGGATCTTGTCCTCGATGTCGGTCACGTTGCGGATGAAGGCGACGTCGAGGTCGTGGGCGAGCAGCCACCGCCGCAGCACGTCGAACGCGACGCTGCTGCGGACGTGCCCGATGTGCGGTGCCCCCTGGGGGGTCGCGCCGCAGAGATACACCGACACATGCCCGGGGATCAGCGGGGTGAACTCACGCAGAGTTCGTGTCTCGGTGTCGTAGAGTGCAAGCGCCACGACCCGCGATCCTACCTCGACGTTTCGGGCCACCGTGGCAGGTGGGATGTCACTCGCGTTCGAGAATCAGCGCGGTCGCGACCGCCGCGATGCCCTCACCGCGACCCGTGAGCCCCAGCCCGTCGGTGGTCGTCGCCGACACCGACACCGGAGCGTCGAGCAGGTCCGAGAGCACCCGTTGGGCCTCAGCGCGACGTGGACCGACCTTCGGACGATTCCCGATCACCTGAACCGCCGCGTTGCCGACGACGTAGCCGTGTTGGGCGAGCACCGAGCGCACGTGGATGAGCATGCCGGAACCGCTGGCGCCCGCCATCTCCGCCCGTCCAACGCCGAACACCGAGCCGAGATCACCGAGAGCGGCGGCCGAGAGCAGCGCATCGCACAGTGCGTGGACGCCGACGTCGCCGTCGGAGTGGCCGGCGCAGCCGTCGTCGTCGGGAAACAGCAGACCGACCATCCAGCAGGGTCGACCGACCTCGATCGGGTGGACGTCGGTGCCGATCCCGACGCGCATCTAGTCGGCCGCCAGCAGCGCCTCGGCCAGCGTGACGTCGAGCGCTGTGGTCACCTTGAACGCGTGCGGGTCGCCCGTGATGGCGCGAACCCGCCCGCCGATGTGTTCGACCAGGCCGGCGTCGTCGGTGAACTCGGCGCCGTCGGGCGCCTCGGCATAAGCCCGCCGCAGCAGGTCGGCCTCGAACCCCTGCGGGGTCTGCACCAGGCGCAACTCCGAACGGGTCAGCGTGCCCGTCACGCCGCCCAGCAGGTCCACGGACTTCACGGTGTCTGCGGGCGGAAGAGCAGGCACCACGGCTTTGCGACCGCTGCGCAGTTCGGCGACGACGCGGGCAATCAGGTCGGGCGGTGCAAGTGCCCGTGCCGCGTCGTGCACCAGATAGATGCCCGCGTCGGGTGCGACTGCCATCGCTGCGCGGACGCTGTCGATGCGGTGTTCACCGCCGGCCACGACCTGCACCCCGTCCGGAAGCAGGTCGGCCGCGGTGCCCGCCAGTTCGGGGGGCACCGCGACCACGACCGCATCGACAACTCCCGAGGCGAGCAATCCGTCGACCGCCCGTCGCACCATCGGCACACCGCCGAGTTCCACGAACGCCTTCGGC
Organism: Aldersonia sp.; assembly: GCA_036524855.1. Lineage (GTDB taxonomy): Bacteria > Actinomycetota > Actinomycetes > Mycobacteriales > Mycobacteriaceae > Aldersonia. Next base: position 72,253 of record DATDBL010000145.1, on the reverse strand, counting down.
GTCGACGAACCCAGACGTGTGCCCCGTCCCGCTGCCGGAACGAGCGCGACGACGGGCGAGCCGGCCACGTCAGGAGGCCGCTGCGAGAACCTCGTCGAGGATGGTCTCTGCCTTGGCGTCGTCCGTGCCCTCGGCCAGCGCCAGCTCCCCGACCAGAATCTGGCGAGCCTTGGCGAGCATCCGCTTCTCACCCGCCGACAGGCCACGATCCTGCTCACGCCGCCAGAGGTCACGCACGACCTCGGCAACCTTGTTCACGTCACCGGAGGCCAACTTCTCGAGGTTGGCCTTGTACCGCCGCGACCAGTTGGTCGGCTCTTCGGTATGCGGCGCGCGCAGCACCTGGAAGACCTTGTCGAGACCCTCTTGCCCCACCACGTCCCGAACGCCGACGTACTCCGCGTTGTCTGCGGGAACCCGAACGGTGAGATCACCCTGCGCGACCTTGAGGACGAGATACTCTTTTTGCTCACCCTTGATCGTGCGGGTCTCGATCGCCTCGATCAGCGCCGCTCCATGATGGGGGTAAACGACGGTGTCTCCGACCTTAAAAATCATGTGTCCCGTGCCCCTTTCGATACAACTAGTTTAACACGCCCGATTTGCGGGAGCCTGCCAACTGCGCAGGTCAGGGGCATCACAGGCCGGAGCAGCGACTTGCCGGTGACTTGACAGGGCGGCCGGAACGTGCATCGGTACCGACGCGAACGAGTTGCCGGACAGCCACTTCCGGCGCGTTTTGGCGGGTGCGCAGCGGCCCGGCAGCATAGGCTCTGCAGGTAACTACTACTCTGCCTAGTTGACGCTCTGCCCAGCGCAGGACCGCACTCGATGGAAGGACGCCACCGTGGAAGACGCAGCCGTGGATGCACATCAGGCTTCGACGCCGGCGCCGTGGACCCGCTCGCATTCGCGCCGCCTGCTGCGTCGGACCGCGATGCTCACCGCCGCGTTCGCCGGCGGTGCGGGCCTGCTGCTGACCGGCTGCGGCGCGGGCCAGATCTCGCAGACCGCCACGCAGGCCTCCGCCGTCAACGGCAACTCCGCCGAGATCGGCCTGATCTCGCTGCGCAACGTGCACGTGGTGTACCCGAACGACGAGGAGTACACCAACAGTGCCGGCGGCAATGCGCTGCTCTCGTTCGTCATCATCAACAACAGCCCCGACACCGACGACAGGCTGCGAGAGGTGTCCAGCGAGGCCGGCGCGGTGCGGTTCGAGCCGGAGTCGGCCCGCGAACTGCCTCCTTCCCGCGTGCTCGTTGCCGTGGCACCGGGCTCCGAGGAGTCCGTCGACGCCGTGCTCGCCGACCCGAACACCCGGACCGCGACCGTCGAACTGACGAACCTGAAGTCCGACCTCACGCCCGGGCTCACCTTCCCGGTGACGTTCGACTTCGAGAACGCCGGCGACGTCACCGTCCAGGTCCCTATCGACGCCGGCCCGGGCGTGGAGCGGGAGGTGTCGGAGAAGTCCGGCCCGGCCGAGCACGGCGGCACCGAGGGCAGCGAGGCCGAGCCGATGAACCCCGGTGAGGGCGGCAACCCCGACACCGAAGAGGGCGGCGGTCACTAACCTGACACTGGCCACTGACCTGAACTGGTAGGGAGGGTACCCGGTTCTCGGGTGACCCTCCGTTCATTCTTGGCGGGGTTACTGTCGGCCGGTTTCTGTCGGTGGGACGCCCTAATCTGCGCGTGTGGCCAGAGCGAAGAGCAGCTATCAGTGTTCGGCTTGCCGGCACAGCGTCCCGAAGTGGGTCGGGCGCTGCCCGGACTGCGGCGCGTGGGGCTCGATCGACCAGGTCGCGGCACCCGCGCTGCAGGCGGTCGGCGGGAGCGTGGCCATGCTGCCGCGCACGGCGGCCGCGCCGATCGGCGCCGTCGACGTCGAGAGCTCCCGGGCGAAGCCGACCGGCATCGGCGAACTCGACCGGGTGCTCGGCGGCGGCGTCGTGCCCGGATCGGTGGTGCTGCTCGCGGGTGAGCCGGGGGTCGGGAAGTCGACGCTGTTGCTCGAGGTCGTGCACCGCTGGGCGCTGCGTGGGCAGGGCGACATTGCGCTGTACGTCACCGCCGAGGAGTCCGCCGGACAGGTTCGACTGCGCGCCGACCGGACCGGTGCCGTGCACGAAAGTGTTTATCTTGCAGCGGAATCCGATCTCGCGACAGTGATCGGGCACGTGCAGCAGGTACGTCCGACGCTGCTGGTGGTGGATTCGGTGCAGACGCTGGTGGCCGCCGCGATCGACGGTGTGGTCGGCGGCGTGACGCAGGTGCGCGCGATCACGGCGACCCTGACCTCGCTGGCGAAGGCGACCGGGGTCGCGGTGCTGCTCGTCGGGCACGTGACCAAGGACGGCGCGGTCGCGGGGCCGCGCACGCTCGAGCACCTCGTCGACGTCGTGCTGCACTTCGAGGGGGACCGGCATTCGACGCTGCGGATGGTGCGCGGGGTGAAGAACCGCTTCGGGGCCGCCGACGAGGTGGGTTGTTTCGAACTGCGCGACGACGGGATCGCCGAGGTCACCGACCCGTCGGGGCTGTTCCTACACCACCGCAACGAGGCCGCAGTCGGCACCGCGGTGACGGTCGCGATGGACGGCAGACGGGCGATGCTCGGCGAGGTACAGGCGTTGGTCGTGGACACGGCCGCGCCGGTGCCTCGGCGCGCGGTGAGCGGACTCGACTACAACCGTGTCGCGATGATCCTCGCAGTGCTCGAAACACGATGCAAAACAGCGCTTTCCAAGAAGGAGGTGTACGCGGCGACGGTCGGCGGAATGCGGGTGACCGAACCGGTCGCGGATCTGGCGGTGGCGGTGGCGGTGGCGTCGGTGGTCAGGGAACAGCAGATCCCGCCGGGAGTGGTGGTGCTGGGTGAGGTTGGGTTGGCGGGCGAGGTGCGCCGGGTGAGCGGCATCGGGCGCCGACTCGCGGAGGCGCAGCGACTCGGCTTCACCGCGGCGCTGGTCCCGCCGGAGCACGGCCCGATCCCGGCCGGGATACGCACCTACCCGTGCGCGACGGTGGACGAGGCGATAAGAAAGGTGGTCACGATCCGCTAACCATTGCGTCTTGGCGCGGGTTCGCGGTCGTCTTCTCGACCGTCGGGCCGCCTCCGCTCGGTAGGCTGGAATGCCGAACGGGCGGGGTGTGGTGCTGTGGGGTGCGCCGCGATGGGAAAGGGGGGTGGCGCGATGCCAGACGCGAAGTCGTCCGCCGCGCTGCGCGACACCGTCGCCCGACTGGCCCCCGGCACGGACCTGCGCGAAGGCCTCGAGCGGATTCTGCGTGGGCGTACCGGCGGGCTCGTCGTCCTCGGTCACGACGAGGGCGTCGAGGAGATCAGCGACGGCGGCTTCGAGCTCGACGTCGAGTTCGCGCCGACCCGGCTGCGTGAGCTGTCGAAGATGGACGGCGCGGTCGTGCTGTCGAGCGACGGCAAACGCATCGTGCGCGCGAACGTGCAACTCGTACCGGACCCGCGGATCCCCACCGTCGAGTCGGGTACCCGACATCGCGCGGCCGAACGGACCGCGATCCAGACCGGCGTGCCCGTCGTCTCGGTCAGCCAGTCCATGAGCATCGTGAGCGTGTATGTCGCCGGGACGCGACACGTCGTGGAGGGTTCGCCGACCATCCTGTCGCGGGCGAACCAGGCGGTCGCGACGCTGGAGCGCTACAAGGCCCGCCTCGACGAGGTGTCGCGGCAGCTGTCGGTCGTGGAAATCGAGGACTTCGTCACACTTCGGGACGCGCTGACCGTCGCGCAGCGGCTCGAGATGGTGCGCCGGATCTCGACCGAGATCGAACAGGACGTGCTCGAACTCGGCACGGACGGGCGACAACTCGCGCTGCAGCTCGAAGAGTTGCTGGGCGACAACGAAATCGCTCGGTCACTGGTGGTGCGCGACTATCTCGCCGGGGCCGAGGCACCCAGCACCGACGCGATGGAAAAGACCCTGGCCACCCTGGACGCGCTCACCGACGTCGACCTGCTCGACCTGACCACGCTCGCGCGCGCGTTCGGCCACTCCAGCAGCATCGAGGCGCTCGACACCCCGATCAGCCCGCGCGGCTACCGCGTCCTGACCCGGGTGCCGCGGCTGCGGTTCGACCAAGTGCATCAGCTCGCCGAAAAGTTCGGTTCCCTGCAGGGCCTGCTCGCCGCGACGGCGGCGGACCTGCAGTCCGTCGACGGCATCGGCAACTTCTGGGCCCGCCACATCCGGGAGGGCTTGTCCCGGCTGGCGGAGGCGAGCATCTCCGGCCCATACGACTAGAGGCGGGCTACGCGGGGAGGACCTCGTGGGTGCGCAGCGCCTGCAGCAGCGCGTCGGGTCGCTCGTTGGTGGGCAGCGGCTCGACGAGGGCGAAATCACAGCCCAGCACCTGGGCGCCACCGTCGGCCTCGACGCTGTCGCCGACCATCAGCGTCGAGGTGGCGCCGACGCCGAGTCGGTCCAACGCGGCGGAGAAGATCTCGGCGTGCGGCTTGATCGCGCCGACCTCGAACGACAGCACGAACTCGTCGACGAACCGGTCCCAGCCGCGGGTGGCGAACGCCGGGCGCATGTCGAAGGCGATGTTGCTGACGACGGCGGTCCGGATGCCGCGCGCGTGCAACTGCTCGAGCACCTCGCCGGCGTCCGGGTACGGTGTCCACTCCTCGGGGTCGACGAGCCGACCGTAGAGCGAGGCGGCCTGCTCCTCGTTGGGCACCCCCGACGCCTTCATGATCGCGAGGTAGGCGAGGCGGTGCAGCGCGGGGTCGAGGTCGCGGTTGTGCCAGGCGTACTCGTCGTCGGGGGCGAGTTCGACGGTCAGCCCGACGGGCGCGGTCATTCGCCGCATCAGCTCGGCCTGGTGGTGGTAGTCGAACGGCTCACCGTCGGCGTGGGTGAGGTCGGCAGCCCAGCTCTCGTCCTCCTCGAGCCGGAACAGGGTGCCGGAGAAATCGAACAGCACGGCGGAATGAGTCACGGGGAAAAGCCTAGCCAGGCACCTGCGCTTACGCGATGTTGAACGGCTCCGGCGCGCTGCGCAGGGTGCCGAGTTGGGCGACGACGGTGTAGGCGCCCGGGGCGACCGGGACGCGCTCACCGGCGCATTCGGGTGCCGACGCGGTGCCCGACCACTTCACCGTGAACGCCGCCTGCTGGCCCGGGGTGAGGGTGCGGACGTCGGCGTCGGTGCTGGGGAAGCAGTCGGCGTTCGACCAGATCCGCTGCGACCCGTCGAGGCTGTATACGAGCGCCTGCTGCAGTCCCGCACCGAGGTCGCGCTCGCACGGCGTGGTCGAGATGTTGGTGATGACGATGCCGAACTCGGGTTCCTGACCGGCCTGCCAGGTCGGCTGCGCGACCGTCGCCTTCACCGCGAGCGAGCCGTCCGGGCACTGCCCCGGCGGGACGGCGGCGGCGGAGGTTGTGGACGTGCCCGACACACCCGACGTGGCCGACCCGGAGACGCTCGTCGCCGGCGCGGACGTGGCTTCCGCCGCGGTCAGCGACGAACTGGCCGCCGCGGAGGCGGAATCCGACGAGTCGCCGCCGCGCAGCGCCGCGATGAACCAGACCAGCAACGCCAGCACCACCACACCCGCTCCGATGGCGAGCCAACGCCGACGTCGGTAGATCTCGGGAGGTTGCGCAGCGCTGGGTTCGGACACGGATTACACGGTATGTGGACCGTCGCAACCGACCGTCGACCCACGTCGGCGTGTCGTGCGGATACACGTCACACGCACGTCAGATACCCTGCTCGGGCGTCTCGCCGATCTCGCCGACGACGTCGCGCAGCGTCGCGGCACCATCGACGAGCTTGTAGGTAACCGACGCGATGGCACACGTGCCCGACTCGACCCGGTCCGCGATGATCCGCGACCGGTCCATGATCAGCCGGGCGGTCTCGACCACATGCCGGGCCTCGAACTCGTCGAGCGTGGTCAGGCCTTCCTTGCGGCCGAGCAGGATCGACGGCGTCACCCGCTCGACGATGCTGCGGATGAACCCATTGGGCACCTCGTTCTTGTCGAGCGCGTCCATGGTCGCCTTGACCGCGCCGCACTTGTCGTGGCCGAACACGACGATCAGCGGCACGTTCAGCACCGCGACCGCGTACTCGATCGATCCCAACACCGACCCGTCGACGACGTGACCGGCGGTCCGGACGACGAACATGTCGCCGAGACCGGCGTCGAAGATGAGTTCGGCGGCAACCCGGGAGTCGCCGCAGCCGAAGATGACGGCGGTGGGATGTTGCGAATCGACGAGCTTGGCCCGGTCGGCGAAGCTCTGGCTAGGATGCTCCTGCACCCCGCTCACGAACCGCTCGTTGCCTTCGCGCAGCGACTTCCAGGCACTGATGGGATTTGTGGTCGGCATGCGGGCATTGTCCCCCGAGCCGGGGGTTACCAGCGAGTTCAGCCGAGCCGAGGAGGCGTCCATCACACCCGACGTGGCGGCCTTGACACGGTGGTATTGCGACACCGCCCGCGATCTGCCGTGGCGTCGTCCCGGCGTGAGCGCCTGGCAGGTTCTGATGAGCGAGGTCATGCTGCAGCAGACGCCGGTGGCCCGGGTCGCACCGGTTTGGGGGCAGTGGGTGCAGCGCTGGCCGGTGCCGTCGGCGATGGCCGCATGCACGCCGGCCGAGGTGCTGCGAGCGTGGGGCAAGCTGGGCTACCCGCGCCGCGCGCTGCGCCTGCACGAATGCGCTCGGGTGCTCGCCACCGACCACGACGACCTCGTGCCCGCCGACGTGGAAACCCTGGTCACCCTGCCCGGCATCGGCGCCTACACCGCCCGCGCCGTCGCCTGCTTCGCCTACGGCCAGCGAGTTCCAGTGGTGGATACCAACGTTCGACGCGTCGTCGCCCGTGCGGTGCACGGCCGCGCGGAACCGGGCAACCCGTCCACCGCCCGCGACCTCGCCGACGTCGCGGCTCTGCTGCCCACCAACCGGGCCCGCGCCGCGACGTTCTCCGCCGCGCTGATGGAACTCGGGGCGACCGTGTGCACGGCTCGCAAACCGGCGTGCGCGCGGTGCCCGCTACCGCACTGCGCGTGGGCCGCGGCCGGGCGTCCGGCCGCCGACATGCCCCGCCGGCGCACCCAACGCTACGAGGGCACCGACCGCCAGGCCCGCGGGCGACTGCTGGACGTGCTGCGCGACGGCGCGGGCGCGGTGCCGCGGGCGCGCCTGGACCTTGCGTGGCCGTCGGATCCCGGTCAGCGCGACCGTGCGTTGGATTCGCTGCTGTCCGACGGGTTGGTCGAGCAGACCCCGGACGGACTGTTCGCGCTGGCCGGTGAGGGTGCGGGCGCGGGCGACAGGATTGCTGCGAGGAATTCCTCGACCGCGGACCGGTAGGCGTGGGGGGCGTCGTCGTGCACGAGGTGGCCGGCGCCGGCGACTCGGACGTAGCGGGCGCCGGACCGCTGCGCCATCCGCCGCATCTGCCCGGGCGGGGTGATCGTGTACTCGGCCTCGATCAGCAGCGTCGGCGCGCGCACCGCCCACCACTGCGACCAGAAGTCGCGTCGGCCCCATTCCTCGGAGATGCCGCGGAAGGTCTGCACCGATCCGTGCAGATGCCAGCCGTCGGCCCGACGCTCGAACGAATCGAGGAAGTAGCGCCCGGCGACGGGGCCGAAGTGCTCGAGCACTGCCTGCTCGGTCGGGAACGGCTGCGGCCAGGATTCGATCATCGCGGCCCAGTCCGCGGCGGTGCGGCCGCGGAAGTCGGGCGCCATGTCCTCGACGACCAGCGCACGAACTCGATTCGGTTCGCGCGCCGCCAGCACCCAGCCGTGCAGCCCGCCCATCGAGTGGCCCACGACGGTCAGAGGTTCGTCGATGCCGGCGAGAGCGGCGAGCAGGTCGTCGACGAACGCCTCAGTGGTCAGTGCCGCGGGCGCCGGGCGGCCGTGCCCGGCAGCGTCGAACGTGTACACGCGACCGTGTGCGCGCAGCCAGTCGACATGCCGGCGCCACGTCGCGGCACTGCCCATCAGCCCGTGCAGCAGCAGGATCGGTGGGCCGGATCCGCCCTCGTCGTGCAGCATCACCGGCCACGCTACGGCAGGTAAGGTGCTGGTCATGGCAGTTGTGAAGATCAACGCGATCGAGGTTCCCGACGGTGCCGGACCCGAACTCGAGACGCGGTTCGCGCACCGCGCGCACGCGGTCGAGAACTCGCCCGGTTTCCTCGGCTTCCAGTTGTTGCGCCCTGTCAAGGGCGAGTCCCGCTACTTCGTCGTCACCCAGTGGGACAGCGAGGAGTCGTTCCAGGCGTGGCTCGACGGCCCCGCGAAAGCGGCCCACTCGGGCGAGCGCGCCCGCCCGGTCGCGTCCGGGTCGTCGCTGCTCGAGTTCGAGGTCGTGCTCGACGTTGCCGCCGGGTCGAGCGCGCCCGCGTAACGAACCGCCGTCCCTGCTCGACACACAGACGACGTTCGAGCAGGGGAGGTTCGATGCGGGCAGCAATTCGACTGGTGATGGTCGCGGCGACGGCTGTCGTGCTGATGGCGGCGGCGCTGGTCGGTGGTGCCGGCATTGCCAACGCCGACGAATGGCCGCCCGTGCCCGACTATCCAACTCCGATCGTCCCGTTCGAGACGAAGGATTTTCTGACGCCGACCGATCTCGACTATTGGAATCCGCTGGCAGCGCAGAACCGGCTCACGTCGCCGTACGGCACGAGCACCCGAATCGTCTGCACCACCTTCCACGGAGTGCTGCTCGAATGCTGGCAGGCCGACCGGGCCGGCAACCCGCACAAGCTGACGCGGTTGCCGTTCAACTTCCCCGCAGTCGTCGGCTGGCAACTGCCCGGCGGCGGGCCCAGCCACTTCGTCTATCCCGGCCTGAGCTGAGCGCGGATTGACACCCGCTCGGGCGGGTGAAAAAGTCCCCTGGTGGCCACGTTTGTGGTCATACTGAGCGACAAAACGATGCCGTACCAGGAATGCCGGTGTGATTCCGGAGCGGTCGCGCCACTGTGACCCAGCCGCTGTCCAACCAGCATGGGAAGCCAGACCCGGGTACTCGCGTCGCGACTCGACCGGGACGCGCACTCCCAGGAGGACACATGGCTTACGTATCGACCCCCAGCAAGACGACCGACCCGATGCTCGCACTGCTGATCGCCGCAGGCGTCGTCCTGCTCGCACTGCTCACGCTGTACCTGGTCGGGTTCGACCAGGGCGTCATCTCCCGCAGCGGGATGTACATGCACGAGCTGATGCACGACGGTCGGCACCTGCTGGGCCTGCCGTGCCACTGACCGGATCGTTCTCGAGCCTGATCATCCGCGGCCTGCTGGCCGGACTCATTGCCGGCCTGCTGGCCGGCGGGGTCGCGTTCTTCCTCGGAGAACCGCACGTGGACGCGGCAATCGCGATCGAGGAGGCGCACTCCGCCGAAGCGGCCCACGAGCACGAATCCGAAGCGCCAACCCACTCGCACGACGAGGAAGAGGCGCTGGTCAGCCGCACCGGACAGCAGGCGGGCCTGTTCCTCGCGACCGCCCTGGCCGGACTCGCGCTCGGCGCCATCTATGCGACCGTGCTGAACTTCGCGCGCTCGAGAATCGCGCTCTCGGGGGTGGCGCTGGCACTGACGTTCGCCGGCCTGGCGTGGCTGGCGATCGATGCGGTGCCGTTCTTCAAGTACCCGCCGAATCCGCCCGCGGTCGGCGATCCGGAGACGATCAACCAACGCACGCTGCTGTGGCTCGCCGCGGTCGTGCTCGGGTTCGGCGCGATCGTCGCGGCCGGGTGGGTGCTGCGGGCCCTGCGCGATTCGCTGGTGACCGTGCGGATCGCCGCGACGACCGCGACGTTCGTGGTGATCGTCGGCCTCGGTTACGTCCTGATGCCCGGCATCGACGAGGTCGGCGCGGACTTCCCGGCGTCACTCCTCTGGGAGTTCCGGATCTCGTCGCTGGCGGTGCAGACGACGCTGTGGCTGGTGCTCGGCCTCGCGTTCGCGTTCCTCACCGAGCGCGCCGCGCGGTCGGCTGATACTGCTCATACTTCAGCGGGAAGCACGGCCGGCACCGTGGGGTGATGTCCGCCGCGACCTATCGGTCGGCGCGCTCGTCGCCAGGTGCCGGCGCGACACCGGGGACTTCCCCGGCCGGCGAGACCCTGACGCGCCCGGGCAGCGCAGCGGCACACGCCGCGCTTGCGGCCAGCGCCGCGCCGAAGACGAGCAGCAGGGCCCGATGATCCGCCACGATCGCGGCCCCGCCACCGTCGACACCGCCCCCGTCTGGCTCGCCGAGCATCGCACCGAGGACGGCTACCCCGGCGACGCCGCCGAGGTAGCGCATCGTCGACATGACGCCGGCGGCCATGCCCGACTGCGCCACGCGTGCCGCGCTCTGCGCCGCTGGTGTGGCCGCGCCCAGTCCGATTCCGAGGACTACCAGCGGGACGGTGAGGGGGTGATCGGCCGCCGCTGCAGCAGGTACAGCGCACCGGCCGCAAGGCGAACTCGACGTCGTGATCCGGATCGCCGAACACCCGGTCGCACTCGACCGCGAGACGGTCGAGTGCCCACGACGGCCGGGATGCCGAACTCCCTGGCGACGACCGCCGCCCGGCTCAGCTGCCCGCCTCGGTCTGTGACGATGGCGCCGAGCAACCGCAGCACCACGTTCTCGCCGTGCAGAAGGAGAATCCACGTGGCATCCCGGCTACCAATGCGTCGGCCAGGAAGCGTGTCACCGGGCGTGGGAAATGCGTGGGGTCCAGTTCCCACGGACCCTTACCTGGGGCACCGAACGTGACGCCGGTCATCGCCGCTCCTCTCGGAGAGTGTCCGCGCTGCCCCCGATGAACACAGGCCAACTCAGCAAAAATAGGCGGTGACCTCGCGGCTGGGATAGACCCGACGTGGACGGTCGTTCGTCGGACCAGGGCCGCGTCAGACCAGGGCCGCGTCCAGCGAGATGTCCACGCCGGTCAGCGCCTTGCTCACCGGGCAGCCTTCCTTTGCGATCTGCGCGGCCTTGGCGAACCCGTCCGCATCGAGGCCGTCGGCCTTGCCGCGCACGGTGAGCTTGATGCCGGTCAGCCGGAAGCCGCCAGCCGGATCGGGACCGAGCGAGACGTCGGCGGTCACGTCGAGCGACTGTGGTGTGCCACCGGCCTGGGCGATCTCAGCGGACAGCGCCATCGAATAGCACGCAGAATGCGCGGCCGCGATCAGTTCCTCGGGGCTCGTGGTGCCGTCCGCGTCCTCGGCCGCTCGCTTCGGAAACGACACGTCGAAGGTGCCGACGCCGGAACTGGCGAGGCTGACCTGGCCGGAGCCGTCCTGCAGGCCACCCTTCCAGTCGGTGCGCGCGCTACGAGTTGGCATGTCCAGTCCTTTCGTTGGGTACCAGAGATGAACGTACCCCCCGACCGGATGGAGTCGCGATGACGATCGAGCGAACGCTTGCGCAGATGACGGTGACCGAGCAGCTACGGGGGGGGCCGCGGGCCTCCTGCCGTCCCCGACGTGGCCGACGCGACGCTGCTGGAACACCGTTATTGGCTCGGGATCGACGAGGTGCTGGTGCCGGCCGATCTCGCCGAGGCGTTCTCGCCGGTGCTGGAGCGGCTGAGGGCGGCTGACCTGTCCGCTCGGTCGTGATGACGCGACAAGGGGACCGGTCGGCGATAGCGTTCCAGTCGTGCCGAAGGACTTCGAATTCTCGGCTGAACTTCCGCACGCTGTGCGGGAGGTGCACGCGGCACTCACGGACGAAAGATATTGGCGTTGGCGCATGAAGGACAACGATCGCTCCGTCGTGGTGATCGACAAACCGTCCGGACCCGAAACGCTGCGGGTCACGGTGACCGATCGGACCGACCTCGCCGACCTACCCGCCATCGCGCGCGGCGTGCTGCGACGACCACTGGTCTCGGAGTGGGTAAACGAATGGGGTCGGCTCGATGGGGATACTGCGCGCGGACGGATCACCGGCGGCGCGACGGGCGGGGTGCCATTCCGCATCGAGAGCCGGTCCCGACTGCGCGGGATCGAATCCGGTCGCACCCTGTTTGACATTCACGGGCAGGTCGCGGTGAAAATGCCGTTGGTCGGCGGCCAGATCGAACTCCTGGTCAGGCAGATGATCTTGCGGTCGGTCGCGAGCGACCAGAGCGTGCTCAACGGATGGTTGACGAACGAGCAGCGAGGCTGAGTCGGGCGGCGGCCAACTAATCACGACGCAGGGGGCGGCGAGGTCCGTTCGGCAAGGTAGTTCTCCAGAACGGGACCGATGACAGCGTACGCCTGCGGCGTGGTCATTTCGATGTGCGCACAGCCCACAACGTGCTCGCGAATGGCCCCGGTGATGGCCGGTCGCCATACCTCGGCCGACCGCCGCTCGCCGGTGTCGTCCAACGACTGCGCCGCGCTGAAGAACAGCAGGTCCCCGTCGAAGACTCCAGGGCTAAAGCCTCGCAGCAACCGTTTCCGATTCTCGACCCAGGCGCCGAGGCGCTTCAGGTGCATGGGCGTGAGCCCGGTGTCCACGCCGAATGACCGGTTCAGGACCGCAACGGCATCCTCGAAGGACATTTCGCTCTCGGCCTGTGTGCCAGCGAGTTCCGTGCCGGAGGCGTGCAGTTCTCCGTCGGCGTGGGTGCTGGCGAACTCGCCGCCCATGGCGCGGACGAGCTTTTCGGCGGTGATTTCGCCCTCGAACAGATCGCCTTCTTCAAGGGACGGATCGTCTCCCTCGACGAGGGGCGAGTCCATGATCGCCAGCGTCGCGACCTCAGCACCGGCGCTGCGCAACTCGATGGCCATGACGTGTGCGATGACCCCACCCAGCGACCATCCGAGCAGATGGTAGGGCCCCTTCTGTTGGATGGTGCGGATCTCCTCGACGTACCGATGAGCCAGTTGCTGCACCGATTCGAAGGCCGGCTCACCACTGATCACCGGGGACTGCAGCCCGTACACCGGGCGGTCGGATGAGAGATGTTGCAGCAGCCCGGAATATGCCCACGAGAGTCCACTGCCCGGATGCACGCAGAATAGTGGAGGTAGGGCACCGGTGGAGCGAAGCGGCAGCACCACGCCGAAGGCCCACCCCGCCGACGCGCCACGAGAACTGAGCGGGCTGCCGATGCGGCGGGCGAGTCCGCCCGGCGTCGGATCCTGGAACACGGCACTCACGGGGACGTCGACACCGAGCCTGGCCCGCAGCATGGTCACCATCCTGGTGGCCACCAGCGAGTTGCCCCCGATGTCGAAGAAACTGTCGTCGACGCCGACGCGGGGGAGGTCGAGGAGTTCGGCGTAGACGGTGGCGATGGCTTCTTCGATGGCGGTGCTGGGGGCGCGGTAGCTGGTGGTGGTGTAGTCGGGGGTGGGCAGGGCGCGGTGGTCGAGTTTGCCGTTCACGGTGACCGGCAGCCGGTCCAGCGCGACGATCGCCGCGGGCACCATGTACTCCGGCAACCGCTCGGCCAGATACCCGCGCAGCGCCGCGACCCGAGCGGGGCCGGCCGGGTCGTTGACGTAGCCGGCCAGCGCGCCGAGCGGGCCGGCCGGCCGGTACAGGTCGGTCGACACCGGTCCGGCCCCGACCCGGTCCGCGGTGTCGTCGGCGCGGGTGAACACGGCGTCGATCCGGCCCGCAGTGGGTGACAAGGTCAGCGCCGCAGTGTGGCCGAGCTCGCCGGCCAGCCGGTGGCAGTCCGCGGGCCACACCGCGCCCGCGGCGGGATCCGGCGCGGTGGGCAGTGCCCCGATCGGGGTGCGGTCGGCGGCCGCGTCCAGCGCGGCGACCGCGGCCACGTCGCCGGCCAGCCCGGCGTGCGGGATGCCGGTGACCCGCAGCAGCGGCGGCCGCTCGGCGCGCAGATACGCCCCCAGCTCGGCCAACCCCGCGAAGTCCGCCCACGGCCGGGTCGGCGCGGCGGCCGCCGACCGCACCCGCACCGGCGCGGTGCGCAACACCACCTCGTAGCGGTAGCAGCTGAGCTCGTTGACCGCGGCCATGTCCTTGAGCGTGATCTGCACCGCCGCGATCTGCGGGAACCGCCGCGGCAGCGCGGCGAAGAACTCCGGCGCCAACAGCAACTCCCGCTCGCCGAGCATCTCCCGGCGCACCCGCTCCCGCAACCCCGCGGCGGTCGCCGCCGGGTCCGCCCCGGCCACCGCCACCGCGGTGGTGAACTCGCGCAGCAACCCCAGGTTCCGCACGTCCCCGACGAACAGCGCCCCACCGGGCGCCAGCAACCGCAACGCCGTCGCGATCACGTCGAGCAGATACCCCGCATTCGGGAAGTACTGCACCACCGAGTTCACCACCACGGTGTCGAAACGACCCTCGGGCAGGCCGTCGGACACGTCGGCGGGCTGCACCCGCAACCGCACCCGGTGGGCCCACCCCCCCTGCCCGGCCAACCCGGCGCGCAACGACTCGACCGTCGCCGCGGAGAAATCCGTGCCCCAATACTCCGCACACTCCGGCGCCAGCCGCGACAGCAACAACCCGGAGCCGACCCCGACCTCGAGCACCCGCCGGGGCCGCAACTCGCGGATCCGTTCGACGGTCGCCGCCCGCCATTGCCGCATCTGGTCCAGCGGGATCGGCCGACCGGTGTAGCTGGAGTTCCAGCCCGCGAAATCCTCCCCGAATTCGACTCCGCCGCCCGCCCCGCCCGGCCCCCGCGCATACGCCCGCTCCCCGGAGTACAGATCGTCGTACACCCGCCGCCACTGCCCGACCAGCTCCGCCTCCCGCACCGGCTCCCGCACCAGGCTCACCCCCCGATCCAGCACCACATACCCCACCAACTGCCGATCCCCCACCCCCGCCCCCGGGCCGGCGGGCAACTCCCGGGCGATCACCGCCGCCCCCGCCACCGCCGGATGCGCCACCAACACCGCCTCCACCTCACCCGGCTCCACCCGGAACCCGCGCACCTTGACCTGCTCATCGACCCGCCCGACGAACTCCAACACCCCCGCCCGCGACCACCGCACCACATCCCCGGTCCGATACATCCGCGCCCCCACCCCCGCGAACGGGCACGCCACGAACCGGACCGCGGTCAACCCCGCCCGCCGCCAATACCCCCGACCCACCCCCGACCCCGCGACATACAACTCCCCCGCCACCCCCACCGGCACCGGCACCAACCCCGCATCCACCACCACCACCCGCGCACCCCCCACCGGCGACCCGATCGGCACCGACCCCACCCCCACCACGCCCGGCAGCGCATAGGTCACCGCGAACACCGTCGTCTCCGTCGGCCCATACCCGTTCACCAACACCGGCCCCGACCCCGCACCGCCCCAGCCCCGCAGACGCGCCCCGTCCAACACCTCCCCACCGAACACCACCAACCGCAACCGCCCCGCCCCCCACACCGCCGCCGCCCGCTCCCGCTCCAACTCCACCAACCCGTAAAACGCCGACGGCGTCATCGACAACACCGTCACCGCTTCCCGCGCCACCAACTCCCACAACCGCACCGGCGACCCCAGCACCTCCCACGGCACCACCACCACCCGACCCCCATGCAACAACGCCCCCCACCACTCCCACACCGCGAAATCGAACGCCGCCGAATGACACCACGCCCACACCTCCCCCGCCCCGAACCCCGCCCACCCCCGCGTCCCCGCGAACAACGCCACCACATTGCGGTGACACACCCCCACCCCCTTCGGCACCCCCGTCGACCCCGACGTGTACATCACATACGCCAAATTCCCCGGCCCCAACCGCCCCACCCGATCCACATCCGACGGATCACCCCGCCCCCGATCCAGCACCAGCCCGTCCAACTCCAACACCGCCACCCCACCCGCCGGCAACCCCGCCCCCCTCACCGCATCCGTCACCACCAACACCGGCGCCGCATCCGCCACCACGAACCCGGTCTGCTCACTCGAATACCGCGGATCGATCGGTAGATACGCCCCACCCGCCTTCCACACCGCCAACACCGCCACCACCAACTCCACCGACCGCCCCAACGCCACCGCCACCACCGACTCCGGACCCACCCCCCGACCGATCAACACCCACGCCAACCCGTTCGCCCACGCATTCACCTCCCCATAAGTCCACTCCCGACCCCCATCCACCACCGCCACCGCACCCGGCGCCGCCACCACCCGCGCCTCGAACAACCCCACCAACGTCACATCCGCAACCGGCACCGCGGACCCAACCCCCCACTGCACCACCCGCGCACGCTCGGCCACGGCCAACAAGCCCAGCCGATCCACCCGCGCGGCCGGATTCGCAACCACCGCATGGAAGAACGCCATCAGTTGCTCGGCATAGAGCCGCAGATCGTCACGGCTGTACAAGAGGCCGTTACCGTCGATTTCGATATGCAAGCCGTTCCCGCTGCTGCCGATGTAGTAGAGCGAAATGGACAGGTCATCGACGGGGCCGAACGACACACCGCGGATGAAGGCGGGGGTACCGGCGAAGTCGATCGATCCGAAGAACGGAATGATGTTCAGAATCGGACCGAACGGGTTCTTGGCGGCTCCGGAGAATCGGATATCGCGTCGAATATCGGAGCCCTGATAGCGGGAATGCCGCAGGATCGTTCGAATCTCGCTACGTACCGCCTCGGCGATCTCCCCGAATTGCGACGTCGGCTCGACCTGCACGCGCATCGGCACGGCATTCGACACCAAACCCGGCGTGCGGCTTGCGGCGCCGACTCGATTCGCGACGCCGAACCGCATCATGAATTCCGAGACACCCGACATACGGTGCAGGAAGCCGGCGACGGCCGCCGCCAGGAAGCCTGGCACCGGGACGCCCAGGGCGTTCGCCGCGGCGAGCCATTCGACGGTCTCGTCGCTCGAGATCGTCAGTCCCCAATGCAAGGTGACCGGAACGGAAGAACTCGGGTTCGCCGGCAGCTGAATCGGGTCCGGCAGTGCGGACGTGTAATCGCCCCAGAATTCCCGGTCCTGCGCGAATTGGTCGGAACTTCGGTACTCGTTGTCCTCGCTGTTGATCAATTCCGGTCCGCCGAATTCGGCGTTCGGTACCGGAAGTCCCTGCCTCAGGGCCGTATACACTTCCCCGATCCGTCGCGCGATGATCGCGGTACCGAAGCCGTCCACGACGATGTGATGGAACACCGAGAAGACGAAGAATCGTGAATCGCCGAGTTTGATCAACCCGGCTCGATAGAGGGTGTCCCGCTCGAGGTCGAAGGGTTGGTCGACCATATCGGCCATCAAGGTCTGGGCCGCGCCCTCTGGGTCCGCCTCTCCGCTGACATCGACGAAGAACGGGCTCCAGTCACCGCAATCGCGCGCTACCTGCCGAGGGCCGCTGGCGTCGTCGACGATGTTCACCTGCAGGGTGAGCGCCTCGCCATAAGTCCGCCGTAACGCGGCGTCCAGCACGGACGGATCGATCGGACCGGCGACGTCCAGATGTCCGGAGATGTTGTTCGACAGGCTCGGCACCAACTTCTGTGCCAGCCACAGCTCTTCCTGCGCGGACGAAACCGGTAACGAGCCGCTTTCGGTCATGGTCGTGCTACCGCATGGTGGTGCCGAGCGAGTACCGACACCGGTATGCCCGCTCGCGGAATGTGCCACCTGTCAACAACGCAGATCGAACTCCGGGCGAAGTCCGCCGACTGCGGAAACGATCGACACGCCGAATACCTCGACAGCCCAGCGCAATCGGACTCGAGACCGGTCGTCGCACCCGGGATCGGGACCCGCGCATCCCCTGTTTAGACAGCAGCCGTCTGACCATGTTTCGCCGCTCTTCGGGCCCGACCCCCCCGACGTCGTCAGAGCCGAGCTTCGACCAGAACCTGACGCTCTTCCCTTCGTACTATATCGCGGACGAACATGTCAACGGCGCCATCGCCACTATCGCGCGGCAGCATGGTCAGGAGACAATAACGCCGTGCGCGGTGGACGAGCCGAAACTCGTCGACCGCGCACGGCCGGTGCTTGCGCCTACCTACTATTCGCCGGCCAGCGCCGCCGCGGGCGAATCCGGGACCTTCACAGGCTTCGGGGTACCACGGAAGGTGAACTTCGCGTCCTCGCCGGCGCCCTCGCCGTCCCAGCCCTCGACGTCGACCAGCACGATCTGACCGGGGCCGATCTCGCCGAAGAGGATCTTCTCCGAGAGTTGGTCCTCGATCTCGCGCTGGATGGTGCGCCGCAGCGGGCGGGCACCGAGCACCGGATCGAACCCACGCTTGGCCAGCAGCGCCTTCGCCTTGTCGGTGAGTTCCATTTCCATGTCCTTGGCCCGCAACTGGTTCTCGACGCGGCCGATCATCAGGTCCACCATCTGCACGATCTGGTCCGTGGTGAGCTGGTGGAACACGATGACGTCGTCGATGCGGTTGAGGAACTCGGGGCGGAAGTGCTTCTTCAGCTCGTCGTTGACCTTCTGCTTCATTCGCTCGTAATTCGAGCCCTCGACGTTGGACTGCGTGAAGCCCAGGCCGACCGCCTTCGAGATGTCGGACGTGCCCAGGTTCGAGGTGAAGATCAGCACCGTGTTCTTGAAGTCGACCGTGCGACCCTGACCGTCGGTGAGCCGACCGTCCTCCAGCACCTGCAGGAGAGTGTTGTAGATCTCCTGGTGCGCCTTCTCGATCTCGTCGAACAGCACCACCGAGAACGGCTTGCGGCGCACCTTCTCGGTGAGCTGGCCGCCCTCCTCGTAGCCGACGTAGCCCGGAGGGGCACCGAAGAGCCGCGACGCGGTGAACCGGTCGTGGAACTCGCCCATGTCGATCTGGATCAGCGCGTCGTCGTCGCCGAACAGGAAGTTCGCCAGCGCCTTGGACAGCTCGGTCTTACCGACGCCGGACGGGCCGGCGAAGATGAACGAGCCGGACGGACGCTTCGGATCCTTCAATCCGGCGCGCGTGCGGCGAATCGCCTTGGAGACCGCCCTGACCGCTTCCTCCTGACCGATGATCCGCTTGTGCACCTCGTCCTCCATGCGGAGCAGACGGGTGGTCTCCTCCTCGGTGAGCTTGAACACCGGAATACCGGTCCAGTTCGCGAGCACCTCGGCGATCTGTTCGTCGTCGACCTCAGCGATCACGTCGAGGTCGCCGCTGCGCCACTGCTTCTCCCGCTCGGAGCGCTTGGCGACGAGCTGCTTCTCTTTGTCCCGCAGATTCGCGGCCTTTTCGAAGTCCTGCGCGTCGATCGCGGATTCCTTCTCCCGGCGGGCGTCGGCGATCTTGTCGTCGAATTCACGCAGGTCCGGCGGCGCGGTCATCCGGCGGATGCGCATCCGCGCGCCCGCCTCGTCGATCAGGTCGATCGCCTTGTCCGGCAGGAACCGGTCGTTGATGTAGCGGTCGGCCAGCGTCGCCGCGGCCACCAGCGCGCC
The DNA here is from genome assembly GCA_036524855.1 of Aldersonia sp. Classification (GTDB taxonomy): domain Bacteria; phylum Actinomycetota; class Actinomycetes; order Mycobacteriales; family Mycobacteriaceae; genus Aldersonia. Next base: position 52,866 of record DATDBL010000145.1, on the reverse strand, counting down.
GTCGGTGATCGAGACGCGGTGGTGCGCCTCGTAGCGGTCGCGCAGGCCCTTGAGGATGTTGATGGTGTGCTCGACGGTCGGCTCGCCGACCTGCACCGGCTGGAACCGGCGCTCGAGCGCGGCGTCCTTCTCGATGTACTTGCGGTACTCGTCGAGGGTGGTCGCGCCGATGGTCTGCAGCTCGCCGCGCGCCAGCTTCGGCTTCAGGATCGAGGCCGCGTCGATGGCGCCCTCGGCGGCGCCGGCGCCGACCAGCGTGTGCAGCTCGTCGATGAACAGGATGATGTCGCCGCGGGTGTTGATCTCCTTGAGCACCTTCTTCAGGCGTTCCTCGAAATCACCGCGGTAGCGGCTGCCGGCCACCAACGACCCGAGGTCGAGGGTGTAGAGCTGCTTGTCCTTCAGGGTCTCGGGCACCTCGCCGTTGACGATCGCCTGCGCCAGACCCTCTACGACGGCGGTCTTGCCGACGCCGGGCTCGCCGATCAGCACCGGGTTGTTCTTGGTGCGCCGCGACAGCACCTGCATAACCCGCTCGATCTCCTTGGCGCGCCCGATCACCGGATCGAGCTTGCCTTCGAGCGCGGCCTGGGTGAGATTGCGGCCGAACTGGTCGAGAACCAGCGACGTCGAAGGGGTGCCGGATTCGCCACGGGTCGGACCGCCCTCGGCGGGTTCCTTGCCCTGGTAGCCCGACAGCAGCTGGATGACCTGCTGGCGGACGCGGTTGAGGTCGGCGCCGAGCTTGACGAGCACCTGTGCGGCGACGCCCTCGCCTTCACGAATCAGGCCGAGCAGAATGTGCTCGGTGCCGATGTAGTTGTGACCCAGCTGCAGCGCCTCGCGCAGGCTCAGCTCGAGCACCTTCTTGGCGCGCGGCGTGAACGGGATGTGCCCGGACGGGGCCTGCTGGCCCTGGCCGATGATCTCCTCGACCTGGCTGCGCACACCTTCCAGCGAGATACCGAGCGACTCGAGCGACTTCGCGGCTACGCCTTCACCCTCGTGAATGAGGCCCAGCAGGATGTGCTCGGTGCCGATGTAGTTGTGGTTGAGCATCCGGGCCTCTTCCTGGGCCAGGACGACGACGCGCCGTGCGCGATCGGTGAACCTCTCGAACATCGTTCTCCTCACTTCCGCTCCGGCGGTGACGCCACCAGAAAGCCCTGGATTCCCCGAGTACGACCTCGGAGAATCCACTGCCCCGCCTCTACTGTAGTGGGCGAGCAAGCCGCGCGTCTCTATCGACGTCCAGACGGGGACCCCGCACACCGGCGACTCACAGGTCACAACGCGAGCGTTTCGCCTTTCGTTTCCGCATGATGTACGCCGACAGCGAACGGAGGGGCGCATGGAGCAAACACGGACACTGCGGTTGCGACGGGAATCCTGGGGTTTCGCGATCGGGTCGGCGTTGTTTGCGGTGGGCGCGTGGCCCGGCTACGGCGAGGCCGTCGGCGCCCGCTGGGACAACCTGACGTACTTCGTCGGTTCGATCTTCTTCACCGCCGCGGGCTTCATCCAGTTCCGGCTCAGCGGGCGGCCGGTCCCCGGCGCCGAATCGCACCGGATCGAGCGTTACGACTGGTGGTCGGCGTTGATCCAGTTCGTCGGCACCCTGCTGTTCAACGTCAGCACGTTCGCTGCGGTCCTTGCGAACCTCGACGCGGAACAGGTCAACCGGTGGGTGTGGCGTCCGGACGTCTGGGGGTCGCTGGCGTTCCTGATCTCCAGCGGCCTCGCCGTCGTCGCGACCACCGACACGGACCGTCTGTGGGATCCGCACGCCCGCAACTGGCGCAGCACGTGGCTGAACATGCTCGGGTCCGTCGCGTTCGGTGTCTCTGCGGTCGCGGCGTGGGTCGACCCGTCGTCGGGGGCCGTCGCGAACGCTCGCATCGCGAACCTCGGCACGCTCGTCGGTGCGATCTGCTTCCTCGTCGCCGCGCTGTTGGCGAAGCCGCCGGCGCCGCGTCGTCGCTGATCAGGACTCGTGTCGCAACCGTCCCCCACCCTTGGTGGGGAATCACTGACCCCGGGTGCGTGCGGACCACCTCTCGGGGCGATTTCGCGGCCGACCGCCGCGGGCGAGCATGGAAACTCTTCCCCTGTCAGGATCGGAGAGTTCGATGTCGGTCACGACCCTCGCTCCCACCGAGCGAACCCACGCGGTGTCCACCGACGACGGTGTCACGCTCGCAGTGCGCGAGACCGGACCCGCGACCGCCGACCTCACCGTGGTGTTGCTGCATGGGCACTGCCTGCGCACCGACTCCTGGACGTTCGTCGGCACCCAGCTCACCCGCAGCCACCGCGACATCCGGGTCGTGGCCTACGACCACCGCGGCCACGGCGCGTCCGGGACCGCCGCGGCGTCGACCTACACCCTCGAGCGGCTCGCGCACGACCTGCATGCGGTGCTCGACGCGGTCGCGCCGGGCGGTCGGGTCGTGCTCGTCGGTCACTCCATGGGCGGGATGGTCGCGCTCACCTACGCGCGGCTGTACCCGCACGAGATCGGCACCCGGACGGTCGGCGTGGCGCTGGTGTCGTCGTCGGCCGGTGGGATAGCCGACACCGGCCTGGGGCGGCTGCTGCACAACCCGGCAGTCGCGTGGTTCCAGTCGGCGGTGCGCTCGGCACCGGGCGCGATGCACCGGGCCAAGCTGCTGGGCTGCCGGGTGTTTGCACCCGCGATCCGCGCGATCGAGTTCGGCGACCGGCGAGTGAGCCCACGTGTGCTGGCGCTGGCGGCAGCGATGCGCAACGAGACACCGATCGTCACGATGGCGGCGTTCCTCTCGGCGTTCCAGACCTACGACGAGAGCGCCACGTTGTCCGCGCTCGACGGCGTGCCGACTCTCGTGCTGTGCGGATCGGCGGACCTGATGACCCCGATCTCGCACTCGGTCGCGGTGGCCGCCGAGGTCGCAGGCGCGGAACTGGTGATGGTCGACGGAGCGGGGCATGCGGTGATTCTGGAGCAGCCGCAGGAGGTCGCCGCGGCGCTGAGCCGACTGCTGCGGCGCATCGACGTCCGCTACGACGAGGCCGCCTGACTGGTCCCCTGTTCCAGCACCAACACCCACCCGAGCGCGACGAACGCCGCGGTGTGCAGCACGGTGCGCACGACATTCCAACGCACCCAGGCGGTCTCGAACTGCGCACGAACTGCGACGAGGTCGGCGGTGTGGTCGAGGTCGACGGCCGCGAGGCGGTTGTTCAACGGCACGTTCCCCGCGACCGTCACCGCGAAGCCCGCCAGGTTCAGCACCAGCGCCGCGGCCACCCAGGCCAGCATCGTCCGGTCACCGCGCAGGTGCGCCACCGCCGCGGCCGCGGTGAACCCGAGGCTGCCGAGAAAGCAGACCAGGAACCACGGGTTGACGATCGCGACGTTGATCCGCTGCATGACGTCGACGAAGGTACGGTCGTCGGCGCCGGCCAGGGCCCGCATCACCGAATAGCAATAGGCGTAGAACAATCCGGCGAGCAGGCCGGTGGTGACGGCCGCCGCCAGCGCGAAAGCGACCTTCACAGTCATCACTGTCATCACTGTCACCGCGACCACCCACCCCCGGCGGCGACGGCCTTCGGATCGAGAGCGCGAAGCCGGGCGGTGGAGTGTCGCGCGACGACGCGGCGGCCGGTCTTGCCGGTGCCGCCGAGAACGAGTGTGGTCATGCCTGCAATCCAATCCTGCGAGGACGAGACGATCCATCGTCGAGAATCTCGATTCCATGCGTGATCGTCTTAGAATCGACAGCATGGACGCACTGGCCGACCTGTTGAGCGGTCCCCGCGCGAAGGGCGCGTTCCTGGTCCGCTCGATCATGACGGCGCCGTGGTCGATGCGGATCGAGGACCGGGCCCCGCTGACAGTGTTCGCGGTGGTACACGGGGCCGCCTGGGTGCGCCCCGACGACGGCGCCGCGATAGAACTGCGCGCCGGCGACGTTGTGCTCGCGCGGGGCCCGGACCCCTACCTCGTCGCGGACGATCCGGCCACCCCACCGCAGGTGGTGATCGGGCCTGGGCAGGAATGCCGCACCTTGTACGGCGAACCGCTTCAGGAGAAGTGGCGACTCGGCGTGCGGAGCTGGGGCAACAGCCGTAACGGGGAGACGGTGCTGCTCACCGGCACCTACCAGATGGCCGGCGAGGTGAGCCGCCGCGTGCTCGACTCACTGCCGACGCTCGCGGTGCTGCGCGCGGCGGAGTGGAACTGCCCGGTGCTGCCGTTGCTCGAGGCCGAGATCGTGAAGGACGACCCCGGCCAGGAGGTGGTGCTCGACCGACTGCTCGACCTGCTGACGATCTCGGCGCTGCGGGCGTGGTTCGCCCGCGCCGACGCCGACGTTCCCGGTTGGTACCGCGCCGACGCCGACTCGTTGGTCGGGCACGCGCTGCGGCTGATTCACCACAATCCGGCGCACCCGTGGACGGTCGCGGCGCTTGCGGCTGGGTGCGGGGTGTCGCGCGCGGTGCTAGCGCGCCGGTTCGCCGACCTTGTGGGCGAACCACCGATGAGCTACCTGACGGGGTGGCGGCTCGCGGTGGCCGCGGACCTCTTGCAGGAAGGAGACGAGACGCTCGACGCGGTGGCCCGCCGGGTCGGCTACGGCAGCGGGTTCGCGCTGTCCGCCGCGTTCAAGCGGGTGCGCGGGGTGCGGCCGAGCGCGTCCCGGTTGGCGGGTTAGAGATCCCGCTCGGAGATGATGCCGCTCTGGATTGCCAATTCCGCCAGCCGGACCCGCTTCTGGTTCTGCGGCAGGTCCTCGACGCCGAACTTGGCGAACAGCGCGCGCAGATGGGTCTTGATCGCGTCGACGCTCAGGTAGAGCTCGCCGGCGATCTGCTGGTTCGACGCGGGGGTGGCGAAGGCCGCGTTGTGCTTGTAGGGCCGGCACAGCGCGATGAGCACGGAGCGTTGTGTCTCGGTGAGGGAGCGCACGGTAGGCAGCGACCCGGACGCCACCCGGGTGACGTCGTCGAGACCCCCGCCGAACTCGTAGAACGTGATCAGCGCTCCGCCGATGCGGATGCGGTCCCCCGCCCGCAGGCTGCGCCGACCCGCGAGGCGCTCGCCGTTGACGAAGGTCCCGTTGCGGGACAGTCCGTCGTCGAGGATGGTCCAATGGGTCCCCATCCACTCGATCGCGGCGTGCAGCCGGGAGACCTCGTCGTCCCAGGTCAGTGCGATGTCGGCCTGCGCCGAGCGGCCCACGGTGAGCCGTGGGCGCTCGGGCGAGAGCTCGACCTCCTGCTGGCGGCCGGATTCGTCGGCGAACCGAAGGCACGGTCCGTCGAACCCGCTCACGCTCGACCTCTCGGCATGAGTCAATCGTATCGGCGCCGCCGGATTCGCGACCGGTGTGCCGCTGATCGTCTTCAGCTGCGTGCCGGGATGCCGCCGCGACCGAGGCGCATCAGGACGAGGGCCATACCGACACCCTCGCGGCCAAGTTCGGCCTCGTAGCGGCGCAGCGAGTCCATCTCGCTGTGTTGGGTGATCCGCGGCAGACCCGCCTGCAGGCGGGCGATGCCGGCACGGCGCGTGATCTCCACGCGACGGCGGACGAGCTCGAGGATCTTGGTATCCAGTGCATCGATCGCCCGAGCGAGTTCCGCGGAAGCGGCATCGGTCTTGAACACGTCGACCTCCGCGGCGTGGTCCGCATCGCTGACGATCGGGGCACTCTCGATCGGGGCGGCAATTGTGGTGGTCATGTTGGCTACCTCGCATTGGGGGACTCGGTTGTTACCTAGTCTCTCGGCGCCGACCACCTCGCGATAGGAACCCTGGGTGGTGGATCGGCCACACCCTCACCCTGTGTGGCCGTTCGCACTCGTCAGTTCGCCTGGTTGTAGGCCTCTATCACCTCGGCGGAGATCCGCCCGCGTGCCGACACCTTGTGGCCGCTACGTCGCGCCCAGTCGCGGATCGCGGCGCTCTGCTCACGGTCCACCGAGACGCGCGACTTCGGCGCGACGGGCGCGGCCGCCTGCTTGACCCGCTTGCGCCCGCTGACGCGGCGCGCATTCTCGACCCAGGCTTCCACCTGCTCGCGCAGGATGGCGGCATTGTCCGCCGACAGGTCGATCTCGTACGAAACGCCGTCGAGACCGAATTCGACGGTCTCGTCCGCAATGGCCTCACCGTCGACATCGTCGATCAGCGTGACCGTGACCTTCTTGGCCATCAGATACCCATTCCCTTCATGGTCTTCCCTACCTGGTCTTGCATACATCGCAGCCGCGCAGGGCCGCGGCGTACGGCGCCAGAATACCCACAAACGCGACGAGTTCATGCAACCCAATTGTCGCGGCGGAAATTGCGGGCGGGAGGAGTCAGTGGCCGAGCGGGCGCACAATGGGAAACAGGATCGTCTCGCGGATTCCGAGGCCGGTCAGCGCCATCAACAGCCGGTCGATTCCCATACCGGTGCCTGTGGTAGGAGGCATCGCGTGTTCCATCGCGGCGAGAAATTCCTCGTCGAGCAGCATCGCCTCGTCGTCGCCGGCGGCGGCCAGTCGCGCTTGGTCGACGAAACGTTCCCGCTGAACCACGGGGTCGACGAGTTCCGAATAGCCGGTGGCCAACTCGAAGCCGCGCACGTACAGGTCCCATTTCTCCGCAATGCCGCGTCTGCTGCGGTGCGCCCGCGTCAGCGGCGAGGTCTCGACCGGGAAATCCCGCACGAACGCCGGCGCGTACAAATTGTGCCCGTAGGTGTGCTCCCACAGTGCCTCGACGAGTTTCCCGTGGCCGTACCCCTTGCCCTCGGGAATTTCGAGACCGACTCGGCCGGCGAGCGCGGTCAATTCCTCGACGGTGGTGTCCGGGGTAACCTCGACGCCCGCCGCTTGCGACAAAGATGGGTACATTTCGACGGTCTGCCATTCGCCACCGAGGTCGTATTCGGAGCCGTCGGCGAGCGTCATGACCTGCGTGCCGAACGTCTCCTGTGCGACTTCTTGTACCAATTCCTGCGTCATCCGCGCAGAATCGTCGTAGGTGCCGTACGCCTCGTAGGTCTCGAGCATCGCGAATTCCGGCGAATGGGTGGAGTCGGCGCCCTCGTTGCGGAAGTTCCGGTTGATCTCGAAGACTTTCTCGATGCCGCCGACCACGCACCGCTTCAGGAACAATTCCGGCGCGATCCGCAGGTACAGGTCGAGGTCCAGGGCATTGGAGCGGGTGACGAACGGGCGCGCCGCGGCGCCGCCGTGCAGGGTCTGCAGCATCGGGGTCTCGACCTCGAGAAAGCCTCGCCGCTCCAACGCGTTTCGCAGCGCCCGCACGACCGCCACACGGATGCGGGCGTTGCGCCGCGCCTCAGGCCGCACGATCAGGTCGACGTACCGCTGGCGCACCCGCGATTCCTCGTTCATCTCCTTGTGCGCCACAGGCAGCGGACGAAGCGCCTTGGACGCCATCCGCCAGTCGTCGGCGAGCACGCTCAGCTCGCCGCGGCGCGAGCTGATCACCTCGCCGTGTACGAACACGACGTCGCCGAGGTCGACATCGGACTTCCACGCTGCGAGCGCGTCGGCGCCGACACCGGCGAGGCTGATCATGGCCTGTAGTTGGGTGCCGTCACCCTCCTGCAGGGTTGCGAAGCAGAGTTTGCCGGTGTTGCGCAGAAACAGCACACGCCCGGCCACGCCCACCCGATCACCGGTCCCGGTGTCGGGCTCGAGGTCGGGGTAGCGCTCGCGCACCTGCCCGAGGGTGTGGGTGCGGGGAACCACGACGGGATACGGGTCGCCACCGTCGTCCAGCAGTCGGTCGCGCTTGGCCCGACGCACCCGCATCTGCTCGGGGGTGTCGTCGACGGTTTGTGCGCTGTCCGCTTCGCTCACGAGCGGCAAGCCTATCGGGTGCGCCGTGACGGCCCGGCGACCGTGCAGTGACGGCCCGACGTCCTCAGACGTCGATGACCTCAGACGGCGATGATCGAGCCGGCCTCGCGGCGGAAATGTGGCGTAGCGACGCCGATGTTGACCAGGCCGGCTGCGCGCAGCGCCTGGTAGCCGCCGACGAGGTCGGTGGCGCGGTGCAGACCCAGCTGCTGCAGCGCGTACGCCGCCAGGCTCGAGGTGTAGCCCTCCGAGCAGACGACGACCCATTCGACGTCGTGGTCGACCGCCGCGGAGATGCGGGCCGAGCTGGACGGGTCGAGCCGCCACTCGAGGACGTTACGTTCGATGGCCAGCGCACCGGGCAGAGTGCCTTCGCGCGCCCGCTGAGCCTGCGGGCGGATGTCGACGAGGATCGCACCGCGGGCGATGGCGGCGGGGACCTCGAAGGCGTACATGCGCTGCAGTCCGCGGCGGGCGTGGGCGAGCATCTCGTCGACGGTCTGGTGCTTGGTGCCGGTGCGGGAGTTCATGACGGTGCTCATCGGATTTCGCCTTCGGGCTGATCGGTCAGTTCGGTGCGGGTGCGGCGCAGGGTCGCGCGGTCGGTGATCTCGTAGTAGGACATGGCCGTCAGCGGCGGCGAGTAGGCGTGTACGGAAAGCGTCGGATCGGCCGGGTTCCGAGCGGGTGCACCCTGACTGTCGGCGGCACGCATCACGTCGTGTACCCACCCGATCGGGAACGACGCCTGGTCCCCGGCGTGCAGCGTGCGCTGCCGCAATCGGTCTCCCGTCCAACGGAATTCGGAGAGCGAGCCGGACAGCACGGTGAGTGCGCCGAGCGAGCCGGCGTGGTCGTGCAGTTCGGTGGATTTGTCGGGTACCCAGCTGATCAGCCAGACGTCGACCTCGCCGTCGGAATGCAACCTTGTGTTCCAACGATTTTCGGTGGGCCAGATGCCGCCCTCGGGGAGCAGGTGGTCGTGGCAGCCGGTGAGCACCGCATCGGCGGCCTCGTCGGTGATGCGCAGCAGGTCCGCGGGACGCAGCCGGGTCGGCAACGCGGGCGGGCGCGGCGAACGGCGTGCGGGCCGATTACGGAGCGCAGATACAGGTGTGCCAACAGAAATGGTGGAGAGCATGAGTCGGACTCCAGGACGTGTCGATTGGTCGAGGCGGCGGTCAGCCTCGACAACACTCCTGGGCGCTCATGCGGATGGACACGACCGGAAGCATAGCAGTCGGTTTCGCGATTACGGAAGGGGTGTGACGCACTCGGCGGGGCCGGGGTCAGGGGGCGCGGCGGGCGCGCGCCTTGTCTCGGTTGCGCTCGTAGACCAGGCGCAGGCCCTCGAGGGTGAGGTCCGGTTCGTGGTGTTCTATGGTCTCCGACTCGGGGATGATCAGCGGGGCGCTGTCGCCGGTGGCGATGACGGCGACATCCTTACCGGCGAAGCCGGGCAGGTCGTCGCGGATGCGGTCGACGAGGCCGTCGACCATGGCGGCGAAGCCGAAGACCGCGCCCGACTGCATGCACTCGACCGTGTTCTTGCCGACCACCGACCGGGGCCGCACGATCTCGACCTTGCGCAGCGCGGCACTCTGCGACGCGAGCGCGTCCATGGAGATCTCCAGACCGGGCGCGATGACGCCACCGAGGAACTCGCCCTTCGCCGAGACTACGTCGACGCACGTGGAGGTCCCGAAGTCGACGACGATCGCCGGCGAATCGTAGAAGTGGTGCGCGCCCAGACAGTTCACGATCCGATCGGCGCCGACCTCCTTGGGGTTGTCGACCAGCAGGGGCACGCCGGTGCGCACGCCGGGTTCGACGACCACATGCGGCAGCTCCCCCCAGTACCGGGTCAGCATCAGCCGCAGTTCCCGCAGCACCGACGGGACGGTGGACAGCGCCGCCACCCCGGTGATCTCGTCGACGTGTCCGCCGAGCAGTCCACGCAGTTGCAGCGCGAACTCGTCGGCGGTGATCCGCGGGTTGGTGTGCATCCGCCAGTCCCGCACCAGCTTCGCGTGCGTACCGCTCCCGGAGAACAGGCCCAACACGATATTGGTGTTACGGACGTCGATCGTCAGCAGCAACTCGCCCCCCGCACCGCTCAGACCACCGACAGCTTGCGCGGCGACACCAACCCGGAGCCCGCGGGGGCGTGCGCGGGGTCGGCGCCGAGTTCGACCTGGCGGTTGGCCCCGTCGACGAACACCACGCGCGGCTGATACTTGCGCAGTTCCTGCTCGTCCATCATGCCGTAGGCGATGAGGATGACGAGATCACCCGGGTTGACCAGATGCGCCGCGGCACCGTTGATTCCGATCACGCCCGAGCCGGGTTCGCCCGCGATCACGTAGGTCTCGAGGCGCGCGCCGTTGTCGATGTCGACGATGGTGACCTGCTCGCCCTCGAGCAGGTCCGCGGCCGCCATCAGATCGGAATCGACGGTCACCGAACCCACGTAGTGCAGGTCCGCATGCGTCACTGTCGCACGGTGGATCTTCGATTTCATCATCGTCCGCAGCATTGTTGTTGCCTTCCTATCGGGACGTCTCTACGCCGGGGTGGCCTTGAATCGGATTGCCGCCCAGGGTGACCGGCATGTTGTCGATGAGTCGGGTACTGCCGACGCGGGCCGCGATCAGCAGTCGTGCCGGGCCCTGCGGGGGGATCGGGCCGAGGTCGGCGGCGCGCAGCTCGAGGTAGTCGACGTCGACGTCGGGGGCCGTGGCGAGCACCTGCCGGGCCGCGTCGAGCACCGCGTCGGCGCCGAACGGTCCCGCATGTACGCCCGCAACCAGCGCCGCGGACAGCGTCACCGCCGTCTCCCGTTTCGCCGCATCGAGATAGCGGTTACGCGAGGACAGCGCCAGCCCGTCCGGCTCGCGCACCGTCGGCACGCCGACGATCTTCGTGTCGATGTTGAGGTCTGCCACCATCTGCCGGATCAGCACCAGTTGCTGGTAGTCCTTCTCGCCGAAGAACGCCTCACGGGCTCGCGCGATCAGCAGCAACTTCGCGACGACGGTCAGCATCCCGGCGAAATGCGTCGGCCGGCTGGCACCCTCGAGTTCGCCGCCGAGCGGGCCGGTGTGCACCATGGTGCGCCGCCCGTCCGGGTACATGTCGGCGATGCTCGGCGCGAAGACCAGTTCGACGCCCGCTCCGCGCAGGAGTTCGACGTCGGCGTCGAGCGTACGGGGGTACTTGTCGAGGTCCTCGTTCGCGCCGAACTGCAAGGGGTTCACGAAGATCGACACGATGACGACTGCCTTGGTGCGCTGGGCGGCCTTGACCAGTTGCAGGTGGCCCTCGTGGAGCGCGCCCATGGTCGGGACGAGAGCGACCTTGCGGCCGACCTCACGCAGCGCGTTCGAGACCGCGGTGACGACGGCCGGGTCGTGGTGCACGGTGAGCTCGCCCGGGGTGAAGCTGCCGCGCAGCTTCTTCGCGTTCGCGGTGGTCATCGGCGCTCCAACTGCTCGACGATCTGCGGTTGCCCGGCGATCTGCGCGGTGCGCAGCGACAACGCCCGGTATCCCTCGGCGAGGCCGGGGTCGACGTCGGTGAGGGCGTCGAGATGCGCCTGCACGGCGACGGCGTCGCCACGCGCGACCGGTCCGGTCAGCGCGGCCGCACCGCGGCGCAGCGTGTTGTCCAGCGCGGCCGAAAGCAGCGGGGTGAGGATGCGTTCGGGCAGCCCACCTGGCGCGTCGTCGACCACCGGCTGCCCCATCAGTTCGTGGCCGGCCAGCGCCGCCCGCAGCGCCGCGACGGCGTCGACGACCAGCGTGACGACGTGGTTGCTGCCGTGGGCGAGGGCCGCGTGGTACAGCGTGCGGTGTTCCTCGCGGACCCGGACCGGCTCGCCGCCGATCTCGATCACCAGCGACTGCGCGATGGCATAGCCGATCTCGTCGGCGGCGGTGATCCCGAAACATGCGTTGACGAGGTGCGCGGTGTCCTCGTCGTGCCCGGTGAAGGTCATCGCGGGGTGGATCGCGAGCGGGGTCGCGCCCAGTAGGGTCAGCGGCTCCAGAATGGCGATGCCGTTGGCGCCGGAGGTGTGCGCGACGAGCGCACCTGGCTGGACCGATCCGGTGGCGGCGAGTCCGCGGACGAGGCCGGCGAGTTCGGCATCGGGCACGGCAAGGATCAGCAGTTCACTGCGGGCGGCGACGTCGTGGACGGGCAGGATCTTCGAGTCCGGCAGCCGGGAGCGGGCACGGTGGATGGAGGCGTCGGAGATCGCGCTGACCGCGAACACGACGTGTCCGGCGCGCTCGAGCGCGGCGCCGATGGCGGTACCCACCCGTCCCGCCGAGACGATTCCCACCGTCAGTCGTGCAGGCGCAGGGTCGCCAGTGATCCCAGGTGAGGTCACTGCGGTGTCACCCCAAATCCTCTCCGATTCCCGTTCCAGTCCCGCAGCGCGGGTACCGGACGATCACGACGAGGATATCGGGTGAGGTGCGGGTCACGCCACGGGCGAACGACGTGAGATATCGCTCACTTGCGTCGACGCCCCGGAGCCGCTATGGGCTCGGCCGCCGACTCGGCGCGCAGGTTCGCCATGATCTCGGCGACCGACAGCCCGGTGGTGTGCCGCCGTCGGGCGCAGCTTCGTTGCCGTTGCGACGCCGGCTGCGGGTTAGCGCGCGCGGCGGCGCGGCGAGTCAGTGCGCAGGCTCGTCGGGCGGTTCCTCCGGTGCCTTGCAGCAGTGCTCGAGCCACAGCGCGGCCGCCACCAGCGCTAGGCCGGCGACCAGTCCGACCACCGCCCCGGGACTGTCCTCCACCGCCGCTCGCAGCACCGAGCGCTGCGGGAAGACGTAGAGCAGGAAACCCAGCCAGACACCCGCGGCGGCAGCCCCGACCAGTGCCGACGCCTTCGCCAGCGCGACCGCGCGAGCGGCGACGATCGGGTGCAGTTGCTGCGGGCCATCGCCGATGCGGTGGTCGTTGATCCGGGCGCGGATCAGGAACGCGGCGATCACCTCGATGATCGCGACCGGGTACAGCGACGCCCCGGCGTAGACCGGGATCGGCGGCAGCTGGCCGTAGAGGACCCGCACCAGGATCCAGGTCGCAACCGCGGCGACGGCGAGCAGCACGGCGAGGTCACGGATGCGGGTCGGTTTCAGCTCCCCCGTCACGACGAGCCCCGCAGGCGCGAGTCGGTGCGGCGCACGCCGTTGCGTTCGCTGCGCTCGAGGTCGGCGAGCCAGTCGCCGATCGGGCGGGTGCGGGTCCCCACGGTGAGGGTCGCGTCGGGTTCGACGTCGAGCCACGGCACCAGTACGAACGCCCGCTCGTGTGCGCGTGGGTGCGGCAGGGTCAGCTCCGGGTCGAGGCTGATCGCGTCATCACAGGTGACGATGTCGACATCGAGCGTGCGCGGCCCCCATCTGCGCTCGCGGGTGCGGCGCGCGTCGGCCTCGAGCCGGTGTGCGAGGTCCAGCCAGCCGCGCGGGTCGAGGTCCGGATCGGCCGCGACGACGACCGCGTTGAGGAAGTCCTGCTGCTCCACACCCCCCCACGGCGCGGTCGCGTACACGGTGGAGACCGCCTGCACCCGCTCCCCGAGACCGTCGACGACGGACTGCAGGTGCGCGAGCGAGTCGCCGACATTGGAACCGATGGAGAGCACAGCCCTGCTCATCGGGCCCCACGGCTGTGCCGATCGCGGTAAGCGACCACCGCGACGTCGGCGAAGGTGAGCGGGATCGGCGCGGACGGCTTGTGCACGGTGACCTCGGTCGCCTGCACGCGGGGGTCCGTCATCACCGCGTCGGCGATCTCGGCGGCGACGGTCTCGATGAGGTCGCGCGGTGTTCCGCCGACGATGTCGGCGGCGATCTGTGCAAGCGCGCCGTAGTCGAGGGTGTCGTCGAGGTCGTCGGATGCCGCGGCAGGCGCGAGGTCGAGCCACACCGTGACGTCGATCAGGAAGTCCTGACCGTCGCTGCGCTCATGCTCGAATACGCCGTGGTGGCCGCGGACCCGCAGGCCAAGCAGCTCGATCCGGTCGCTCACGTGCGTCCAGCCCGTGCCCAGGCGTGCGCAACCGCGACCGCGTCGAGGGACGCGGCGACGTCGTGCACCCGCACCCCCCACGCCCCGTTCGCCGCGGCGAGGGCCGACACGGCGGCAGTGGCGACCTCCCGGCCGTCTGGCGGTCGGGGCTCGTCGCCGTCCGCGAGAAGCGAGCCGAGGAAACGCTTGCGCGACGCCCCGACCAGCACCGGGAACCCGCGCGCCGAGAGGTCGGGCAGGGCGGCCAACAGCGCCCAGTTGTGGGCGGCGGTCTTCGCGAACCCCAGCCCGGGGTCGACTACGAGCCGGCCCGGGTCGACGCCGGCAGCAACGGCCCCGTCCACGCACTCCATCAGTTCGGCCTGCACCTCGGTGACGACGTCGTCGTAGTGCGTCGGGGCGGTGTGCACGTAGTCGGCGGCCGAGCGCCAGTGCATGAGGATCCACGGCACCTCGGCGTCGGCGACCACGCGGGCCATCTCGGGGTCGGCGCGGCCGCCGGAAACGTCGTTGACGACCTGCGCGCCGGCCTCCACCGCCGCCTCCGCGACCCGGGCGCGCATGGTGTCGACGCTGGTCGGCACACCCGACAGAGCCAGTGCCGCGATCACCGGCACCACGCGTGCGGCCTCGGTCTCGGGGGCGAGGCGGCTCGCGCCCGGGCGGGTCGATTCACCGCCGACGTCGATGATGTCCGCGCCGAGGCGGTGCAGTTCGAGGCCGTGGGAGATCGCCGTGTCGCGGTCCAGGAAACGCCCGCCGTCGGAGAAGGAGTCGCTGGTGACGTTGAGCACGCCCATCACCACGCAGCCGCGACCGCGGCCGGCCGTGGGCAGTCCGCTCACTTGCGCAGGATCAGGTCCAGGGCCTCGGCCCGCGACACCGCGCTGGACTGGAACAGGCCGCGAACCGCGGATGTCGTGGTGCTCGCACCAGGTTTGCGGATGCCGCGCATCGCCATGCAGAGATGCTCGGCCTCCACGACCACGATCGCGCCCCGCGGGTCGAGCTTGCGCATGATCGCGTCGGCAATCTGGCTGGTCAGCCGCTCTTGTACCTGCGGGCGCTTCGCATACAGGTCGACGACGCGAGCCAGCTTCGACAGTCCCGTGACCCGCCCGTGCGGGCCGGGAATGTAGCCGACGTGCGCGACGCCGTGAAACGCGACCAGGTGATGCTCGCACGTCGAGTACAGCGGGATGTCGCGCACCAGCACCAGTTCCTGGTGCCCCTCGTCGAAGGTCGTGTCCAGGACGGCGTCCGGCTCGGTGTAGAGGCCGGCGAACATCTCGCGGTAGGACCGGGCGACCCGGGCGGGGGTGTCGATCAGCCCCGGCCGGTCCGGGTCCTCGCCGAGCGCGACTAGCAACTCGCGCACGGCGGCCTCGGCGCGGGCCTGGTCGAACTGCCTGCCGGTGGTGAGCGACGTCAGTGCCTCATCGGTCCCGACGACGCGCAGCTCCTCGTCGATCTGCTCGACCGCCAAGTGTCCAGCCCTCCTGTTCGGTGACGCTCGGTGACGGGTGCCGCCCAGCCCCGCCCGCGTCGAGTGTGCGGCTCAGTGCCGTCCGTTCGGTCCGTCCCAGCGCGGCTCGTCGTCGGGTTCGCCGTTCGCGTCGTGGCCCTGGCTGCGCTCGCCGGGCTGGGTCCGCGGGTCGTACGCGTGCCGCGGCTGGGACTGTGTTGTGCCCCCCGGCGTTGTGCCCCCCGGCGTTGTGCCATGCGGCGGGGCGCCATGTGGCGGGGCGCCATGTGGCGGGGCGCCCTGTGGCGGGGCGCCCGGCGGCTGGGTCCAGCCACCCGGCCAGTTCGGCCGGTCCTTCTGCCACGGTCGCGTGTCGTCGTCGCGGGGGGGCCACCCCGGCGCCGACCACCCGGCGGGGGCGCCGTAGTCCGGTCGCGAGCCGTGGGATGCGCCCTGCGGCGCGGGATACCCGCGGTTCGGCACCGGCGCGGGCGGATACCCGTTGGCCGGCGGCGCGGGCTGAGCCGACTGCTGCGGAGCAGTGTCGCGCGGCTGCTCGGGCTCCGGCGGCGGCCACGGCTCACCCCGCTCGATCGCGAGTTCGCCGGGGGTCTTCACGGGGGGCTTGTCCGAGGGCACGCGGTCGCCGAAGTCGTTGAACGCCGTGATCCGCGGGCGCTTCTCCACCGCGGTGAAGATCTCCTCGAGGTCCTTGCGGTGCAGGGTCTCGCGTTCGAGCAGTGCGGTGGCGAGATCGTCGAGCACGTCGCGGTAGTCGTTGAGGATGGACCAGGCCTCGGTGTGCGCGGCCTCGATCAGGTTGCGCACCTCCTCGTCGATCGCACCCGCGACCTCGTGCGAGTATTCCGAGGCCATCCCCATCGACCGGCCGAGGAACGGGTCGCCCTGCTCCTGGCCGTAGCGCACCGCGCCGAGGCGCGCGCTCATGCCGTATTCGGTGACCATCGCCCGGGCGATCTTGGTCGCCTGGTCGATGTCGGACGACGCACCCGTGGTGGGCTCGTGGAAGACCAGTTCCTCGGCCGCGCGACCACCCATCGCCATCACGAGCCGGGCGATCATCTCCGAGCGGGTCATCAGGCCCTTGTCGTCCTCGGGCACTGTCATGGCGTGCCCGCCGGTGCGGCCGCGGGCGAGGATCGTCACCTTGTACACCGGCTCGATGTCCGGCATCGCCCACGCCGCCAGGGTGTGGCCACCCTCGTGGTAGGCGGTGATCTTCTTCTCGTGCTCGCTGATGATCCGGCTCTTGCGGCGCGGACCGCCGATCACCCGGTCGACGGACTCCTCGAGCGACTCGCCGGTGATCACCGCGCCGTGTTCGCGGGCGGTGAGCAGCGCGGCCTCGTTGATCACGTTCGCGAGGTCGGCGCCGGACATGCCAACGGTCCGCTTGGCCAGACCTTCGAGGTCGGCGTTCGGTGAGATCGGCTTGCCCTGCGAGTGCACCCGCAGGATCGCGCGACGGCCGGCGAGGTCGGGCGCACCCACGGGGATCTGGCGGTCGAAGCGGCCGGGTCGCAATAACGCCGGGTCAAGGATGTCGGGCCGGTTGGTCGCGGCGATGAGGATGACGCCCTGCCGCTCACCGAACCCGTCCATCTCGACCAGCAACTGGTTCAGCGTCTGCTCGCGCTCGTCGTGGCCGCCGCCGAGGCCGGCGCCGCGCTGGCGCCCCACCGCGTCGATCTCGTCGACGAAGATGATGCACGGGCTGTTCTGCTTGGCCTGCTCGAACAGGTCACGCACCCGCGAGGCACCGACGCCGACGAACATCTCGACGAAGTCCGAACCGGAGATGGTGAAGAACGGCACCCCCGCCTCGCCGGCGACCGCGCGGGCGAGCAGCGTCTTGCCGGTGCCGGGTGGGCCGTACAGCAGCACACCGCGCGGGATCTTCGCACCGAGCGCCTGGTAGCGGGCCGGGTTCTGCAGGAAGTCCTTGATCTCGTAGAGCTCCTCGACCGCCTCGTCGGCGCCGGCGACGTCGGCGAACGTGGTCTTCGGCATGTCCTTGGTGAGCTGCTTGGCCTTGGATTTGCCGAAGCCCATTACGCCGCCGCGGCCGCCGCCCTGCATGCGCCCCATCACGAAGATGAACAAGCCGAGCAGGATCACCATCGGCAGCACGAACAGCAGCACCGAGGTGAGCCAGCTCTCCTTGGTGACGGTGGTGTTGTAGCTCTCGAGCCCTGCGCCCTGCAGCGAGTCGAAGACCTGGTCCGAGGCGGCGGCAGGGTAGCTTGCGATGATCTGGGTCTGGCCGCCGGTCGCGTCGTTGCCGCTCTTCAGCGTCAGTCGCAGCTGCTGCTCACGGTCATCGATCTGCGCCGTCGTGACGTTCTCGTCGGCGATCTGGCTCAACGCGACCGATGTGTCGACGGTCTTCCAGCCCCGGGTGTCGTTGCCGAAGTAGCTGAACGCGTAGATCACCAGCAGAATCCCGGCCACGATCGCCAGGTTGCGGAAGACAGTCTTACGGTTCATACAGCCTCGGCCACCAGGGCCAATCCTTTCCGGTCTGCGTGCTCCGGGTCACGCGGCGGCGCCGCCCGGCTGCGGTTTCCGGACAATCCAGGTTACCGCGTGCGGCACAGCGCGATGTAGGCGATGTAGCTAGCACTTGTCTGACAACGCACACCCAGGCGGTCTGGTTCCCCTCGCCGGTTAATGTTCGTCACCCGTCCGGTGATTCCATGTCATGGACACCGCACTCGCCACCGCCACGATGGGCGCGACGCCGGCGCCAGCGACTGCCCTCGACGAGATCGGCACCGGGTCGCGCATCGACGACTTCGACCTGCTCACCGACCTCGGCAGCGGCGCGTTCGCCAGGGTGTATCTGGCCCGGCAGCGGTCGATGCAGCGCCTCGTGGCGGTGAAGATCTCCGCCAACCACGGCACCGAACCGCAAACGCTCGCGCACCTCGACCACGACCACATCGTGCGGGTGTTCGACCAGCGCCTTATAGCCCACGGCGCGGTGAACACAGCGAACACGGTGAAGCTGATGTACATGCAGTACGTCCCCGGCGGGACGCTGCGCGGCGTGCTGCGTCGGGTTCGCGACACCGAACCCGCGCTGCGCAACGGGCGACTGCTGCTCTCGGCCGTCGATGCCGAACTGCTCGACCGCGGCGGCATCCGGCCCGTCGAGTCCCGCACCCGCGCCGATCTCGCGGCCCTGTCGTGGCCGGAGGCGGTGGCCTGGCTCGGCCGACGCCTCGCCGACGCGCTGGACTACGCCGACCGTCGGGGCGTGTTGCACCGCGACCTGAAACCGGCCAACGTGCTGCTCACCGCGGATGGCGCACCGAAACTGGCCGACTTCAACATCAGCTACGCCCATCACGTGTCCGGCGCGAATCCGGTCGCGTATTTCGGCGGGTCGTTGGCGTACATGTCGCCCGAGCAGCTCGAGGCCGCGCGGCCCGGGTCGCGGCGCAACGCCGCCGACCTGGACACCCGCAGCGACCTGTACGCGCTCGGGATGATGCTGTGGGAACTGCTCACCGGCCGCCGACCGTTCGACGACGACGCCGCGCTGACCCGGCTCGCCGGTGCGACGAGCCGGGTGGCGATACCGAACGGCGATGCCCTCGACCACCTGCTCGCGCTGCGCCGCCGCCCGATCGAGCAACGCTTCCTCGACGACCTGCCCGCCGACTGCCCGGCGACGCTGCGCCGGGTGCTGCTGCGCTGCCTGCAACCCGACCGCGACAACCGGCCCGCCAACGGCCGCGAGGTCGCCGCGCAGTTCGACCTGTGCCTCGACGCCCGCGCCCGCGACCTCGTCGACCCGCCGCCGCGCGGGTGGCGGGCGCGGCTGGCGCCGTGGAGCGTGCCGATCACCACGTTCGCCGGTGCGATCGGGAACGTCGCGGCGATCGCCTACAACAAGGTGCACAACAGTGCGCTCACCGATTCGACGCTCACCGCCGACGAGCATGCCCGGATCCACCCGATCGGTGAGTCCCTCAACGGGCTCGCCCTGATCGCGTTCGCGCTGATGCTGTTCCTGTGCCGGCGTCCTTTGCTGGTGCCGTTCGGGCTGCGCCGCGGCCGCCGCTACAGCCCGCGGATGCTGGCCCGCACCCGCGCCGACGCGCTCGGCATCGGGGACCGGGTGGCGCTGATCGGCTTCACCGCGTGGGTGGTGGCGGGGACGTCGTTCGTCACCGGCCTGGCGCTGGTCACCGACGCGCCGACCGACCTGCTGGTGCACGTGCTGATGTCGCTGCTGGTGTGCGGGGCGATCTCGGTGTCGTACCCGTTCTTCCTCACCACCCTCTGGTACACGCGCTGCGTGTACCCGCCGTTGCTGCGGGAGGGGCACGTGACGGCGGCGGACGCACAACGGCTGCGCTGGCTCGCCCGCCGCTCGACGGTGTACCTCGCGATCGCCGCGTCGGTCCCGCTGATCGGCGTGGTCGCGGGCGTGAGCTTCCTGCTGCCCGGTCAGCTGCCGCTCATCATCGACTCGATGCGCTGGTTGTGCGTCGGCGCAGTGGTCGCGTTCGTCGGCGTGTACTGGCTGTTCCGGGTGCTCGAGGCCGACATCCGGGCGCTCGAGCGGGTGGTGTCGGGGAGCCGGACGGCGTCCCGGTAGGGCTGCTAGACGGCCTGGGGCTCGTAGGCTGGAAAACATGTGCCGAAACATCACCGGCCTGCGCGGCCTCGAGCCGCCCGCCACCGAAGCCGAGATCGAGGCCGCCGCCCTGCAGTACGTGCGCAAGGTCGGCGGACTGTCCAGCATCTCCGCGTCCACCCGTCCCGCGGTCGAGGCGGCGGTCGCCGAGATCGCCGCCACCACGACCCGGTTGTTGGCCGAACTACCCGACCGCCGGGTGCCGCCGAAGAACCTGCCGCCACTGCGCCGGATCCACGCGCACAGTCACGCCTGAATGCTCCTGCACCCCTGAGTTAACGCTGTGGCCGCGTCAACTCACGGGTGCGGGCGGTGCGGCGCCAGGGATTCAGGCGTTCGAGCTGGGCGGCGACGGCGAGGATGCGGGCCTCGCTGCCGGGCGGGCCGATCAGTTGCGCGGCGAGAGGGGTGCCCGAGGTCGGGTGCATCCCGACCGGGACGCTGACCGCGGGCCAGCCGAGCACGTTCCAGATCGCGGTGAGCGGCGCATAGCGGACGTTGGAGACGATGTTCGGGGTCCACAGCCTTTCGCTCCAGGCTTCGGCACGGATCGGCGGGCGCGCCAGCGTCGGCATGATCAGCAGGTCGAGGTCATCGAACACCGCGAGCATCCGTTTCTCGACGTATTCGACGTCCCGGTCGCGCACGAGGTGTAGCCGGTCGACGATCCGGCCGAGCCGGACCAACACGCGGTTGCGTCGTTGCAGTCGGTGCCGGTCGAGCGATTCGGCGTCATGGGCGGCGTTGGCGAACCACCGCACGAACTGCGCGAACGGGGCGCGGCGGTAGCCGACAGTCGTCGGCTCGACGAGGTGGCCGGCGGATGCGAGGACCGATCCTGCTGTGCGTGCCGCGGCGGTCCACTGCCGGTCGAGCCGGATGACGATCGACGGACTCGACACCGACACGCCGATCCGCAGCGGGCCAGGGTCCGTGATCGTGGCGAGGTGGGGTTCGTCGGCCATCACCGACAACAGCAGCGCCGCGTCGGCAACCGTCGTCGCGAGTGCGCCGTTCTCGATCATCCCGCCCCACGAGTCGCGTCCGATCTGCGCGGGAACGAGGCCGCGTCCCGGTTTGATGCCGACGAGTCCGCAGCAGGCGGCGGGAATCCGGATAGACCCGAGCCCGTCGGTGCCGTGCGCGACGGGCACCATGCCCGCCGCGACCGCGGCGGCCGAGCCACCGGACGACCCGCCCGGGGTGAGGTCGGGGTTCCACGGGTTGCGGGTGACGACGTCCGGGGTGTCGGTGGTGGCCCAGGCGTCGAGTTCCGGTGTCGCCGTGCGACCGACGACGATCGCCCCGGCGGCCCGCAGTCGGGCCACGACGACGTGATCGGCAAGCGAGGGTCCACGCCGCACGGCGGCTGTGCCCGACTCCACCACCGTGCCGGCGGCGGGAATGTTGTCCTTGATCGCGATCGGCACCCCCGCGAGCGGGAGGGCGGACAGGTCGGGCCGCCGGGCGAGCGCGGCGGCGTCGGCGAGTGCGGCGTCGGAGTGCACGGCGACGAACGCGCGGGTGGCGCAGTCGCGCTCGGCGATGCGGCGCAGCGCCGCGGTGACGATGTCGGTCGGCGATTCCAGCCCGGCCCGAACCGCGGTCGCGATACCCACCGCCGTTCCCCCGTCGGAGGCCACGCCGATCCGCCCCGGGGCGTCGTTCATCGCACCAGTATTCCGCAGGCCACTGCCACCCTAGGGGTGAATATCGGCCACCTTCGAGGCGGCAGGCGGGCGCCGCGAGCCCGCGGTATCATTTGCCATGCACGCCAACGCCCGCCGCGGCGAGCACGGCCGGTCCGCGCCCGGGGCCGATCCGGTCGCGGAGTTCGCGCTGGCCTGGGCGCAGGCGCAGAGTCCACCCGATCTCGCGCAATTCCTGCCGACCGACGATCACGACGGCGTGCTCGACCTCGTCCGCATCGACCTGCAGCAGCGCTGGCTGCGCGCCGGGCTGGGCAAACGGATCTCCGACTACTGCGCCGAGTTGCCGGGAATCGAACTCGACGCCGTCCCGGCCGACCTCGTGTACGAGGAGTTCGTCATCCGTCGGCAGGCCGGCGAGCGGGTCGACCCGCGTGACTACCTGCGCGAGCATCCCGCGCAGGCCGGCGAGTTGGCCGAGCTGCTCGCCCTCGACGAGGGCACCAGCACCCGTTGGCTGGGCGAGCAGACGGTCGCGCCGGACCGCGCGGTCGCTGTCGACGGCACCCGCGCCACCGACCTGACGCGCACCGCTGCGGCGGGACTCGACCCCACCGTGACGCGGACGTCGCTGGCGCGGCCGCCGCAACGCGACACACTCGACGAGGTCGCGGTCGGCGACCAAATCGACGACTTCGACCTGCTCACCGGCCTCGGCGCGGGCGCGTTCGCACGGGTGTTTCTCGCCCGCCAACGGTCGATGCAGCGCCTGGTCGCGGTGAAGATCTCCGCCGACCACGGCTCGGAGCCACAGACGCTCGCGCGGCTCGACCACGACTACATCGTGCGGATCTTCGACCAGCGGGTGCTGCCGGAACAGCAGCTGAAGTTGCTTTACATGCAGTTCCTGCCAGGCGGCACCCTGCTCGGCGTGCTGCGCTGGGTGCGGGCCACACCGGTGGAGCGGCGCAACGGCCAGTTGCTGCTCGATGCCGTCGACGCCGCGATGGAGGAGAAGGGCGAGATCCGGCCCAGCGACTCCAGTGTCCGCGAGGAGATTGCGGGACTGTCCTGGCCGGAGACTGTCGCGTGGCTAGGCCGCCGGCTCGCCGAGGCGCTCGACTATGCCGACGCGCGCGGCGTGCTGCACCGCGACGTCAAACCCGCGAACGTGCTGCTCACCGCGGAGGGCGTCCCGAAGCTCGCCGACTTCAACATCAGCTACAGCCGCAACACCGCCGGCACGAGCCCGGTCGCGTACTTCGGCGGGTCGCTGTCGTACATGTCGCCCGAGCAGCTCGAGGCGTGCCATCCACACCGACTGGGAACCGCCGCCGACCTCGACACCCGCGCCGACATCTTCTCCCTGGGCGTGGTGCTGTGGGAGTTGCTCACCGGCGCCAAGCCCTTCGACGACGCCGGCGCGGGCGGCGGTGGCGACGACACCCAGATCGATGCGATGCTACACACGCGGCGCGACGGGCTCGGCGAGGCCGCGCTCGGGCAGCTACCCGAGGACTGCCCCGCAGCGCTGCGCCGCGTGCTGCTGACGTGTCTGGCCGCCGACCCGGGGACGCGGTTCGCCACCGGCGGCGAGCTCGCCCAGCAACTTGACCTGTGTCTCGATGCGCACGCACGCGACCTCGTCGACCCGGCCCCGAACAGCTGGCGGCTGCGGCTGCGACCGTCGATCCTCCCGTTGGTTGCGCTGGCCGTCGCGATACCGATGGCGCTCGCGGCCGCCTACAACATCCACCACAACCAGACGCTGATCATCAGCAAGCTGTCGACCGAGGCGCAACGTCAGTTCGAGACGATCACAGCGATCATCAACTTGACGTTCTTCCCGCTCGGTACGGCGCTCATCATCTACCTCTGCCGCTACGTGCTCACGGTCCCGCGAGGATTGCGGCACGGGCGAACCTACGACGCCGAGACGCTGGCACGTGCTCGCAACGACACTCTGCTCGTCGCAGACCGTGTGGTCGCCGTCGGGTTCGGTTTCTGGGCGCTGGCCGGGATCGCGTTTCCCGTCACGCTTCAGTTGGTCGCGGGTGACGTCCCGGCCTCGGCCTACGTCCATTTCGTTGCGTCGCTGTTGGTCTGTGGAGCGATCGCGGTGTCCTATCCGTTCTTCCTCATCGCGTTCTACATGGTGCGCAGCATCTATCCCATGTTCCTGCAGCACGGCGAGCCGAGCGCCGACGACGCGCACAACATGCGTGGTCTCGATCGCCGCAGCAACTTCTACCTCGCCGTTGCCGCTTCGGTTCCGCTCCTCGGGGTCGCGGGCGTGACGTTCATCTCGCCCGACGAGATTCCTCAGGTGATATTCGCGGTCCGCGTCCTATGCGTCGGTGGCATACTCGCGTTCCTGCTCGCCTACCGACTGTTCCGGCTGCTGGAAGAGGACCTGCGCGCGCTCGAACGGGTCGTGCGCGCCGGGCCTGCGCGGGGCTGACCGGCTCGTTTCGGGACCGCGCCGCGGCGTCAGGCGAGGTCGGGTGGCGGTGTCCGGAGAAGTCGACTCCGACTGCGACACGAACCGGGCTGAGCGCGCCAGCAGCGCCGGCAACGGATACCTTTGGGGCATGACGGACACGAAGCCGCCGAAGATGGACGGGTCCGGGTTACGCGTGGGCGATCGTGTCACGACGGTCGTACTGAGCACGCAGGAATCCGGGACAGAGTCGCAGGGCGACAAGCTGCAAGGTCGCATCGTCGAGGATTTCCTCGGCTCGCTCTCCGCCGAGGAGTTGGGCCGCACGTTCGCGGCGCAACGCCGCTGGGCGATCGCGCTCGACGACGGGCGCCTGGTGTTTCGCGACACCCTCGAGATCGGCCAGGTCGAGTAAGGCGGGTGGCCGGGTGACGTCCGGTCGCCCGAAACCGGTCGCCCGAATAACTCAGTCCTCGCCGCCGTAGACGCGCGGGCGCAGGGTGCCGATGTAGGGCAGGTCGCGATAGCGCTCGGCGTAGTCCAGGCCGTATCCGACGACGAACTCGTTCGGAATGTCGAAGCCGACGTAGGCGACGTCGACGTCGGTCCTCACCGCCTCGGGCTTACGCAGCAGTGTCACGACCTCCAGCGAGGCGGGGTGACGGCTCGACAGGTTGCGCATCAGCCAGGACAGGGTGAGTCCGGAGTCGATGATGTCCTCGAGGATCACGACGTTGCGCCCGGCGATGTCGCGGTCCAGGTCCTTGAGGATCCGGACCACTCCCGACGACGACGTCGAAGACCCGTACGACGACACAGCCATGAACTCCATCTGCGCGGGGACCGGAAGCGCGCGGGCGAAGTCGGTCATGAAGAAGATCGCGCCCTTGAGCACGCCGACGAGCAGCAGATCTCCCTCGGGCGCGCCGATGGGATAGCGCGCGCCCACGTCGAGGGCGAGTTCCTTCACCCGCGACTGGATCTGATCCTCGCTCAGCAGCACCGACGCGACATCGTCCTCGTACACCCGCGTATCCCTCCGCTCGCCCGGTGCGACGCCGACTGTTTCATCCTCAACAAATGCGGTCGATGCTCAGCCTGCCACGTCGGCGGGAGGCCACCAACCGGGCGCCTGCCGATCCGCCACCGACGGCCACCCCGCCCTGCCCGCGCCAGCGCACCACCAGGTGATCGATTGCGTACAGATGCGTCGCCGTGACCGCCTTCGCGCCGGCGTCGAGCAGCCACGACCGGATCGCGCGTCGGCGCACTGCGGCGGGCGCAGAGGCCAGCACGGCGGTGTCGAGGTCTGCGTCGAGGTCGGCGGCCATGCGGGCCCGGTCGAGCAGGTCGGCAGCGAGGTCGTCGAGGACGTCGCTGTCGTCGCGCAGCTGATCGGCGGTGCGGCCCAGCGCCGCGACCACCCCGCCGCCGAGGACGTCCTCGAGCAGCGGTAGCACCTCGTGGCGCAGTCGCACACGGGTGAACTCGGGGGCGACGTTGTGCGGGTCGTCGTGCACCTCGACGCCGAGGTCCACACACATCTGCCGAGTCGTCGACCGGCGCACGCCCAGCAGCGGCCGCCCCCACGGGGCGTCCCAGGCCCGCATGCCGTGGATCGACCTCCCACCGGAGCCGCGGCCGAGGCCGAGCAGCACCGTCTCGGCCTGGTCGTCGAGGGTGTGACCCAGCAGCACCGGCGACCCCTGCGCGGCGTCGCGCAGCGCGGTGTACCGGGCCGTGCGGGCCGCCGCCTCGATTCCGCCGTCACGACCGACCGTCACCGCCAGCACCCGCGCGGACGCCGCGCCCAGCCGGGTCGCATTCGCCGCGGCCTGCGCCGCGACCTGCGCGGACCCGGGTTGCAGGCCGTGATCGACGACCAGGGCGTGCACGACAGCGCTCTCGCAGCTCTCCGCGACCGCCGCAGCGGTCAGCGCAGTCGAGTCCGCGCCGCCGGACAACCCGACCGCGACTACGTCGAGTGTGTCGCGATCGGCGAGCCAGGCCCGCACCGCGTGCCGCACAACGAGAACGGCAGTTGTCTCCGGCAGGGGGCCGATCAGCGGCATGCTCAGCCGAGCACCCGCGCGACCCACCTGCCCGGCTCGTCGATCTCGGCCGGCCGCGGCAGCGTCTCCGGGCCGGTCCAGATCGTGTTGAACTCCGCCATCCCGACTCGCCCGACGATCTCGTCGACGAACTTCTTGCCGCGTACGTATTGGGCCATCTTCGCGTCGATCCCGAGCAGGGCCCGCGCGAGCCGTTGCAGCGGGTTCACCGAGCGCTTGCGGCGGTGTTCGAACGCGGCCCGGATCGCGACGACGCTGGGTACCACATCAGGGCCGACGGCGTCCATGACGTGGTCGGCATGGCCCTCGAGCAGGGTGCCGAGCACGAGCAGTTTGTCCAGCGCTTCGCGCTGCGCTGGCCCCTGGGTGGCCCGCAGCAGACCGAGGATGCCACCGGTTCCGTCGTCGTTCCCCCCGCCGCTGCGCCGGTCACGCACGGCACCGGCGAGCCGGGAGACCACCTCGCTCACCGGTTCGTCACCGATCTCGCCGAGCACGGCGACGGTGTCGCGCATGTAGTCGGCGAGCCACGGGTTGGCGGAGAACTGCACCCGGTGTGTGACCTCGTGCAGACACACCCACAACCGGAAGTCGCTGGGGTCGACCTGCAGCGCCCGCTCGACCGCGACGATGTTGGGCGCGACCAGCAGCAGGGTGCCGTCCTCGCCGGTGAACGGATCGTACTGGCCGAGGATCGCGGTGGACACGAACGCGAGCATCGCGCCGGCCTGCAGCCCGGCCGGTTTGCCGGTCAGCCAACCGCTATCCGCGCCCGACGCCCCGGTGAGCTGAGCCATCGAGTCCGCGGCGGCCTGGATCCACCCGACCCGGTCGACGATCCGTGCAGTCGGCACAGGGAGGCCATCGGCGAGGCCGGTGACCGCCCGAACGGGTCCTTCGGCCCGCGTGCTGGCATCGGCGAGTTCGGCGACCGCGTTCTCGGCGGTGTAGCGCGAGGTCGCGGGCCCGTTCGGGGACAGCATTGCGCCCGCCTTGGCCGCCAAGCCCCAGTCCACAGCCCCGGCGAAGCCGTTGCGCTTCGCCTGCTCGGGCGCGGTCTGCTGTTCGAGTTCGGTCGTCTGCATCTCGACTCCTGCCATCACCGGCAGCCACACGAACGCAACGTCGCCGCGATCGCGTCGAGCGCGGGGCGGCTGACGTCGGGCGGGCTGCCGTTGGACATCAACGCGAAGGTGAGCACGCGCTGATCGGTGTCCACCACATAGCCGACCAACGCACTGGCCTCATCGAGAGTTCCGGTCTTCGCGCGGACCCACCCGGCGCCGGCGCGGTCACCGGCGGCGTAGCGGTCCGCGAGAGTGCCGGTCGCGCCGGCGACGGGCAGGTAGTCCAGCATTGGCCGCAGCTGTGGTTGCCCTTCCCCGGCGGCCGCGGTGAGCACCCTATCGAGCACGCGCGCGGGGATGGCGTCGTTCATCGAGAGCCCGCTGGCGTCGGCCAGGTGTACGCCGGCGACGTCCATGCCGGCGGCGGCGAGGGTATCGGTGACCGCCTTCGTGGCGCCGGCGAACGACGGGTCGGTGTTCGTGGCGATCGCCACCTCGCGCCCGATCGCCTCGGCGAGGACGTTGTCGGAGCGCCACATCATCTGCCCGAGACGGTCCCGCAGCGGCGCCGACTGCACGCTCGCGACCGGTGCCGCGCCTGAGTCCGCGGCATCGAGCCGGACGTTCGCAGGGTCGATACCAAGTGTCTCCGCGAGTGCCCGTCCGACGTCCAGCGCGGGAGTCCCGCTGCGGGCCGACTCGTCATCGAGCGGGTCGATCCGGCCCGCGTCGAGCATCACCGGTTCGATCGGGGCGATGTAGCCGCCGGCGATATCGGCCGGAAACCACCCGTCCGCCAGCGCGGGGCCGGTGTAGGCCGTGGTGTCGACGAGGATCGTGTCGGCGACGACGCCGCTGCGCCGGATCTGGTCCGCGAGGTCGTCGAGGCGCGCGGCGCCGGGATAGAAGTTCTCCGTGCCGATCGGCTGCGCGGTGAGCGTCGGGTCACCCCCGCCGACCAAGACGATCTCGTTCGGCGCCGAACCGCGCACGACGTCGGTGCTGACCCGATGGTCCATCGGCAGCGCCGTCATGGCGGCGGCGGCGGTGAGGATCTTCGCGGTCGAAGCGGGCAACATCGCGCGGTCGGGGTCGTCGCGCCACAGCACGGCCGCGGTGGCGGCGTCGGACACCGACCCGGTGAAGGTGGCCAGTGCGGGGTTGTTCACGACCGGGTCGAGCGCGGCGGCCAGCGCGGCCGGATCGGGACCAGGCGCCTCCGGCGGCAGCGGCGCGATCTGCTGTACCGGCAGCACGGCCAGCGGGGCCGCCGCGGTGGTCAGATCGCCTCGACCGTCGTCGTTGCCCCACGGCTGCAGCGATACCAGGGCGACGGCCGCAACCACCGCCACAACGGCGACCAGGCTCGCGATCAGCCAACGCACCACCCGGCGCCGCTGCGCCCGCTCCACCGACCCGAGTGACTTCCTTTTCATCGAACCCTTGTTCTGGACATCCGCGGGCTGTGCCCCCAATATCCCCGCCCCCCGTATCCTCGTCGCCGGCCAGGCCTGAATCCTCGCCTGCCCACCCTAATGCGAGACACGCTAACCTTCCTCCAGCGAAATGCCGGGTCGCGAAGCGACAGCCAGCCATCGACGAGGGAGTTCAGCGTGCAATTCGACGTCACCATCGAGATTGCGAAGGGGTCGCGTAACAAGTACGAGGTCGATCACGAAACCGGCCGCGTCCGGCTCGACCGCTACCTGTTCACCCCGATGGGGTACCCGGCGGACTACGGCTACATCGAGGAGACCCTCGGCGAGGACGGCGACCCGCTCGACGTGCTGGTCCTACTTCCCGAGCCGGTGTTCCCCGGCGTGCTGATCGAGGTGCGGCCGGTCGCGATGTACCGAATGACCGACGAGGCCGGCGGCGACGACAAGGTCCTCGCCGTCCCTGCGGGCGACCCGCGCTGGGACCACATCCAGGAACTCGACGACGTCCCGCCGTTCGAACTCGCGGCGATCAAGCACTTCTTCGAGCACTACAAGGACCTCGAGCCGGGCAAGTACGTCAAGGGCTCCGAGTGGGTCGGCCGCGCCGAGGCCGAGGCGGAGGTCGAGCGGTCGATCGCCCGACTGAAGGAGCAGGGCCACTAGCTGTTACGCGCCTCCGCCGCGCGGGCCTGCAGCCCGCCCTGGGTGCGCAGCGGCACCTCCTTCCAGAACAGCACGAGGATCAGCGCGACCGCGGCGACCTCGGTCACGACCACGAACACCGTCGACATCGAGTCGGCGAAGCCGTCCTGGAACGGCCGCGCCAACGCCGGGCTCAGCTGCTGCACGATCGAGCTGTCGGTGAGGACGTGCTGCGCGGCCGACGCCGTGATGAGGTAGGCCGTGGTGACCCAGGCCTGCAGCGCGTAGCCGTCGAGGTCGTCGGCGATCGTACGGATCGCGGTCGCGACGATGGTCTGATCGAGCGCGGCGAGCAACATGCCCGCCATCAGCCCGCTCATGATCACGAGGATCTGCCGGTGCGTGAATCCAGCGGCGGCGGTGTCTGCGCTGGACGCGGACCCGGTCATGCCGAACCTCCTTGATCGCCTGCGGCATTCGGCGGGTCCAGGCGCGCCCGCAGGGCCGCGAGCATGTCGGGCCGGCGGAGTTCGTAGCCGTTGACGAAGCGATCGAGCAGCGCGACGAACGTAGCGCGGTCGCTTGTGGGCCAGTCCGCGATGACGCGGCCGAGATTCTCGTTGCGCCGTCGCCGCAGCGTGCTCGCGACAACGTTGCCGGCGTCGGTGACCACCAGGATGCTCGCCCGGCCGTCCACCGGGTCGGCCTCGCGGCGGACGAACCCCTTCTCGACGAGTTGGGCCACCTGTCGGCTGACCGACGACGGATCGCTGTAGAGAGACTCGGCCAGCTCGCTCGCGCGCATCGGGCCGTCGGCGGCGAGCCGCCACAGCGTGGTGTACACGGCGACGTCGAGTTGGTCGCGCGCCATCGCCGAGATCTGCGCCTTGGTCCGCTCGCGGACCCGCTGCAGTCGGCTCAACTGCTCGCCCAGCTCGTCGGCCCAGGGTTCGTCGGCCGGTCCGGGGGCGGACACAGACGGGTGGGGGTCAGACACTGCGCATCCTTGCTTGAATCCATCAACAACTTGATCCACGCAAGTATGGGACGATCCGGTTCATCGGACAACCGGATATCAGGCAGACTGCAGTTCGGGCTCCGGCTCCCCCGCCGGTTCCCGCGCCCCCGAGCGATGCACCCCGAGACCGGCGGCGATGACGAACCCGACCCCGACCAGCGCCGCGATCCCCGGTACCTGGTGCAGCGCGACGAGACCCATGAGCACCGCGATCGCGGGCTCCAGGCACATCAGCGTGCCGAACGCCGCGGCGGTGAGCCGACGCAGCGCCATCATCTCGAGCGCGAACGGGACGGCCGGCAGCAGGATCGCCAGGCCCAGGCCCTGCAAAGCCAACTGCCAGGTCAGTTCCGGCAGCACCGCGGGTCCGGCGACCAGGGTGGCGACCAACCCGGCGAGCGGCATCGACACCGCGAGGCCCTGCAGGCCCGACACCGCGTCGCCGACGCGCTGGGTGAGCAGAATGTAGGCGGCCCAGCAGGCGGCCGCGCCCAGCGCGTAAGCCACGCCGACCCAGTCGATCGCGCCGTGCCACGGCTCGGTCAGCAGCAATACCCCGACGGCGGCCAGACCCGGCCACATCAGGGCGCCCCGCCCACGCCCGCGCAGCACGGCGACAGACAGCGGGCCGAGGAACTCCAGCGCACTCGCGGTACCGAGCGGAATCCGTGCCACAGCGGCCATGAAGAGGAATGTCACCCCGGCGGTGACCACGCCGAGTGCCAGGCACGCGAGCAGGTCCGCACGGGCGAACGAGCGAACCTGCGGCCGCACCAGCACGAGCAGGATCAACCCGGCCCAGCCGAGCCTCAGGAACGAGACGCCCTCGGGACCGACACTGTCGAACAAGCCGACGGCCAGGGCGAGGCCGAGCTGGACGCAGCACATCGAGACGATGGCCATCCCGGTTCCGGCGCCGGTCGCAGAGCGAGTCACAGTGGGCATGGCAATAGTGATAGCGCCCATCAACTATCCGCGTCCACCTGCTATTCGTTGATAAATCATTCATGATTCATGAATGATCTCCGGTCGTGGACCCCAGACGCCTGGAAATGCTGCTGGAACTGTCGCGACTCGGGTCGATGCGCGAGGTCGCCGACCAGCTCGGTGTGACGACTTCCACGGTGTCGCAGCAGCTCGCCGCCCTCGGCCGCGAGGTGCGCGCGACCCTGCTCGAACCCGATGGCCGCCGGGTCCGGCTCACACCGGCGGGACGGCGGCTCGCCGGGCACGCCGTCACGATCCTCGCCGCGGTCGAGGCCGCACGCGCCGACCTTGATCCCGAAGCCGACCCGCACGGGCAGGTGCGCGTCGCGTCGTTCGCGTCCGCCGCCCGCCGCCACCTCATCCCGATGGTTTCGCGCCTTGCCGACGTCGCGTCCGGCGTCACGCTGTTGATCTACGAGCACGAACCGGTGGAGGCGCTCGACCTGCTCGCCCGCGACGGCGTGGACCTCGCGATCGTCTACGACTACAACCTCGCGCCGCGCCGGTTGCCGGCCTCGGTCCGGTCCCGTCCGCTCGACCGGATCCGGTGGGGTCTCGGTGTCCCCGCCGGAACCGACAGCACCGGCAGTGCGCGGGAGATCTTCGACCGCCTGCGCGACGAGGACTGGATTGTCAACTCGCGCAACACCGCCGACGACGAGGCGATTCACGCGGTCGCGGCACTGGCGGGCTTCACGCCGCGCGTCACGCACCGGTCCGACAGCCTCGAACTGGTGCAGGACATGATCGCCGAAGGCCTAGGCGTGGGGATGCTGCCGGAGGCGATGCCGACCCGACCCGGCGTCGAGATCGCCACCCTTGCCGACCCGGAGGTGGAGTTGCGCTCGTTCGCCCTGACCCGGGGCGGGCGCGAGCAGTGGCCCCCGATGGCTGTCGTCCTGCGCCTGCTGGAGGAGGCGACTGGCCAATGACCACCCTTGGCCGCCGATGGCTGTGGTGTTGCGGTGTGGTGCTTTCGGTGCTGTGGTGCTGCGCCTGCCGGGTGAGAGGCTACCGACCCCCGAACTCCGGCTTGCGTTTTTGCATGGTCGCCGCCAATGCCTCGCCGAGATCGTCGGAGGGCAGGAAGGCCGCGTTCCATGCCGCGACGTAGCGCAGCCCCTCAGCGACGATGGCGGACCGCTCGCGACCGAGCACGTCCTTGACGCCCTGCACAACCAGCGGCGGGTTGTCGGCGATCTCCCGCGCGGTGGCGTGCGCGGCATCGAGGGCACCCTCGGCGTCGGGGAACACGTCGTTGACCAAGCCGATCTTCTCGGCACGGACGGCGTCGATGTCCTTGCCGGTGAACGCGAGTTCGCGCAGGTGGCCGTCGCCGATGAGTGCGGGCAGGCGCTGCAGCGACCCGATGTCGGCGACGATCGCGACCTTCGCCTCCCGCAGGCTGAACTTGGCGTCGGCGCTGGCGTAGCGGATATCGACGGCGGCTATCAGGTCCAGTCCGCCGCCGATGCACCAACCCTGCACCGCCGCGACCACCGGCTTGCGGCACTGGGCGACCGCGGTCACCGACGCCTGCATGGCCTTGATCGAGTCGTGAAAGTGGGTCCGCGGCGCCGCGAGCGCGCGGTCCGCGAGCAGCGGCGCGAACTCCCCGCTCATCGCGGGCAGGTCGAGGCCGTAGGAGAAGTTCTTACCGGATCCGGCGAGCACCACCGCCCGCACCTCGGGGTTGCGATCGATCCCGTCGAAGATCAGCGGAAGTTCGCGCCAGAAATCGGGGCCCATCGCGTTGCCCTTGCCGGGACCGATGAGGGTGACCTGCGCGATCTGGTCCTTGGTTTCGGCGGTGAACGCCTTCCAGGCTGTCATGCGGGTCAGCGTATGCGGTGCGCCCGAGTGCCCGACCGGATGTGCTTGAAGGACCCGGTCACACGACAGGTTTCAGCGTTGTTAAACCTGCGCAAAATCCCTGGCCACGGGTAGATAACCGGTGTTGAACAGTTCGATCATCTAATTGGTCAGGACGCACGTCAAGCGGGCGCCCGATTAGGTCACGGACGCGGTCGGAGGCTCGCAATGTTGATGCACAAGGGGATCGGACTCGAGCTATTCAACGCGATGCCGGAGGGCCGGGCCGTCCACGCCCTGTACGAGTGCTGCTGCAACGTCACCTGGGCGCAGCGCGTCGCGCAGGCCCGACCGTACGCCGACCACGACGCGGTGTTCGAGCAGGCGGAGATCGAGCTGCTGGAACTGTCGCAGGCGGACCTGGATCGCGTATTCGATTCCTGCATTCACGAACCCGCCCACGAGCAGACGGTCGAGGTCCTCGCCAAGATCACGCACTCCCGGGTCAAGCGGATGCTCGGGCCCGAGGGTGGCTACTCAGAGTACTGACCCGATGGCAGACTCCGCACGTCCGATGGACTTGCCCCTACCCTGGTTGCCATGCGGAGGCTGCTGCACCCGAACGCGTCGCACGTAGCGGACACGCTGATCGCGCGCGGTCATCACGGGGTCATCGTCACGCAGGCGGAACCGACCCACACCGCCGCGGAGGCGGCCGCGGGTCTGGGTGTCGAGGTCGGCGCAATCACCAAGTCTCTGGTGTTCCTGCTCGACGAAGACCCCGTCCTGCTGCTGGTATCCGGCCGGCACCAGGTGAACCTCGAACGCACCGGCGCCCGCTTGGACGGCACCCTGACCCGCGCTTCCGCCGACGTGGTCCGGCACGCGACCGGACAGCCGATCGGCGGCGTCGCGCCCGTCGGGCACCCGACCAACCTGCCCACCTACATCGACAACGCGCTGGCCGACTATCCGGAGTTGTGGGCGGCCGCCGGCCATCCCAACACGGTGTTCCGGACGACGTTCGCCGAGTTGGTTCGAATCACGGCGGGTCTGGCGATCGACGTCGACTGAGCCGGTTCCTACACTGGCGCCGTGGAACCAGCGAACACGCCCCATGTGGATGCGGTGCCCGAGGTCGAGGTGCCGGACGACGCGAGCGGCATCACCGCCGAGCAGTACCGCGCCGCCATGCGGCACTACCCCACCGGCGTCACCGTCGTGACGCTGCGGGAGGCCGATCGCCCGGTCGGGTTCACCGCGTCGTCGTTCGCATCGCTCTCGCTCGACCCGCCGCTGATCTCGTTCAACATCGCGCATGCGTCGTCGAGCATCGTGCCCCTGCACGCCGCCGACTCGGTGGTCATCCACTTCCTCGGCGAACACCAGCGCCACGTCGCGCAGCGGTTCGCCCACAGCGCCGAGGAGCGCTTCGCCGATCGCTCGCTGTGGACGTGGCTCGACAGCGGCGAACCGGTGCTCTACGGCACCCCGATCTGGCTGCGGGTGACGGTCCAGCAACTCATTCCGGTCGGCGACCACACGCTCGTGGTCGGCCTGGTCACCCGGGTGCAGGACGTCACCGACGGCGTCACCGGCGCGCCACTGCTCTACCACAACGGCCGCTATCACAAGCCGGTGCCGCTGGACGAGTAGCCGAGAGCGCACCTGCTGCCGCACCAGTTGGCGTTGCTCCAGCAAGTGCGCACTCGTCACACCAGCAGCGGGGTCAGTCTTCCCGCGTAGTCGCGCAGCGACGGGACCTGCCGCGCGAGCAGTTCGGCGTGCTCGGCATTACCCGAAAGCGCAAGTGCCGCAGCCAGTCCGCCGTCGCGGCGGCGAATCGGAACCGCCACACACGCGCCGGTCTCGACCAGTTCGCCGACCTGGTGCGCATAGCCCTCGGTGCGGACCGAGTCGAGCGCCCCGCGCAGTTCCCGCGGCCCAAGCGTGCGAGCGGTCAACGGCACGACCGCACCGATCAGTGGGCCGATGTCGTCCTTCTCGGCGAGCAGCAACTTCCCGACCGCGCACGCGTACAGATGCGCGTTCAGGACCGCATCCTCGACCGGCGGCGGGTACTCGGGGTCGGCGTCGGCGCGGCGCACCGCGGTGTTGGTGAAGAAGAACAGGTGCACGCCGAAGCGCACCGTCAACCGGACCTCGGTCAGCAGGTCGCGCGCCGCCTCGCATACCGTCGGCGCGACCGCCGCGTCGACGATCACCGCGACCTTGCGTCCGAGCGCGAACCCGGACAGGTCGGGCAAGCGCACGACGTATCCCTCCGCGACCAGGATGTTCAGCAACCGGTAGGTCGTGGCGGTCGGAATCGACAAGTTCGCCGCGATTTCCTTGGCGGTGACGCCGACGCCTACCCTCGCGACCTCCTCGAGCACCCGCAGCGCACTCTGCACGGCCTTGGGCTGGCGCCCCGACAACGAGTCGGTCATCGCCGCACCCGCCACGGCTGGTACCCGGCGAGCAGGTCACCGGCGACGGCCTCGTCGTACACACCGATCCGCTCGCGCAGGTCGGGTTCGCGGCGCCACCGGACGAGGAGCGCGACCGCACCGACCACCAGCAGGCCCGCGTACACCGCCGTCGCCGCCCCGGCGACCGGGACGCCGAGCGCGGCCGCGGATGCGACCAGTGCGACCATCAGCGCCGCGGTCACGACGCCCACCACCGTCGGTCCGCGCGTCGCCTCCCCGATGCGGTGCAGGAACACAGGTGTCGCCGCACAGACCAGGATGTAGGCCACCACGTAGCCGTGTGCGGAGACCGCGAGCAGGCCGACGAGCACCTCGCGCGTCGACCCCGCCAGCAGGAGATACACCACCGGCACCACGACCACCAACGGCATCGCCGCGCACAGCGCGACGTGCGGGGTGGCAAAGCGGGTGTGCGCCCGCCCGAACACCGGCGCGACCACGCCCTCCCGTCCCATCGCGAACAGAGTGCGCGAGAGCGCCGTCACCGATCCGATGACACACGCGAACCAGGACGCGGTGATCCCGAGTTCCATCACCACCGACAGCACGGTCGACAGGCCACCCGCCTCCGGCAGGGTCAGCACGACCGGCAGCGCGTCCAGCCCCGACCGCACGCCCTCGGGTTGCAGCATCACCGCAGAGAACACGTACAGCGCGCCGAGCACGACCGGACTCCACCGGATCGCGCGCGGGACCGTGACGAACGGGTGGCGCGCCTCCCGGGCGACCGCGCCAGCGCTTTCGAACCCGACGAACGAGGTGACCGCGAGCAGCAGCCAGAAACCGAGTGCACCCGGACTGCCGCGCGCCGGACCGTCGGTCGCCGGGCCGGCCCCGGACCGCACCGCGGTGACGAACGCGACCACGAGCACCGCGCTCGCCGCGGCGATGGCGAACACCTCCACTGCCAGCGAGATCCGCGCCGACAACTGCACCCCACGAACCATCAGCGCCAATGCGAGCGCACCGACCAGCACCGCCGACCCCGCGACGATGCCGGGGCCCTCGGGCAGCCCGAGCCGGCCGAGCAGCGCCGTCAGGTAGGCGCCGGCGCCGAGCACGCTCGCCATCGCCGCGCCGGCGTAGCCGATCAGCAGCGACCAGCCACCCGCGAAGCCCAGGATCGCGCCGAGACCCTTCACGGTGTAGCTGTACACGCCGCTCACCGCGACCATCCGGGTCGCGAACTGACTGATGCAGTATCCGACGCCGGTCATCAAAGCCGCCGCGATCACCACCAGCACCCAGGTCACGTCCGCCGCGGCGGGCAGGATGAGTACGGGCACGGTGACCATCGCCGCCGACGGCGCCACCGCCGACACCGACTGGCCCAGCACCTGCGCGAACGACAGCCGGCCGCGTACCAAGCCCTCGACGGGCGAACTGGATCTGATCCGACGGGCCGACACCGCAGCGCACCTCTCTTCCCTGTCTTCCAAGAACAAACGACCCGCCGTCGAACGGTAGTCCACACGGACCGCCCGGCGCAGCGGTCGACGGGTTGATTTCTGGCGAGTTCGAATGAGAATTGCACCGCCGCGCAGGCGCTGCAATCATGGCAGGCGAGCGGCCACCTGCGACAACCCCCGACTCCGAACGAGAAACCCTGAATTTCTCGAATGAGAATGGCTGGGGGCGGAAATTCTCATCCGAAATAATGCGTGACGGGGACCACATTGCGTGCTTATGCTCGGGCTGCGAAATGAATTCCGTCCGCAATTCTCGCGAGGAGAGAAATGACCGCGATCATCGATTCGCCCGCCACCGCGCTGCACCCGCGCGTCGTGGAGTTCACCGCGAGCTCGCGACGGATTCATGACGTGGCGGCGCAGATCAAGCGGGCACCGTCTGGGTGAATTGCCACAATGCGTTCGACACGGCGCTGCCGTTCGGCGGCTACAAGCAGTCGGGCTCGGGACGCGAACTCGGCGAGGGCGCCATCGCCGAATACACCCAGACGAAATCGGTGAATATTGCGCTGTAGGGCGGAGTAGCGGTGAAATGAGAATTCGTCGCCGCACAATTCTCATTCGAACTTCCACGACATTTATGCACCGAACATCGACGAAACGCGATTCTGCGGAATCGTCGTCGCCGTCGGATACCGGATTCCATCAACTCGAGGGTTCATCATGACAGTCGAAACGTCGGCGACAGTGGCCACAGTGGCCACAGTCCACGCCGGCACTCACTCCCCGCACCGGCTCGCGGGCCGGCTCGGTCCGATTGCGATCGTGTTCATGGTCGTCGCGGCGGCGGCGCCGCTGACCGTCATCGCCGGGGCGGTCCCGCTCGGCATCGCGGTCGGCAACGGCGCGGCCTTCCCGGCGTCCTACGTCGTCTGCACGATCGTGTTGCTGCTGTTCGCGGTGGGATTCACCGCCATGGCGCGGCACATCCCCGGCGCCGGGGCGTTCTACACCTACATCACCAGCGGCCTGGGCCGGCATACCGGTCTGGGCGCGGCGTTCCTCGCGCTGCTCTCGTACACGGCGGTGCAGGGCGCGGTGTACGGCTACACCGGCGCCGCGATCAACGAGTTCGTGACCGCACACGGCGGCCCGGCCCTACCGTGGTACGTGTGGGCCCTGGCGGTGATGGTCGTCGTCGCGATGCTCGGATACCGGCACATCGATCTGTCCGGCAAGGTGCTCGGCGTCCTGCTGCTCTGCGAGGTCGGCATCGTGCTGGTGATCGACGCGTCCGTCATCGGCCGCGGCGGCGCGGAGGGCCTGTCGACGGCGGCGTTGTCGCCGGGCCAATTCTTCTCCGGGGCTCCTGGCATCGCGCTGATCTTCGCCATCGCCGGCTACATCGGGTTCGAGGCCAC
Organism: Aldersonia sp.; assembly: GCA_036524855.1. GTDB lineage: Bacteria > Actinomycetota > Actinomycetes > Mycobacteriales > Mycobacteriaceae > Aldersonia. The sequence continues at coordinate 14,373 of DATDBL010000145.1, read as the reverse complement.
CGCCGTGTTCCGCGACGAGGCCCGCGACCCGGGCCGGACCATCCCCCGCGCGACCTACCTCGCGTTGCTGCTCATCGGCGGCTTCTACGCGCTGTCGAGTTGGGCGATGGTGAGCGCGTGGGGCGACGAGGGGGCCGTCGCGCTCGCCGCGGAGAACCCGGAGGGGATGATCACCGAGACCGCCGTGCGCTACGTCGGCCCGATCGCCGGAGACCTGGTGCAGGTGCTGCTCATCACCAGCCTGTTCGCGGCGCTGCTGTCGTTCCACAACGTGCTGTCGCGCTACATCTTCTCCCTCGCCAACTCCTCCGCCCTGCCGGCGCACTGCGGTCGGTCGCACACCAAGCACGACTCCCCGCACGTCGCCTCGATCGTGCAGACCACCTCGGCGCTGGTGCTGGTGCTCGCCTCCGCACTCGCGGGTCTCGACCCGGTCACCCAGGTGTTCGCCTGGTTCGCCGGGGTGTCCTCGGTCGGCATAGTCGCGCTGATGACGCTGACCTCGGTCGCGGTGCTGGTCTTCTTCCGGCGCACGCGCACCGACCGGCGGATCTGGAACACCGTGATCGCGCCGACGCTCGGCCTGATCGGTCTGGCCGTCCTGCTGTTCATGACCGTCGTCAATCTGCCGCTGCTCGTGGGCGGCTCCGACACCCTTGCCGTCATCATCGGCGCCCTGCTCATCGGCGTGTTCGCCGGCGGCGCCGTGGTGGCGCTGCTCCGTCCGCACGCCGCCCGTCACCACTGATCCATTAAGGAGTCACCCCCAGATGACCGCCACCCTGCCCACCAGCACCACAGTCGACCATCCGCTCACCCCGCTCACCGCCGCCGAGATCGACGCGCTGCGGGAACTGCTCACCGCCGAGGGCCTCGTCGGCGACGCGGTGCGTTTCGTCTACGTCGGCCTCGAGGAACCCGCCAAGGCGACCGTGCAGGCGTTCCGCTGCGGCGATCCGATCGACCGCGCCGCCCGCGTGCTGCTGCTCGACCGCGCCACCGGCATCGGCACCGACCTGGTCGTCTCGCTGTCCGAGAACCGCATCGTGCGCAGCACCGCCGTCGATTCCGCCAACGACGGCCACGTGCCGATCCTGGACGAGGAGTTCGAGGACATCGAGTCGTTCCTGCTCGACAGCCCGGAATGGTTGGCGGCGATGCGCAAGCGCGAGATCGAGCCGTCGCAGGTGCGCGCGGTTCCGTTGTCGGCGGGCGTGTTCGGGCACGAGGACGAGGTCGGCCACCGGATCGTGCGAGTGCTGGCGTTCCTGCAGTCCGACGGCGCCGACCTGCCGTGGGCGCATCCGATCGACGGCGTCGTCGCCTACGTCGACCTGACCATGCGCGCCGTCGTGAAGGTCGTCGACGAGATCGAACTTGCCGTGCCCGCCGAGCGTGGCGAGTGGAACGCCGCACCGCATGCGACACCCACGCGCACCGACCTCAAGCCGATCGAGATCACCCAGCCCGAGGGCGCCAGCTTCACCGTCGATGGCAACGAGATCCGCTGGGCGGACTGGAAGTTCCGGTTCGGGTTCGACGTCCGTGAGGGCCTCACACTGCACCAGCTCTCCGTCGCCGACGGCGGCGTCGAGCGGCCGGTGATCTACCGCGCCTCGATCGCCGAGATGGTGGTGCCCTACGCCGATCCGTCGCCGGTTCGGTACTGGCAGAACTACTTCGACCAGGGCGAGTACCTGTTCGGCCGCTACACCAACTCGCTGGAACTCGGCTGCGACTGTCTCGGCGAGATCCACTACTTCGACGTCACCATCGCCGACGAGAAGGGTCACCCTCGGGTGATGAAGAACGCGATCTGCCTGCACGAGGAGGACTTCGGCGTGCTGTGGAAGCACACCGACATGTTCAACCAGATGGCCGAGACCCGGCGGTCGCGGCGATTGGTGATCTCGTTCTTCCTCACCATCGGCAACTACGACTACGGCTTCTACTGGTACCTCTATCTCGACGGCACGATCGAACTCGAGGCGAAGGCCACCGGCATCGTGTTCACCTCCTCCTACCGCGGACCCGACGGCTTCGCCACCGAGATGGCACCGGGACTCGGGGCGCCGTTCCATCAGCACCTGTTCTCGGCGCGGCTCGACATGGCCGTCGACGGCAACGTCAACGCGGTGACCGAGGTGGACGCCGTGCCGGTGCCGATGGGCCCGGACAACCCATGGGGCAACGCCTTCCGTTGCCAGAAGACCCCGCTGCGCAGCGAGCGTCAGGCGATGCGCCTCGCGGACAACAGCAAGGCCCGCGTGTGGCACATCACCAACCCGACCAAGCAGAACCGGCTCGGCCAGGACGTCGGCTACGCGCTGCATCCCGAGGGGCAGCCGGCGCTGCTCGCGGACCCGTCGAGCTCGATCGCCGCACGCGCCGCGTTCGCGACCAAGCACCTGTGGGTCACCCAGTACGATCAGGACCAGCGGTATCCCGCGGGCGATTTCGTCAACCAGCATCCCGGTCAGGCGGGGTTGCCGGAGTTCGTCGCGGGTGACCGTCGCCTCGACGGCGAGGATCTGGTGGTGTGGCACACGTTCGGCCTCACCCACTTCCCGCGCCCGGAGGACTGGCCGGTGATGCCGGTGGACTACGCCGGGTTCAAGCTCAAGCCGGTCGGGTTCTTCGATCGCAACCCGTCGCTGGGTGCGCCCGCATCGACGACCTCGCACTGCTGCGCGGAGTGAGTGCCATGATCGCCCTGAGCCCGCCCGCCGGCATCACCGCCACCGCCTGGTGGCGTCGGGCGGCCGCCGGCCTCGCCGTTGGTTCGGCCGTGCTGCATGCCGTCTCGCTGGATCACGCGCACAGTGCGGCGTCCGTGGCGGTGCTGGCCGCGATGATCGTGGGTTGCCTGTACTGCGCGCGGCACCTGTGGTCGCGCGGTGCCCTGGGCGACTGGGCGCTGGTCGCCGCGATGAACCTGGGCATGATCGGGTTGCACGCGTCGATGCTGGGGTCGGGGGGCGGCCATGCGGAGCACACCGGCCACGGTGGTCACACCATGGCGGCCGCGTCCCCGATCATCGCGATGTCCCCGTTGATGTCGGTCGCTCTTGCCGTCGCGGTCGTCGAGGTTGCGATTGCCCTCGCCGTCGTCCTGTTCCGCACCAAAACTCCTGCTCACCACCCGTGAATGGTTGAAGAGTGTCAGGACTCTTCAACCACTCACGGGTCAGGCGGTGAGTGGGAGCACGCGGCCGAGGGTGGGGACGACGTCGCCGACGATGAAGTCCAGCGTCTCGCCGCCGTCGAGTGGCCGCAGCGTGACGCCGTCGGCGACCTGCGCGGCCTGCATGTCCCGAATCAGGCCGGCGAGTCCGCCCGGGGTGCCGATGTAGGACACCCGCGACAGCACCGCCGGGACGACCGCATCCAGTTCGGCGAGACGCAGGCGGGCGCGGCGGGTGTCGGCGGCGATCAGGGTGTCGACGTCCAGCAGCACGGCGACGGACTCCGGATCACGCCCCTCGGCAGCGACCTCGGCCCGGATCAGGTCACGCTCCCGTTGCGCCGCACGCAGATCCGCCACCCGCACGCGACACACCCGAGCCGGCCGGGCCGCGAGATCCAACGGCGGCCCGTCGGTCAGCTCCACCCACTGGTCGGGCCCGGTGCGGGGCAGGTGCGGGCCCCGCAGCGCGGGGTGATGGCCCCGTCCACTGATCTCCACCGCGACATGCAGCGGTCTGCGACGCAACATGTCTTGCACACTAGGTGGATCAGACGCAGGGCGAAGCCCCTGCGCTCAGCGTGATCGGAAAGCTGCGGGTCTCCGGGCTGGGCGCGGCGCGCCCGGTGCTGCGGTCGTAGGCCCACGACGGCCCACACTCCACCAGCTCTGCGACGGCGTCGATCAGCCGTGCGACGTCGTTGCCGGATGTGCCCAGCCCTATCGACGCCCGCACCGCCGCGTCGAGACCCAGCCGGGCCAGCAGCGGGTGCGCACAGAACCGCCCGTCGCGCACGCCGATCCCGTGCTCGGCCGACAGGTACGCCGCGACGGTGTCGGCCTCGTGCCCGTGCACCGTGAACGCGACGATCCCGACGCTGTCTGTGCTGTCGCGCCACAGCCGCAACACCTCGACCCCCGGCACGGCAGCCAACCCGGCGCGCAACCGCGCGCACAGCGTCTCCTCGTGCGCCCGCACCGTCGCCGCGTCGAGCGCGCACAGCGCGTCGCACGCGGCCGCGAGCGCCGCGACGCCGAGCACGTTCGGGGTGCCGGCCTCGTGCCGTTGCGGCGCCGGCGCCCACGCGACGTCGGTGCTCGTCACCTCGCGCACCGCGCCGCCGCCTGCGAGGTAGGGCGGGGCGGCGTCGAGCCAGTCGGCGCGGCCGAGCAGCACGCCCGCTCCGAACGGGGCGTAGAGCTTGTGGCCGGAGAACGCGAGATAGTCGATGCCGCACGCGGCTGTGTTGATACGTCGGTGCGTCGCCAACTGGGCGGCGTCGACCAGGATCCGGGCGCCGCACGCGTGCGCGACCTCGGCGAGCCGCACCAACGGCAACACCTCCCCGGTGACGTTCGACGCGCCCGTGACGGCAAGCAGCGCAGCAGGTTTCGAGCACAGCTCGGCGACGATCCGGGCGACGGTCTCGTCGAGGGTGTCCGCTGCCTCGACCACGCGCCGGCCCCGCCGCCAGGCCAGCAGGTTCGCGTGGTGCTCGACGTCGAGCACGACGACGTCGCCTGGTACGCACGCCGCAAGCAGGTTCAACGCGTCGGTAGTGTTGCGAGTGAACACGACCACCTGGTCGTCGGCGGCGCCGCAGAACCGCGCGACCGACGCCTGGGCCCGTTCGTAGCAGGCGGTGGAGACCTGCGAGGCGAACCCCGCGCCGCGGTGCACGCTCGCGTAATAGGGCAGCAGTTCGCTCACGCAATCCGTCACCGCAGCCAACGCCGGAGCGCTCGCCGCGTAGTCGAGGTTGGCGTAGGTGCACTCGCCGCCCTGCACCAGCGGTACCTGCAGGTCGCAGCCGGACACCCGCGCGAGTGCGGCCAGGGGTTCCAGACCACCAGTGCCGATAGCGGCCCAATCCAATCCAGCAGTCATCACGACATCCCATCGGTCAGGGACTCGTCGGGCAGCACCCGGAGCCCGCGCTTGCCGATCCGCCCTTCGGACCGGCCAGGTCGTCACCCGGAGCACCCCGCCGCGGAGGAGGGTTGCCGACCAGCAAGCCGGGGCTTGACGCTGGCACTCGTGACCTGGCGCAGACGCTTCCAGAGCCGCTGCGTGCTTGTCAAGTGCGGCACGTCCGTTCACCGGTGCGCCCGCTCGAGGCAGACCGTGATGCAATAGACGCGATCGGGTCGAGCAACAGGCGCGAGAAGAAGGCGGGACAGGGTGTCGCAAGGTTCCGGTGTGGTCGACATCGCCGACGAGTACCTCCGCTCGGATCTCGCCCCGCCGCCGCGCACCCTGATCGACATCCTCGCCGCGACCGTCGAGGCCTACCCGGACGCGGAGGCGATCGACGACGGCACGCACCGGCTCACGTACACCGAACTCGCCGCTGCCGTCGACGAGGGAGTTGCCTGGCTCGAGCGCTCCGGGGTGCGGGCCGGAGACCGCGTCGGCGTCCGGATGCCGTCCGGGTCGCACTCGCTCTACGTCGCGATCCTGTCCGTGCTCGCCGCGGGAGCATCGTACGTGCCGGTCGACGCCGACGACCCCGAGGAACGCGCCACTCTCGTCTTCGGCGAGGCCGACGTCACCGCGATCATCACCGCCGACGGGATCACTCGCATCGGTGAGCGCCGTTCGGGGGCAACCCGCAGACCCACCCCCGACGACGACGCGTGGGTGATCTTCACTTCTGGTTCGACCGGCACCCCGAAGGGGGTCGCCGTGAGCCACCGCAACGCGGCCGCGTTCGTCGACGCCGAGGCTCGAATATTTCTGCAGGACAACCCGATCGGGCCGAATGACAGGGTGCTGGCCGGGCTCTCGGTCGCCTTCGACGCCTCCTGCGAGGAGATGTGGCTGACTTGGCGGCACGGCGCGTGCCTGGTGCCGGCGCCGCGGGCGCTGGTCCGCAGTGGCGTCGACCTCGGCCCGTGGCTGGTCTCCCGGGAGGTCACCGTCGTCTCGACGGTCCCGACCCTGGCCGCGATGTGGCCGGCGGAGGCGCTCGAGGACGTCCGGCTGCTGATCTTCGGGGGTGAGGCAGTGCCGCCCGAACTCGGCGAGCGGCTCACCGCCACCGACCGCGAGGTGTGGAACACTTACGGCCCCACCGAGGCGACGGTGGTTGCGTGCGCGGCGTTGATGGAGGGCGGCCCGGTCAGCATCGGCCACCCCCTCGACGGCTGGGACCTCGCCGTCGTCGATGCCGTAGGCGAGCGGGTCGCCGAGGGTGAGATCGGCGAGCTCGTGATCGGCGGTGTCGGACTCGCCCGCTACCTGGACCCGGCGAAGGACGCCGAGAAGTACGCGCCCATGCCCACGCTCGGCTGGGAACGCGCCTATCGCAGCGGCGACCTGGTGCGGCTGGAGTGGTCGGGGCTGGTGTTCCAGGGTCGCGCCGACGATCAGGTGAAGCTTGGCGGGCGGCGCATCGAACTCGGCGAGGTCGACGCGGCGCTGCAGAACCTGCCCGGCGTGCTGGGCGGCGCGGCGGCGGTGCGCAGCACGGACGCGGGCCACCAGATCCTCGTCGGCTACCTCGTCGCCGAGGACGGCTTCGACCTGAAGGCCGCCCGCGCCGAGTTGGCGCATCATCTACCGGCCGCGCTGGTGCCGCGGCTCGCGCTCGTCGACGAGCTACCGACCCGCACGTCGGGCAAGGTCGACCGCGACGCGCTGCCGTGGCCGTTGGCCGGCGTCGGCGCCGAGACCGCCGAGCACGGCCTGACGGGCACAGCCGGTTGGGTGGCCGGGCTGTGGACCTCGGTCCTCGGCGCCCAGATCACCGGGGCAGACGACGACTTCTTCGACATCGGCGGCGGGTCGCTCGCTGCGGCGCAACTCGTGACCCGGCTGCGGGAACGGTTCCCGGAGGTCACCGTCGCCGACCTCTACGACCATCCGCGCCTCGGCAGCCTCGCCGAGCGACTCGACGATTTCGCCCCCACTGCAGCTGTCACCGAGCGGCACGTGCTACCCACACCGCGACGGGCGCAGTTCCTCCAGATCGCGGCGACGCTCCCGCTCGCGACGCTGACCGGACTGCAGTGGGTGACGTGGCTGGCGATCGCAACCGGAGTGCTGGGCCTGCTCACCCCGACCGGTCCCGGCACGACGCTCGTCTGGGTGCCGACCCCGAACTGGTGGTGGACGCTCGGCGGGTTCCTGTTGTTCATCACCCCGCTCGGCCGGATGGCGATCTGCGTCGTGGGCGCGCGACTGCTGCTCGGCGGGCTCCGACCAGGTGTCTACCCCCGCGGCGGATCGGAGCACCTGCGGCTGTGGATCGCGCTCCGACTCTCGGAAGCCAGTGGCGCGGAGAACCTGTCCGGCGCGCCGTGGATGGTGCCGTTCGCGCGGGCGTTGGGTGCGCACGTCGGCCGAGGGGTCGACCTGCACACCCTGCCGCCGGTCACCGGGATGCTCGACCTCGGCGACGGCTGCTGCATCGAACCCGAGGTCGATCTGTCTGGGCACTGGATCGACGGCGACGAGGTGCACATCGGCCGGATCACCGTCGGAGCCGGCGCGGTGGTCGGTTCGCGCTCGACACTGTTGCCGGGCGCCGAGATCGGCAAGAACGCGGAGGTCGCGCCCGGGTCCGCGGTGTTCGGCCGAGTGAAGGGCGGCCAGCACTGGGCGGGGTCGCCGGCCGTGAAGGTCGGCAAGGCCGCGCACGCCTGGCCTCCGGAGACGCCGCCGCGGGCCGCCCGCTGGATCCTCGTGTTCGGCATCACGTCCGTCGCGCTCGGTGCGCTGCCGATCGTCGGTCTCGCCGCCGGGATCGCGCTCATCGGCTGGTGGATCCGCGATACCGCCTCGGTCGGGGAGGCGTTCGTGCGTTCGATCGCGATCCTGCCGGTCGCGACACTGGTCAGCCTGTTCGTCTTCGCGCTCGTGACCGTCGTCGCGGTCCGGTTGCTCTCGATCGGCGTGTCCGAGGGCTATCACCCCGTCCGCAGCCGGGTGGGCTGGCAGGTGTGGGCGACCGAACGCCTGATGGATTCCGCCCGCACGTTCCTGTTCCCGCTGTACGCGAGCCTGCTCACCCCGATCTGGCTGCGCCTGCTCGGCGCCGACGTCGGCAAGGGCGTCGAGGCGTCGACGGTGCTGCTGCTGCCGAAGTTCACGACCGTCGGGGACGGGGCATTTCTCGCCGACGACACCATGATCGCGAGCTACGAACTCGGGGGCGGCTGGATGCACATCGCGCGCGCCAAGATCGGCAAGCGCGCGTTCCTGGGCAACTCCGGCATGACCGCACCTGGGCGTCGGGTACCGAAGAACGGCCTGGTGGCGGTGCTGTCGGCGGCGCCGTCCAAGGCGAAGGCGGGTTCGTCGTGGCTGGGCAGCCCGCCGGTGCGGTTGCGCCGCGCCGTCAACGAGGCCGATCTCGAGCGCACGTTCCACCCGCCCGCGCGGCTCAAGTTCGCCCGCGCCGCCGTCGAAACGTGCCGGCTGGTCCCGATGATCGTCACCTTCGGCATCGGGCTGTGCGTGCTGTTCACGCTTGCCGCGCTCGCGTCGGGCGTCGGCTACTGGACGGCCGCGCTGGCGTCGGGCGTGGTCCTGCTGATCGCCGGGGCGGTGGCGGGGTTGGCCGCGGTGCTGGCGAAGTGGCTGGTGGTTGGCCGGATCCGAAAGGTCGAACACCCGCTCTGGTCGTCGTTCGTGTGGCGCAACGAGGTTTCGGACGCGTTCGTCGAGACGGTTGCGGCGCCGTGGTTTGCGCGCGGGGCGACGGGCACCGCGGTGATGAACCTGTGGCTGCGCGGCCTCGGCGCGAGGATCGGACGTGGGGTGTGGTGCGAGTCGTACTGGCTGCCGGAGGCCGACCTGGTGACCCTCGGCGACGGAGCCACCGTCGAGCGGGGTTGCGTCGTGCAGACGCACCTGTTCCATGATCGGATCATGGCCATGGACACCGTGACCCTCGGCCCCGGCGCGACGCTGGGGCCACACTGCGTCGCGCTGCCCGCGGCGTCGATCGGCGCGGGTGCGACGGTCGGGCCGGCGTCGCTGGTGATGCGCGGCGACACCGTGCCGCCGTCGACGCGCTGGCAGGGCAACCCGATCGCGCCGTGGACCGATGGAAGAAGCGGGTCCGGGCGAGGCGGGAAGGCCTGATGCCCGGCAAGTTCTACGAGGAACCGATCGACGACTACCTGCCGCAGAACGGCAACCGCGGCTACCGGGTGTCGCGCTACGAACTCGACCTGCAGTACCGGGTGGTCAACAACCGGCTGATGGGCAAGGCGGCCATCACCGCGGTTACCACCGAGGCACGCCAGCGCTTCAGCCTCGACCTGTCGCAGGCACTGCCGGTGTCGAAGGTGTGGGTGAACGGCGCGCGGGCGAAGTACGGCCATGCCCGCGGCAAGCTGACCGTCACCCCGGCGAGCCGCATCCCCGCCGGCGGCGGACTGTCGATGGTCGTGCAGTACGCGGGCATCCCGAAACCGATCCGCGGGCCGTGGGGCGAAGTCGGCTGGGAGGAGTTGACCGAGGGCGCGATCGTCGCGAGCCAGCCCAACGGCGCCGCGTCGTGGTTTCCGTGCGACGATCACCCGAGTTCGAAGGCGAGCTACCGCATCTCGATCACCACCGACAACCCGTTCTACGCAGTGGCGAACGGGACCCTCGTGCGCAAGCAACGCAAGGCCAGCCAGACGACGTGGGTGTACGAGGCACCGGAGCCGATGTCGAGTTACCTGGCGACGGTGCAGATCGGCAACTACGAGACGCGCCGGGTCAGCCGCGGCCCGATCCCGATGCATGCGATCCTGCCACCGCGACTGCGCGCCAAGTTCGACCACGACTTCGGTCGGCAGCCGCAGATGATGGACGTGTTCCAACGGCTTTTCGGGCCGTATCCGTTCACCGACTACACCGTCGTCGTCACCGACGAAGCGCTCGAGATCCCGGTCGAGGCGCAGGCGCTGTCGATCTTCGGCGCCAACCACTGCGACGGCCGGCGGGGCGCGGAACGGCTGGTGGCGCACGAGCTGGCGCATCAGTGGTTCGGCAACAGCCTCACCATCCGCTACTGGCGCGACATCTGGCTGCACGAGGGATTCGCCTGCTACGCGGAGTGGTTATGGTCGGAGAACTCGGGCGGGCCGACCGCGGAGCAGCTCGCCCGCGCGGCGCGGCAGAGCCTGGCGCGGCAGCCGCAGAACATCGAGATCGATGATCCCGGTCCCGCGCTGATGTTCGACGACCGGCTCTACAAGCGGGGCGCGTTGACGTTGCACGCGCTGCGGACCGAACTCGGCGATACACAGTTCTTCGCGCTACTGCGTTCGTGGACCGCGGGGCATCGGCACTCGTCGGTGACCACGCAGGCGTTCACGGACCTGGCCGCGCATTACACCAACATCCCGCTGCGCCCACTCTGGGACGCGTGGCTGCACGCGAAGCCGCTGCCGGAACTGCCGCGCCGCGCGTCACGCGGCTAGGGCACCCAGTAACGGACGGCGAGTTCCTCGACGAGCGGGTCGTCGTCGCCGACCTCGTCGAGGGCGGTGAGGTCGGCCTCGAGCGCAATCAGCCGTGGGTCGTCGTCGTCCTCGGTCTGCTCACCGCCGTCCTCAACGATCTGGCGAAGCAACTTCGCCCGTACGCGCGCCTTGAGCGATTCGTCGGCCATGCGTAGATTTTCCTCCGCGAACAGCAGCCGTGAGTGGTTAACGAGTGCAGAGACTCTTCGACCACTCACGGGTCTACTTGTCCTTGTTGCGGAACACGCGGATCGCGACCGGGATCAGCAGGACGAGGGCGCCGATCATCACGATCAGCGAGAAGATCTGCATGGCCATGGCGTGCTCCTGTCGTTACGGCGCGAACCAGGCGCCCCAGTCGGTGTTGCGGGCGAGCGTAAAGGCGAGGGCTACCGCGACGAGTGTCCAGACCGCTGCCCGTCCGGGTCGCGGCGGCCGGCCGGCGACCCACGCCAGCCACGCGAACACCGCGACGACCACAGCCGGCGCGACCAGCGCATTGCTCGACAGCGACCCGACGACGTCGCCGTGGGTGAGGTCGGCCCCGGCCCGCAGCCCGCCGCACAGCGGACACCACATTCCGGTGGCGGTGTGGAACGGGCATGCGACGTACGTCGCGACGTGCGGGTCGCGGATCCGCAACAGCGCGAACGCCGCGATCACGGCACCGGCGGCGGAACCGGCGACGGCGAACGGCGCCGGACCGGTCCGTATGGGGGTGTTCACCACTCCACGCTATCGACTGCGCTGACGATGGAACACCCGCACACGCCACGCGACGAACAACACCGCCGCTACCACCACGACGACCAGCACCACGTCGCGGCCCACGGCATCGGACGCAGCGCTGTAGGAACTGCCGGCGAGATAGCCGACAAGCACGAAGACGGTGCCCCACACGACGCCACCGAGAACGTTGAAGACCAGGAAGCGGCGGTACGGCATGTGCGAGATCCCGGACATCGTCGGCACGACGGCGCGAAAGAACGCGACGAAGCGGCCGAAAAACACCGCCCAGCCGCCGCGTTCGACGAGCAACGCCTGCGCACGGTCGACCTTGTCCTGACGGTTGCGCACCATCTGCAACTCGAGGATCGTCGGGCCGTAGTGCGCCCCGATCCGGTAGCCGACCGAATCGCCGACGATGGCGGCGACGACGACGACGCCGAGCACGATCGGCAGGCTCGCGGTCTGCTGACTCGCGGCCACTCCCGCGAGCACCGCGGCGGTCTCCCCCGGGATGACGAAGCCGATGAACAACGCGTCCTCGGCGAAGATCATCAGGCCGACGACGACGTAGACCCAGCCGGCGGGGATGGTCAGGATGTCGTTCACCGGACGGTCGGCCTCACCCGGACAGGCTAGCGGGAGCTCAGGTGTCGACAGCTGCGGGCAGCTCAGGTGTCGACAGCTGCGGGCAGCTCAGGTGTCACTGTAGGCCAGCTTCGCGAGGATCGGGGCAGCGAGCGCGAGCACGCCGCGCTCGAGTTCGGTGAGGTTGGTGTGCAGCGCTTGCTCGAGCCAGGCGTCGCGTTCGACGCGGTCGCGGCGCAGCAGATCCTCGGCGGCGGGGGTGAGTTCGATCAGTTGCCGGCGACGGTCGTCCGGGTCGGTGCGCCGCGCGATGAGGCCGCGATCCTCGAGTGTGTTGAGCCCACCGGTCAGCGACTGCACCCGCACGCTCTGTCGCGCTGCGAGTTCACCGGGCACGATCACGCCGGAACGCTGAATGTCGCCGAGCATCTGCAGCTGGCTCGGGGTGAGGTCGGAAACGCTGCGATGGCGGCGCAGCCGTCTGGCAAGCGCCATCATCGACTCCCGCAGCTGGGTCGCCTCACTGGTCGCGTCGACGCGCAGCTCAGGAATAACCAAGGTCATGCTCAACATCGTAGTAAGTGATTCGGCTTGAATCCAGCAATTATTAAGGTTAGTCTTGCTATCGATGAAAACGCCCACCTCCGATACCCGCCGCACCGCCGCCCGCTGGCTGCTACTCGTCGCCGCGACCGCAGCGGTCTGGTCGCTGTTGACCGTCGCGGGCGCACCATCGGCGGCGTTGTTCGCCTCACTGCTGGTCGCGATCGGTCTGGCGCTGGCCGGGCGAGCACCCACGAAGGTGCCCAAGTGGTCGGTGTCGATCGCGCAGGCCGCGCTCGGCGTGGTCATCGGCACGATGGTGCATCTCGACACACTGCGGGCGCTGGGCGATTCGTGGCTGCCGGTGCTCGCGGTCTGTTTGGGCACGCTGCTGGTCAGCATCGTCGCCGGTGCCCTGCTGGCGCTGCACCGCGACGTCGACCCGATCACGGGATCGCTGTCGCTGATCGCCGGTGGCGCGAGCGGCCTGGTCGCGATCGCCCGCGACCTCGGTGGCGACGAGCGCATGGTCGCGGTGGTGCAGTACCTACGGGTCGCGGTGGTCGTGGTGACGTTGCCGCTGATCGCGGTATTCGCCTTCGGCGCCGACCCCAACGGCGGTGCCGCGACCGCCAGCGCCGCCGGCTCGCCCTGGTACCTGGGGGTCGCGTTCCTCGTCGGCGTCGCCGCAGTCGGACTGCTGATCGCGCGGTTCGTACCAATCCCCGCCGGGTCGCTGCTCGTGCCACTCACCATCGCGACCGTGCTCGAGTTGACCGGTCTCGATTTCGGCGCGACGGTGCCGCACGCCGTGCTGCCGCTCGCGCTCATAATCGTGGGGTGGCAGGCGGGGCTCGCGTTCGACCGCGAGTCGGTGGCCGCGATCGGCCGTGCCCTGCCGTGGGCGCTCGTCCTGATCGTCGGCATCGGTGTGGCGTGCGCGGGACTCGGCGTGCTGCTCGCGCGGTTGACCGGCACGAGCTCACTCGAGGGCTACCTCGCGACGACGCCCGGCGGTCTCTCGGCGGTGCTGGCGCTATCCGCGTCGTCCGGCGCCAACCCGACCTTCGTCGCGGGCGTGCAGCTCCTGCGCCTGATCATGATGCTGTTCCTGGCGCCGGTGCTGTCGCGGCTGTTCGTGCTGATCGGACGGCGCATGGCACAGCGTGCCGCCGCGCGCAAACCCGAGCTCGCGACTTCGTCACGCTGACCGGCGTGCCGCCCGCCGCGCCGCGGCCATCTTGAACAGGTAGACCGGCGACGGCGGCACCCAGCCGAGTTGCTCGGCCATCGCCATGTCGTCGCGGTTCGCCCGATGCTCGATCACCTTGCCGTCGCTGATCCGCAGCCAGTGCGACTGGGTCACCGCGAAGCTGCGTCCGGTCGGCGGGAACGCCTGCTTCACGTCCGCGTCCTCGTCGTAGATCACGAACGGGCCGACGTGTCGTCCGGTCATCGTCGTCCGCACGGCGACCAGGTCCCCTTCGACGACGCAGTCGTCGATGTCGTAGTGGAGGTCGGCGAACGCGGCCCGCAGCCATTCCGCCGTCGCATACCAGGCCGCGGGCCCCGTGCCGCGCGCCTCCGGCGGTTCGGCGTCGCCCTCGCGGTTGACCGCCGCGGGATGCACGACGGCGTCGAAGTCCGCCCGCGTGCCCGTGGCCATGATCTCGATGCTGCGCTGCGCCAGTTGCTTCGCGTCCATCACGACTTCTTCCGTGCCGAACATTAGATACAGGACCACTGTAATAAAATTCGGATAGCATCGCAAGACCATGTCGAGCACACCCGAGCGCCGCAGCTACGACGCGAGCCGCCGCCGCGAAAAGGCCCGCGCCACGCGGCGTTCCGTCGTCGTCGCGGCGCCC